>CAKRYE010000001.1 GCA_934426285.1 uncultured Blautia sp.
TTGTCATAACTCCACTTTCCGTACGCATCTTCTGACGGGGCTTTACTGGTCTCCTCTACTGTGTAAGTATAGGTTCCGGCTTCTGTGAATTTCAGTGCTGTGAAATTCACAGTTCCCGCTCCCTTAGTTGTCACTGTCTCTATCTCTTTTCCGTCTTTGTCCTTAAGAGCAAAACTAAAGTCCGCGTTACAACTATCAGTTCCTTTTACCTGTTTGTTCACTCCAAGCTGGCAGACTGTTTCCCCTGGGGTTTTCTCAGTATAGGCATTTGTGATGGTCACATTCTTGTTTTCATCATCAACTCCATCTACCTTCTCAATCTCCAGTGTATTTTTTGTCTCATCCTTTTTCACTGTGACAGTTACTATATGCTCCGTATTGTCATATTTCCAGCTTCCATGCGCATCTTCTGATGGTGCCTGGCTTGTTTCTGTCACTTTATAAGTATAGGTTCCGGCCTCTGTATATTCCAGTTCTTTGAAGCTTGCTGTTCCAGCCCCTGTTATTTCTGCCGTGTCAATTACTGTACCCTCTTTATCTTTAAGGGCAAAGCTGAACTTGGTCCCGCAGTTGCTGACTCCCTCTACCTTCTTCTCTACACCAAACTGATATGTCACTTTTGCCGGTTTTTTCTCTGTATAGGTATTTGTGATAACTACATTCCTGTCTTCTTTATCAACTCCAGTTACATTCTTGATCTCAAGGGTGTTTGTTTCTGTGTTTTTCACAACCTCGATCGTAACGGTATGCTGGGTATTGTCATAACTCCACTTTCCGTACGCATCTTCTGACGGGGCTTTACTGGTCTCCTCTACTGTGTAAGTATAGGTTCCCGCTTCTGTGAATTTCAGTGCTGCGAAATTCGCAGTCCCCGCTCCCTTAGTTGTCACTGTCCCTATCTCATTTTGGGCATTGTCTTTAAGGACAAAACGGAACTCCGTGTCACAATTATTAGTTCCTTCAACCTGTTTCTTCACTCCAAACTGGTATTCAACCTCTCCCTGAGTTCTTTTCTGGTTGGTTATATTCAATGTCTGCCCCGTATAAAGAGCAGTTCCTTTTAAACCTAATGAAGAAATGTCGTTTTCTGACTTAGAATCATTTGTAAAATAAAAATAAATATCCTCTGACAATATCTGATACTCATCTGGAGCTTTTGTTTCACGTAAGCGATACTGAACGTACGGTTCCATAATATGTCCATTCAGATCACTTGACTGAATTTCACCTGTTTTACCGTCCTTTCCAGTTCTAATCTTATCAGTAAGAACTTTTTCTCCTTGATATAATGTAAATTCTGCCCCTTCAAGTCCTACTGCCTGATCATCACTACCTGATTTGAAAATAGAAAATTTATAGCTTTGTACTCCTACTGATCCACCTGATACCTGATTTTTTGTAACACTATTTGTATATTTGAAATACTGTTCTTCATGACCAGGAATATATGCTGTATTAGTATAATTGATAACCGCACCAGGTGCGCCCACAACAAACGCTTCATATACAATTTTGTATGTATTTCCATCAATTGCATTTTTTATCTCAATCTGCATACCGTTTGCATTCTGAGTAACACTATATTCAGTACCCGCAGATAAAGGCGTACCATTTTGATCTGTTACTCCAAAGGATGAATTATCTATTAACAGATTATTTGAATACTCATCCTGCACTATAAGATTTCCATTCGTCATGTACTTTGTCGCACTTGGAACCGTAATCTCAAATTGTGCACGGTATCCATTAGATAATGATATTTGGTTCTTACCTAATAATGGCTTCTTATAATTATAAGAAACTGTATTTGTGGTTGCTTCTCTGCTATCTTCACTTTTTATCACTGCAGTGTTATCAAGACTCATACCCTCTGATGAAGTAGTTAGATTATCATCTACTTTCATTCGATAGTACAAAAAGTATATATATGGCCTGCCATCTGATGCTTTTTCATTTAAATTACGTAAGTTAAATGTTATTTTATTACCATTTTCTGTTACACTTTCTATTCCATCATTAACCCATGCCTTTTCATCTTCATCGTTGTTCTTTTGTGTTCCATAGATTGAATATGTGCTTGTAGATCTCATAACTGCAGCCGACTTATCTATATACTGCAAACCTTTACTATGAGAATCGTACACCGTTACCTTACCACTTCCCAATCCAGACCGCGTAGTATCAATTTTAATAACATAGCATAGATTATTATTATTATTCTGATAGTATGTACTATAATAATTGTAACCCTGTGTCTGTTGTACTTTTTCTACTTTTAAATCACCGGGGATGATACCACTTGCCCCTACCTCTTTATTACCATTAATTTTAATAGTATTTTTTACTTCAGCATCCGCATCCATACTTACTTGTTCTTGTCGATCTTGATCTTTATAATACTTATTCCATGTATCATAAGTAATTGTCACATCGTAAGCACCATTTGTTGATGCTGGTAATTGAGAGTTCGTTTGATTAATCTGTATTGTATTTTGAGAACCAACAGCTGATCCAAAGAATAAATAGCCTGTCGTTTTTCTTCCATCTATCTCTGATTGATAATAATACTTATCAGTACCAGTAATAATTATAGAAGCAGGATCTATCTCTCCATATCGACTCCAATCTTCATTATTATTAGTTACCTGTTGAACCTGATCCGAAAACCAAAACTTCATTCCAGAAGCCGGTACATGAATTGTAACTTTCCAACTGGCTTTCTCAGCAGTAACTCCAGTACAGATTTTCGTTGGCTCTCCAATTTTTCCTGCAACACTTACATCTTTTTGAGCAGAATGTCCTTTATCATCACTTACCCCATTTTGTACAGTTACATTTCCATAAACATCTGCTAATTCATTTGCATCTATTTCTGTCGTATAAGTAAACTCATATGAATAACTTTCTTTCTCGTTTCCATATGTATCTCCTGAATTTGAACCAATCGTATACGACCAAGTTTTTCCATCACTTGGAACCGTTATTTCAAATGTTTTTCCATCCGATCTTTTTACAGTAATTTTATCGTTCTTTTTAAAACTGATCTTTCCTTCATTTTCTGGAATTGTATCTGTTACAGTATTTCCTTTCACAGAAACCAGCTTTGACTCGTTATATGTTACTGTCCAATTAATATATATTTTTCCATTCTGATCTTGTACATTACCGCTTTTGCTAATCCATTTATAGTTTTTAAACTGATCTCCTATATTTACTTCCGGAGTATTACTTATAACATCTTTACTTCCATTTTTACCTTTTGCTGTAACACTGTTCTTTGTTTTACTCGTATCAATCTCAGCAAAATTATTTAAAATACCATCTTTAAATTTAGCTTTATATGTCAATACAGCTGATTGTCCCGCTTTTAAAGAACTGATTGTAACTACTCCATCTACAAAGTCTCCAGTTGTAACCTGCTCACCAATTTTCAAAGAATAATCTTTTCCATCATCGGCTTTTACTAAAGATAACGATTCTCCTAATGTATCTGTAACATTTATATCTGTAACTTCTCCTTCTTTTGCAGTAACAGTTACAGTATAAGTAATCTCACCAGATACCGGATCATATGTTGCATTTTTAGATGCCTCTAAGCTAGCATTAAGATTAAATTTGATTTTTTTCTCTAAACTTGTTCCCGGAACTGTAATGGTAACTTCTTTCTCTTCAACACTTCTCTTAATACCAGCCTTAAAGTAGAAATCTCCTGCCAGATATCCCTGTGCTGCTTTACTCATAAATTCATCTGTAAATGTAACAGTAACATGTCCGCTTTGATCTACCGTATAATTTGCGGCAACTTCATCACTTCCTTTTTCTTTTAATACTCCACTTTCTGCCCAATTTACAAGATTATTTGGCATATCAAAATGTACTGTCTGTGCCATTCGGTTTTGGCTGCTACTTTCAGCAAATGCAATAGAAAACTCAAATGTTGAATCTGGTTTTACCAGTGTATCATCTTTAACTTCTGTTCCATCTACCGAAACTGTCATAGAAGTAAAAAATTTACTTAAGTCTGTTTCTGTATTATCTGCCGTCTGTGTTACATCTCCATTTACAGTCTTCACAAACACAAACGGAGAGAATCCATTTGTATTAATATTAGCCACTGTAACTGCCCCATTAGCGTCAGTGTTGAGACTTCCAGCTTCAACTGCAGTTCCATTTACAATGTGGAGAACGTGCACACTTGTCGGTACGCCATCTACTGTTTCTGTCAGAATAGGTTTAATAAACTGAAGATTTACAGTTGCATTCTGATTTACTGCAATTTCCTGACCATTTTTCTCAAAATGCATATCGTAAACTGCCGCATCTATAACCTGACCACCATCATATCCATTAGCTGTCAACCATGAACCCGCTGCATCAATTGCATTGTCAAAGTAATCATTGCCATCTGCATACTGTCTTGCAACAAAAACTGCATCTTCTGAAATTGGCTCTGATAAACTTACAGTTGCCATAGCATTATCTACAGTTCCGGAAAACTCCATTTTCTTCGGCACCTCTGTCGGTGTTGCCTCCGGAACCTCAGTTGCCTCTGGTACAGGTGTAGCTGTTGCTTCAACTGCAGGGGCTTCTGTTGCTGTTGGCTCTGCTGCAGGAGTTACTGTAACCTCCGGCGCTGCCTCATTCTCCGCAGGTGCCTCTGTGGGTGCTACAGACTCTTCACCCTCATTTTCTCCTTCCGTAGGAGTCTTTTCCTCCGGTGTTTCCTCCACCTGTTTCTCAGATGTTTCCTCCGTCTGTGCTGCCGGGGCTTCCGTTACTGTGGGAACCGCAGCTTCGCTGCTGGCATAGATAACACTGGTCGTTGCCTGCTGGAAGATCATCAGGACTGTCAGTATTGCTGCCAGATAACGTCTGACTTTCGTCGTTTTGCTTTTCATAATGTCATCCTCCCTTTTAAATAAATTTTTTCTTTTATTTTCTATTGTAAATGGCAGATACGGACGATGAATCCGCCTACCGGTGAGACTTCATAACTGTAAAATGACCAACAGTCATGATACTTTATCTCATTATTTGAGTATAGCATCATAATTTTTCAGATTCAATATTTTTACTTTTAAAAAAAATAGCTGTCGTACAATTCCGGCGATTTGCATAATTTTTTTCTTAATTTACGAAAAAATTCGTATACGCAAAATCCGGATCACAGGCCCTTATTTTGCAAAATAAAAAACAAAAAGCAAGACTCTTACCACACACGTTATGTGTGTAGTAAGAGTCTTGCCGTTTCATCACGATACGGATGGAATCTTTACCCGTTGAGACTGATGACACTGTAAATCTACATCTGTCACCTACTCCCTGTTATATATTCCACTATAGACTGCCCGGGAAGTTTTGTCAAGCTATAATTGAAAATTGTGGAGAATTTTCGTTACTGTTGTTATCGTTCACAGTAATACTCTCACAGAATAGGCTCTTTAGCAGATCTCTGCTCCTGCCGGCATTTCTTTCTCCGGCACCATGAGGGAGAGATTTCCATCAGCATCTTCTGCACAGAGGATCATTCCTTCACTGAGAATTCCTGCAAGTTTGGCTGGCTTCAGGTTGGTAACTACCATAACACGTTTTCCAACCATCTCTTCTGCACTGTAATGAGATTTTATTCCTGATACAATCTGACGTACCTGGCTTCCGATCTGTACCTTGGAGCAAAGGAGCTTCTTGGATTTCTTTACTTCCTCGCAGGCAATGATCTTACCTACCTGGAACTGAAGCTTTCCGAAATCGTCAAAGGTGATTTCCGGTTTTGCTTCTATATTAATAGGTGCTTCATCCGGAGTCACTGCTCCCTCTGCAGCCTCATCTGCTTTTCCTTCTTCCTTAGCCTGCTTCTGAGGATGGAGCTCTGCTACCTTTTCCATTACCTCCTTCAGGTCCAGACGTGCAAAAAGGATCTCCGGCTTGTCCGTTACCTTTGCACCGGACGGATAGAGACCGAAGGAATCCAGTTCCTGAAGCTCTCTGTCCTGTGCGTTCAGCTGCTTCAGGATACGCTCTGTGGTCTCAGGCATAAAGGATTTCAGCAGGGTTGCACCGATGCAGATGCCCTCTACCAGATTGTAGAGTACAGTAGCCAGACGGTCTTTCTTTGCTTCATCCTTTGCCAGTGCCCATGGCATAGTTTCATCAATATATTTGTTCAGGCGCTTGAAGAGGGTAAATACTTCAGTCATAGCATCAGCTACACGAAGCTTCTCCATCTTTGCCTCTACCTTTTTCGGGATTCCCAGTACAAAGGCTTTCATGTCTTCGTCTACTTCCTCTGCTACACCCTTATTCTCCACAACACCACCGAAGTATTTGTTGGACATGGAAATCGTACGGTTTACAAGGTTTCCAAGAGTATTTGCAAGCTCAGAGTTGAGACGCTCTACCATCAGCTCCCAGGTGATCACACCATCATTCTCAAATGGCATTTCATGAAGCACAAAGTAGCGGACTGCATCTACACCAAAGAAATCTACCAGTTCATCTGCATAAAGTACATTTCCTTTGGATTTACTCATTTTGCCGTCACCCTGGAGCAGCCATGGATGACCAAATACCTGTTTCGGCAGAGGCAGATCCAGTGACATAAGGAAGATAGGCCAGTAAATTGTATGGAAACGGATAATATCTTTACCAATAAGGTGCAGGTCTGCAGGCCAGAGCTGTTTGAACTGCTCTGTGCTCTCACCGTCACAGTCATAGCCAATTCCTGTGATATAGTTGGTAAGGGCATCCAGCCATACATATACCACATGCTTCGGATCAAAGTCTACCGGGATTCCCCATTTAAAGGATGTTCTGGATACACAGAGATCCTGAAGTCCCGGAAGAAGGAAGTTGTTCATCATTTCATTCTTACGGGATTCCGGCTGAATGAAATCCGGATGTGTGTTGATATAGTCGATCAGCTTGTCAGCATATTTGCTCATTTTAAAGAAGTATGCTTCCTCCTTTGCAGGCACACAGGGACGTCCGCAGTCCGGACATTTGCCGTCTACCAGCTGGGATTCTGTGAAGAAGGATTCACAGGGAGTACAATACATACCTTCGTAATGTCCCTTGTAGATATCTCCCTTTGCATACATTTTTTTGAAAATTTTCTTAACCTGTTTTTCATGGTCTTCATCTGTAGTACGGATGAATTTATCATAGGAAGTATTCATCAGATCCCAGATCCGTCTGATCTCTGTAGATACGTTGTCTACAAATTCCTTTGGAGTGATGCCTGCTTCTTCTGCTTTTAATTCGATTTTCTGGCCATGCTCATCAGTTCCGGTCTGGAAGAATACATCATAGCCCTGCTGACGTTTATAGCGGGCAATAGCATCGGCAAGAACAACCTCATAGGTATTTCCGATGTGCGGCTTGCCGGAGGTATAAGCTATGGCAGTGGTAATATAATATTTCTGTTTTTCCATTGATCAGTTTCTCCTTTATTTTCAGTACAAATTACAAATCAACATTCTTATTGTATTATAGCGGTTTATGCAGAGATTGTAAACCTCAGTTTTTCAGCGGATGTGTATACTTCTGCTGCTGTAGAGCTGGCGCCAGATCATACGGAAAACCACAGTGGTAAAAGTAATTCCTGCAGACATGCTGGCAGCAAAGAGAAGGGTGTAGGTTCCTTCTTTGGAAAAGCCGGCATAGTTTCTGTGCATGAGACAGTTCATGGCACGGTAAAGGGCAGCTCCGGGAATCAGTGGGATGGTGGCAGATACCAGGAATACGGTAACCGGTGTTTTGACCATACGGGCCATCACTTCTGCATAGAGAGTTGTCAGTACCGTGGAAATAAACCCGCAGAAATAGGGGTTTGCATTGATACAGGCAGCTGCCAGATAGGTTGCCCATGACAGAAAACCGCCGACAGTGGCAAATATTAATTTTTTCCCTCTGATGTTAAACAGGGCAGCAAAGCCCAGAGAGCCAAGGAGCGCTGCCATTAACTGGATAAATTCCTTCATTATTTTATTCCTCTTTTATCCCAATATAAATCCTGCAAAGGTGAAGCCCAGAGCGATCACCAGAGCCAGCAGTATAGATTCCATAAAGCGTATCAGTCCTGTGATAGTGTCCCCGGAAAACATATCCCTCAGGGAATTGGTAAATGCAATTCCGGGAATCAAAAGCATGATGTTTCCGATGCTGATCAGATCTGCATGATCACCAATTCCGCTGTATACAGCCAGATTTGCCAGAAATCCTCCCACAGTGGAGCAGATCAGAGCTGTGATCAGAGAATTGACGGAACCTTTTTTCACAAAAGCTTCTATGAATTTCAGCAATACACCGATGATCGCTGAGGCTGCCATATCCTTCCAGTCTCCGCCGAAAAATACAGAAAAGGAACCGGAGACCAGGGCATAGATCAGAAGCTGCATCCCAAAGGAATAATGTGGTCTGTTCTGTATCTGTGTCAGCTTTTCCTTTATCTCCTCATGGGTAGGCTTTTCCTGACAGATTTCCCTGGAAAGCTGATTCAGCTGGTCTACTCTGTCCAGGTTATTGACCATGCCGGAGACCCTGCGTGTCTGGGTGCAGGCCCCGAAATCAGCTCCATATATGGTGGTAACGATACTGGAGGTAATGGAAAATACATCTGCCCTCTCCGCTCCGTATGCCAGGCAGATCCTGCGGATGGTATCCTCCACCCTTCCTACCTCTGCGCCGCTGACCAGCAGCTGTTCACCGATAGACATGGCGCAATATAAATATTCTTCTGCTTCCCTTCGATTCATAGCTCTCGCTCTCCTGATCTCTTAGACATCCCCACCCACTACTTATTGCTTTTCACAATTGAAGCAGGGGACTTACTTGACTCGGGTCAGGCGGATATTCGCAATCCGCTTCCCTATTTGCTCATAACCGAACTGCTCTGCAGTTCGGTTAAATCATCCAAGCTCTATTATAATAAATCCTCCGGAACAGGTCAAACGGATATTCACAATCCGTTACTGTTCACTCCGTTCACAGTAACGTAGTGGTGTGTAAACAGTAATCACAATCCACTTCGCTACTTAATTCGGGTCAAGTACTATCTGCATAAAAAAAGAATAAGAATAGGATAAAACAGCAAAAAAATGCCCTTGCAGGAAAATCCTGCAGGGCATTATCTTTACTGTTTTATATAGCCTTCAGATTAGCCGAAGTATCTCTTAAGCAGTCCAGCGAATGCTTTTCCGTGTCTTGCTTCATCGCGAGCCATTTCGTGTACTGTATCGTGGATTGCATCCAGGTTAGCAGCTTTTGCACGTTTTGCAAGATCTGTCTTTCCTGCTGTTGCGCCGTTCTCAGCTTCTACTCTCATTTCCAGGTTCTTCTTTGTGCTGTCTGTAACTACTTCGCCAAGTAATTCAGCAAATTTAGCAGCATGCTCTGCTTCTTCATAAGCTGCTTTTTCATAGTATAAACCGATTTCCGGATATCCTTCTCTGTGAGCAACTCTTGCCATTGCAAGATACATACCAACTTCAGAGCATTCACCCTGGAAGTTTGCTCTTAAATCAGCCATGATGTCTTCGCTGGATCCCTGAGCAACACCTACTACATGCTCTGCTGCCCATGACATTTCAGCATCCTGTTTCACGAATTTGGAAGCTGGTGCTTTACATACTGGACAGGCTTCCGGAGCCTGCTCGCCTTCATAAACATATCCACATACACTACATACCCATTTTGTCATAATTAAGATCTCCTTTTCTTATTTTAATTTGTTTTGGTTACTGTCTTATAAATCACAGCAATATTTATTGTTTCAGAACCTGTCCCCAAAAATTCAGGTCAGTTCCGGCATTGCCTTCTGCCTCATAAAAAACAGGTGATTTTTACTTTTCTTTGATAATAGTAATCGTTACTGTTTTCTATGTACTTAGATTAACATACTTGATAATAAAAGTCAAGTTTTATTTTCATTTTTTTCTTCCGCCGTTTCCTTTTGCGTTTCTTTCAGACAATCCTCACAGAGTCCAAAAAATCTGGCACTGTAGTCTGTGATTTTCCCTCCGAAGTTCTCACCGGCAATATCCATAATATGATGAATCCCCTCACTCTCCAAATCCATGATCCGGCTGCAGCGGGTACACATAAAATGGCAGTGCCGCTCCGTGCGTCCGTCAAAATGATCCGCACCGGCAAAGGAGGACAGCTTCTTGATCTCTCCCAGATCTGCCAGCAAAGACAGATTCCTGTACACAGTTCCCAGACTGATGTTGGGATAAATCAGCTTCATATTCTCATAAACTACATCAGCCGTAGGATGATCTGTCCTGGTTTGCAGAAATTCCTTGATAGATTCTCTCTGGCGGCTGTATTTCAAAGTAGCCATAATCCTCCTCCTTTCTGATTACTTACTGTACCAGATAACTATCTCCTAGCATCCTGTTCAATATTAATAATCATTACTGATATCGTTATCATACAATATTGGAGTGTTTTTGTCAAGTTATTTATAAAAAATTTGCTTCCTTCATAAAATCCTATCCTTCTTTGCATAAAGAAACGGAGCCTTCTTTGACTCCGTTTTTTATCTGCACGTACTTTATTTGGGAAGCTTAACTGTGTTTCACCTGAAGTCTGTTAACCTGATCTGCCAGAGCATTCATTTTGACCTCATTGATCATTATCCTGTTCATCCATGTAGCCGATACGTCCATCTTATTAATAAGGTTCAGATGATTCTCTGCGAGAATAGAAATATTCCGGTCTGTTATGTTCTCCAGATGCAGTCTGAGATCCGCAAAATTATCTCTGGTCTCTTCCTCAAACTGCTCCTGGCGCTTCTCCATTCTCTCCATCCTGACGTCCAATCCGTTCATTCGAGCATCCAGCCCGTCCATACGGCTTTCAAGTCCATCCATACGAGTCCCCAGACCTCTGACTTCCGCCAGGACAGCTTCCAGTATTTCTCTGTCCGTCACCATTTTCACCTCCTTATAGCCCGTATCGTTCTTTTGTATAAAAATGATTATACCATCGTCATCCCAATCCGTCCAGCAAAATCCCCTCATTCTTTACTGTCATTCATTTTTTCCTCAATGGCCGCACCAACCCGGTTATAAACGGTCACCGCATCCTGAATATGGGGAATATTATTCACTTCACTTCCCGGTGCCCCTGCAGTAACAAAAATATATTCCCTGCCCTCAATCTCCGCAAAGCTTGCCAGACAATGTCCTGCCTCACTGGTATACCCAGTCTTACCGCCAAGTATTTTTCCACCTGTAACTGTAGGATCTGACAGATTTTTAAACATTGTACTGTAATAAGTAATTCCATCCGGATGAACATTGGTAATTCCCGTAGAATGTCTGGCAGTCTCAATGATCTCCCTAAACGTATCATTCTTAATACAATACTTCATCAACACTGCAATATCCTTCACCGTACTATAATGATCCGGATCATGCAGCCCCGTAGAATCACAGAAATGAGTATCAACCATCCCCAGCTTCTTCGCCTTCTTATTCATCAGCTCCGCAAAATCCGCCTCCGATCCACTGATGGTATCCGCCAGCGCAATACAGCACTCCGCACCAGAAGGAAGCATAGCCCCATAAAGCAGATCCATAACCCGAACCTCCTCCCCAGGCTGAAACCCGGCCTGCGTAGCCCCTTCCTCATACAGACCCGCAAACATATCATCCGTCAGCGTAATCTTCTCCTCCAGATCATCCAACTCCTCAATCCCCAGGATCACCGTCATAATCTTCGTCATAGAAGCCGGATAAATCCGCTCCTCCCCATTAATCTCCCCCAGGATCTTTCCACCCCGCGCCTGCATCAAAACAGCATCAGGACTATTGATCCCGGTAATATCCACCTCCCTCAAAACCGGCTGCTCAAACTGCGCAAACCACTCCTTCACACCCTTATCCCAGCCAACCATGATCACCATGGCACAGATCACAATAACCTCCACAAACACACAAAGCACAATCCTCCCCAGATTCGTCCTCCTGCGCCCCCGACCACTCCCAGATCTCCTCTTCCGACTCCGCTTCCTGTCTCTCACTACCAACTCACTCCCTTCCCAGCATACACACTACAATTCTCAATAACACAGCAAAAACTCATTCCAGTTTACCTCATAATCTACCCATAACAGCAGACACATAAATTAGCATAGTATCCGATTTCCCGACACCCTCACTAATCCTCCCCTGTTCTTGATCACCATTCTTACCAGTACAAATATACCACTTACACACAACCATAACTATACCACACCACCCCCACCCCCTGTAACCCCATATTATCATATCCCTTATTTCCTACCTTCCTCCTATCACTCCCCCATACCCGCCACACGCAAACTCACGATGGCGCAGCCAAAGCTGCGCCGAGCCCTCCCCACCATGCCCTTTGTGACGCGCAGCGCGGGGAAATGTTTGTGTCCGGACATATCTGCAGGCGTCGTCGTAACTCTTAGCTCTCGGAAATTTGCGTTATGGCAGAAAAATTCACTGTCTGAGCCCAAAGGGCGAGTTTGAATTTTTCTGCCATGCTTTTAGCAAATTCCCGAAAGCTTAGAGTTACAGACACCGAAGCCGTGTCCGGACACAAACATTTCCCCGCGCGTCCCCTTCACCAAAAAAATCCCCCCAGAGTCTCAAACTCCGAGGGGATTTCCCAAAATACATTTATTGTGCTAACTTCATAGGATTGATCTTCACACCAGGTCCCATAGTAGGAGCAATAACAACGCTCTTTAAATACTGACCCTTCAGTGTGCTAGGTCTAGCCTTAACGATAGCATCGATCAGCGTCTGGAAGTTGTCGCTTAACTGTTCTTCTGTAAAGGATGCTTTACCAACCGGAACATGAATGATGTTGGTTTTATCAAGACGGTACTCAATCTTACCTGCTTTGATATCGTGAACTGCTTTAGTAACGTCCATTGTTACTGTACCAGCTTTCGGGTTTGGCATTAAACCTTTCGGTCCAAGTACACGACCAAGACGACCTACAACACCCATCATATCTGGAGTTGCAACAACAACGTCAAAGTCTAACCATCCTTCGTTCTGGATCTTCGGAATAAGATCCTCAGCTCCTACGAATTCAGCACCTGCTGCTTTTGCTTCTTCAGCTTTAGCATCTTTAGCGAATACTAAAACACGAACTTTTTTACCAGTACCATGTGGCAGAACTACTGCACCACGGATCTGCTGGTCTGCATGACGTCCATCGCAGCCTGTACGGATATGAACTTCGATAGTTTCGTCAAATTTAGCAACTGCAGCCTTCTTAACTAAGCTGATAGCTTCTGCGGTATCATATAATGTAGCGCGGTCTACTGCTTTAGCAGCTTCCACGTATTTCTTTCCTCGTTTCATTTCTATAACCTCCTGTGGTATTTGCGGGGAACGCCCTCCCACTTACTATTTAATATTAAAATTAATCAACTACTTCGATTCCCATACTTCTTGCAGTACCAGCGATCATGCTCATAGCTGCTTCGAGGGATGCTGCATTTAAGTCTTTCATCTTAAGTTCAGCGATTTCCTGAACCTGAGCCTTAGTAACCTTAGCAACTTTTGTCTTGTTCGGTACGCCGGAACCGGATTTGATGTTTGCAGCTTTCTTAAGAAGAACTGCAGCCGGCGGAGTTTTGGTTATGAAGCTGAAACTTCTGTCTGCATAAACAGTGATAACTACAGGAATGATTAAGTCTCCCTGATCTGCTGTTCTTGCATTGAACTCTTTTGTAAACTGAACGATATTTACACCGTGCTGTCCAAGAGCCGGACCTACAGGTGGTGCTGGAGTTGCTTTACCAGCCGGAATCTGTAATTTGATATATCCTGTTACTTTCTTTGCCATTTTCGGCACCTCCTATGTGGTATTGGCGGGGGTTTAGGTCCCTCCCACGATATTGTTACCTTTGCTTGTTACATCTGTTTGATTTCTGCGAAACTAATTTCTACCGGCGTTTCGCGGCCGAAAAGTTCAACATTGATCGTTGCTGTCTGTTTCTGCACATTAAGGGCAGTGATAACACCAACGGTATCTTTCCAGGCACCGCCTGTGACAACAACTGTATCACCCTCTGCGAAATCGACCTGAATTTCCTCTTTCTTGATACCAAGAGGAAGCATCTCTTCCTCGGTCAACGGTACCGGCTTGGACCCTGGTCCAACGAAGCCTGTCACACCTCTGGTGTTACGGACAACATACCATGTATCGTCATTCATAACCATGTTGAGAAGTACATAGCCAGGAAACATTTTCTTCTGAACCTGTTTCACAGTTCCGTTCTTCAGCTCGGATACTTCCTGTAACGGAACACGAACCTCAAGGATCTGGTCTTCCAGGTGTCGGTTTTCGATGGTTTTTTCAATGTTGGCTTTTACCTTGTTCTCATACCCGGAATAAGTATGAACAACATACCATTTCGCTTCTGACATACAATCACCTTATCCTTATTTCATTAAAAGATTAATGCCTTCGAGAATAAATGAATCCATGACGCTGATCAGTACGCAAAGCACGATCGATACGCAAACTACCACGATAGTCTGCTTAATCAGTTCATTGCGGTCTGTCCAGACAATCTTCCTGAATTCTGACTGAAGTCCCTGAAACCAACTCTTCTTCTGGCTCTTGCCAGCAGATTTTTCATTTCCTTGCATAGCCTGACCTCACAATTCTCTGTGAGTAACTGTTTCGTCCAGTTACCTTGGATTACTTTGTTTCCTTATGCAGAGTGTGTTTGCGGCAGAACTTACAATATTTCTGAGTTTCCATTCTCTCAGGATGGTTCTTTTTCTCCTTAGTCATATTGTAGTTACGCTGCTTGCACTCGGTACATGCTAATGTAATCTTAACGCGCACAACTTCCACCTCCAGTGTTTTCATTTGCATGGTCATTTCTCTATTCCCTGAGCCGCTGAGGACGCGGTTTCATGATGTATCCGTCATCACTTTCGGGCATAAAAAAAAGACCTAACTTCCATGTCGCTCGTCAAGTTTATCACATAACGGGCATAGAAGTCAAGCCTTTTTCATAAATTAATCCCTGATTATTCCTTAATATGCCAGGTTCCTTTTCCGGTTCTTTTTACCTCATAAAGCTCCTTATCTGCTCTGGCATACAATTCCTGAAAAGAAGTCTCACTTCTGCCTGTCAGAATGATTCCCATAGATGCAGTGATGGATACAGACTGGCTGCCATCGCTGTAGGTCAGATGCAGACGCCTGGAAAGCCCCTCTGCAAAGGACTCTACTTCCCGTTCCGGCAGATTCTGGAGGAACAGAACGAACTCATCTCCTCCCAGGCGGCAGATCACATCCCGGGGTCTGCAGTCGTTCTTCATAATCTTTGCCACATCCTGGAGTGCTTTATCCCCCCACATATGTCCCAGCTTATCATTCAGGCTTTTAAAATTATCCAGATCCACGATCATAAACGCATGCACCCGCCCCACTCCCGGGGAAGTCAGCAGGATCTGCTCAACCTGCTCAATACCGGCAGCCCGGCGCAGTACTCCTGTAAGAGGATCCGACTCATTCGTGGTAATATCTTCAATAGAACCTACCATACGGGCCACATTTCCCGTATTATCAAAAATATTGGTGGTCAGTACATGCAGATACCGTTTTCTGCCCCCTGACCACAGAACAAACTTATGTTCAAAGTTAGGTAGTTTATCATCAACACTTTTTATTATCACTTCAATTTCTGCACAGGTACTTGGATTGATCTCCTGGATCTTCTTCATCAGCACAGGAATGCTCAGCTGTGCCTGTCCCAGTCCTAGCTCCTTATATTTTTCATTAAGGAACTGTATCAGTCCGGTTTCCACATCATAAGTAAAGATGCAGACGTCATTATTCCTTGCTGTGACTCTGTAAGTCTCCTCACTAAGCTCCAGACGCTTGTTCAGGTTCTTTATGTAGATCCTGTCATCACGGATCATCCGCAGATATATCCACACAACCACCAGAACCGCCATGATCAGCTGAAAACTCAGAAGGTACAGATATTTCTGATAATAGGTACTGGTCTCCAGAACTGTTTTCTCCTTCATGACAGTGACCACATTCAGCTTCTGGCCATTTGCCTGGACAATGGCATATTCCCTTGCCACATCATCCTCTGTTTTCGCTGCACTGAAACACACCTTCATGTTCTGACTAACCCTGAATCTGATATTTTTCAGTTTTACACTGAGCTCTCTGCCGGAAAGATCCGTATACAGGTTATCACCGGAAACTCCTTCATAATCCTGCTTTACAATATAGGTACCATCCTTATCTGTCACATAGAGATCTCTGCGCTCCCTATCCTCTTCAGAATCTGTAAAAATATTCAGGCTGTCCGGAGATAAAACTCCACAGATCACACCCTTGATCTGATCACTGTTGTCATAAACCGGAACTGACAGAACCACACCGCTTTTATAAGCAGAACCATTTTTTCCGATTCCACGGTTTCCTGCCAGGCTGTCCTTAAAATACTGCTGGTTCTTCCAGCTACCGATAAATTCAGGATTTTTCCCCTCCAGATCCAATGCACGGATACAAATAAAGTTTGTATCTTCCGTCGGGAAATTCCGTCCGATCTTTTTCTGGGTTTCCTGGCTGTTCATGGGCAGATTCTGTACAAGCCTGGCTACATTCTCCAATGTATCATAATATCTGTCCATTTTATATTGAAGCAGCCGGGCATTCTGCTGTGTCCATTCAGCTACGGACTCTCTGGTCTTATTCTTCTCCCCCCGTTTCAACGTTGCATTAAAGCAGGCCAGGGCACCGGCACAGACTGCTATTGCCAGCAAAATAGCCACCAACAGCACCCTTGTTCTTTTTTTCTTGTTATACGGCTTCTTCACAATGCTTCCTTTCCTTCACACTCTGTGAGATAAGTATGCCCTTAAAAATAATCATAGCCTCCATGGATGTCTACAATACTTCCATTCATATAATGATTTGTCAGGATACTGTAAGCCATATCCGCCACATCCTTAATCTCACCAAAACGGTGAAGCGCGATCTTGCGGTTAATGCGGTCGTAGCTCTCCTGGGTACGGTTCTCATGCCATGGCGTCTGAATAAATCCCGGTGCTATGGCATTGACCCTGATTCCTTTTGGCTCAAATTCCTTTACCAGCGATTTGGTAAGGAAATGAATGGCTGCCTTGGTCACTCCATATACTACAGAGGAAGAATATGCCTGCCGTCCTGCATAAGACCCCATGAAAAGGACACTGCCGCCCTCTGTCATCACAGGCATAAATTCCTTGATCATAAATACCGGTATAGAAAGATTGGTATTTACAATATGGTTCCATTCTTCAAAGGTATAGTCCTGAAATTTGTCATAGGTGCTGATCCCCGCATTGCTGATAAGCCAGTCTACATGTCCTGCACGGTTCTTCACCTCCTGCACGAAAGCCATCATATCCTCATAGGAAGACATATCTGCCTTCAGAATGATCAGTTTTTCCTGATTCTCCGGGCTCAGGCTCTCCCAGAATGCATTAGCCTTATCCGCATTATGGGCATATGTGGCAAAGATCAGATCATCTTTGTCTGCATTTGCCAGTACCTTTTCCACAATCCCCCGTCCAATTCCGGAGGTACCTCCTGTAATTACAGTTACTCTATTCATAACGTATCTATCCTCTATTCTAACTCTGTCGATCTGATTGACACCCTGACTATTCCCCGGATTCCGACAGCTTACAGTGCCATCAGATGGTCATACACACTCTTCGGCGCATATGGCTGCTGATTATGGATCGGCTCACTCAGACAGGTCTTTGGATAAGCGAAGGTTCCGTGCTCCAGCATAACTTCCAGAAGCTTTGGTCCCGGTCCCTCCATAAACTGCGGGGCCTCCTCTTTTACATCCTCACAATGCATACGGCAGGAAGGGATTCCATATGCTGCTGCCACCTTTGAAAAATCGCAGGAGGCAAATCCACATCCATCTGTAGTTCCTGCAAAAAGACAGTCAAAATAATCTCTCTGGAGATGGCGTATCATACCAAGTGCCTCATTGTTCATCACCATGATTTTCACTGGCAGATTTTCACGTTTTACCCACTCCAGCTCCTGGATATTCATCTGAAAAGCTCCGTCCCCACAGATGCAGGCAGTTGGTTTCCCGGTGGCATAATAAGCTCCGATGGCTGCTGGAAGAGCATAACCCATAGCTCCATGTCCGCCGGAAAAAAGCAATTTCTGGCCTTCGCGGTTTTTGAAGGACTGATAACTCCACACCATATGCTGGCCTACATCCACTGCGATGGCACCTGTATCCTTAAGCATATCACTGAGCTCCCCAATCATACGGTTCGGATATCTCTCAGGAAGGGCATCATCCACTGCCTGAAGATTCTCCCTGATCTCACTGCATACCACCATCCAGTCGCTGATACCCTCCTGCTCTCTGCAGGGCACTTTATCCAATGCCTGGATCAGAGTACCTGTTTCCGCCAGGATCTTGACCTCATTTTCTCCATTTTCGTGAATATTCCTCTGAAGATTGTAGGGATCAAGGTCTACACGGATGATCTTCGCACCTTTTGCGAACTCATTCACCTTGGTACCGATCTGTCTGGTACACAGGGAAATGCCGAAACACAGAAGCAGATCACTTTTGGCATTGGCGATCATGTTTGCATATCTGTGGCCATAGGCCCCTCCGATACAGCCAAAATTCTGGGGATCATCATAAGCCAGAACCGACTTGGCAAGTACACTGGTAATAATCGGGATCTGACGGCTTCTTGCAAAACGGATCAGCTTCTGCTGACTGACAGCACTGTCTACTCCATGTCCCAGCATGATCACCGGCCGTCTGGCCTGTTCCAGTGCATCACAGATTACACGGACTGCCTCATCTGTATCATGCAAAGTGTGTGCAGAAGCAGTTTCCACAGTCTCATCCTTCTCAGCACCGCAGACATCCTCCTCAAACTCCATATCATAAACAGGATTTTCCACTTCTCCACGCTGGATATTCATAGGAAGATCAATAAGCACAGGGCCTCTCCGTCCCGTAGTCGCAATATGATAAGCCTTGTTCAGCTCTGTCACAATATCCTCCGCATTGCGGATCTGTACTGCATATTTTGTAATAGGCTTTGCCATAGCTACAATATCTGTCTCCTGAAATCCCTGCTGACGCAGGCCCTTGATCCCGGAATATTCATAGGTATTCAACTGTCCTGTAAGGAAAATCACAGGAAGAGAATCATAATAAGCATCCGCCACACCACTGAGGAGATTCACAGCACCCGGGCCGCTGGTAGCGTAAGCACAGGCACATTCCTCCTTTGCCTGGGCATAACCGCAGGCTGCAAAAGCAGCTCCCTGCTCATTGTAGCTGGAATGGTTCTCTGTATCCGGATTTCTCTCTATAGAATCCACCAGATGGGCGATCATCGTTCCCTGATAGCCGAAAAAATGACGGATTCCTTTTTTCTGTAAAAATGCAACAACATAATCTGAAAGCTTCATAGTTTCCTCCGTTATCTGCTTCAATCTTCTGCTTTATATGATCATTCCGATCTCTTCTCTCTGAACATTCCTGCCGGTTTTCTCCAGTACATCCGTATAAATATCCAGTATCTCTATATCCTCTGCACAGATTTCACCCTTCTCCAGGCTTTTCTGCATCATCTGATAATATGGACGGAATACCTTCTCCAGAGTCATATAATCCTCATTCTTGTACAGATTTCTGATGTAATCCTTTCGCTTCACATAAGAAAGTCCCAGGTTCATCCTTTCTCCGCAAAATTCCACATAATCCCAGCACTGATTAAAATATGCTTTCATGCCTTTGCTTTTACCCAGTCTGGAGAGATTTTTCTGCCGTTCCCTGCAGTATTTCTCAAAATCTGTACTGTCCTTCCAGAACTGCATATAGCTGACTCTGGCGCTGACCACCAGACGGGCAGGAACCATATAACGGGGTTCTGTCATATTTCGCCAGCCTTTTCCATAGCTTATATTCAGATAGGTCTCCACATCCCCGGGAGCAGGAAAGGATTCCCCCTCCAGCACAACCTGACGGGTGTTTTCAAAAACAGCAACGGGATAACTGTGACTTTTCCTGCCATTCATCAGGGTATATACCTCTGTGGGATTCTCCTGCTGTTTCTTGCATAAACTATTGTAGATTCCTGCTGCCACCTGATTTCTGCCCTCAATTGCACACAGAAATTTCATCCAGGCCTTGCTCCAGGTAAATTCCCTATCCCTGACTGCATTGCCCGGTGCATGGATCTGGCGCCACTCTGCTTCTTTTTTTATCAGACGGTTCTCCCTGTGCTCAGATACTGCCGGGATCCGCAGGGGCAGAATATTGATCCCCAGTCCCGGATAAGCATAATCTCTGGTTCTGTCCAGATCAATACATACTGTATCGGTGTTCTCATATCTCAGATAAAAGCCCGGAAAATATTTGTGGGTTTTCATAGATTCCAGAGCCCTGTGTTCTGCCGGATTCTCCTCCACTGCCTGACAGAACCGCTCCATATCCGGAACCCGCATAAGCACAGCTCCTGACTGAGGATTCTGAGGAAAATTACCTCCCTGCACAGCGCACCAGGTAAGGCGGGGAGAAAGATAGTATTTTATATTATGCTTCCGGCAGATCTCATCTACCTCTTTCAACAGCGAAAAAATCACTTTTTGCTTTTTGTTCAACTTTATACAGCCTTTCTTTTATGGATTCATAATGTCTTCAGCAGCTCTGTTATCTACACCAGACGGACTGCCAGTGCCTGTATCTCCTCCAGGCTTCCGTATTTACCCAGCCAGCTGTTCATTGCAGGCAGCATGTCTGCATTCTTTCCAAAATTACGGATCTGGCGGCTTCCATTGTCCAGATCACTGATAATGATCCTGTACAGCTCTGTTTTCAGATAAGGCGGAACTGTATATTCCAATGCTTTCCTGTAATTTTCAAAAGCTTCTCTGGTCTGTCCCTGTTTGCTGCGGATATCTCCCACCAGCTTGTACACATAAGGCTTTTCCTCCTTATGGATCTGACGGCTTCGCACCTTCTCAGCCAGCCACTCCAGCTCACTTTCCTCGCTGATGCATGCCAGATCTGCCCTGAGTGCGGCAAGCTCTCCCGGATATCCCAGACGTTTCCAGGCTTTCGCCAATGCTTTCCTGTACCCTGGATTCTGCTCTTTTTTATCACCGGTACCCATGGGCACTTCTGTTTTTTCCAGGATTTCCCTGATCAGCTTCTCAATCTGGCTCTGGGTACGGACACAGGAAATCTTTGCCAGATACCAGCCGGCACGGATATCTTCATCCTCCGGCATGATCTTCTGCCACATTTCCATAGTCTGCAGGGCTTCTGTCCGATGTCTACTGCCGATCATTTCCTCACAGTTCCTGAGTATCTGCCCTTTATAAGGCCGGAACAATTTGTCCATTTCCAGCCACACAAATCCGTTGGCAGTATTCTCCTTTACTCTGGCATAGAGCTGTAGAGCCTTCTGCCCGTTTCCCTTCATCCACAGGATGTCTGCCAGATACTTCATAAAATATCCGTCCTCCGGAAAAAGCCGCAGGGCTTTCTCCAGAAACTGCTCTGCCTCCTGCAGGTTCTCCCCTGTCTTTTCCATCAGAAGCCTGCATTTAAGCTTCATCAGACTGGGATGACCGGAATATTTTTCCAGAAGCTCCTCACAAAGCTTCCTGCACTCATCCCTATGCCCTGCTTCATAATGCTCCAGACTTTTGCGGAACAGGAGGATATCTGTTTTCAGACTCTCCATCTCTCCTGTGAGATGGTCTGCCTTTTCCCTGATTTCCAGCATACGGAAGGCTTTGGAGATCCGTTCTGTATAAAAGAGGGTTTTTACTGCTGCCATGAACACCTCATCCGGAATATCCACCAGCACCGGATGATAATATGCATAAATATGGTCAAAATCCTCCCTGCCAATAAAATCAGGGCTAAGCTGTGCCTTATAATATGCAACAAAAAGATTTCCCAGTTTCCGATAGGCACCCTTTTCCATCAATTCCTGCAGATTCAGTCCGGATTCCCGGATTGCTTCCCGAAGGTCTGCTGCCACACAACCTGCCTTGTACTCCAGACCTTTGTGGCTGACCCTGTGATTCTCTCTGGCGATCCGCATATTGTACAGCTTCTGTCTGATGGCATTTCTGTTCAGTCTGCCCCTGTTCACACCGGACATGTAATCCTCCCGGAACTCCTTATAGGTAGCCCCTTCCACGCACACAGTCCGGTGTCCCTCACGTTCCTGATATGCCGGCATATAAGACCACTCATCTCCATAATACTGAGTCAGATATTCACTGCAGTGGTTAGGGATCATTACCTTCAGTCCCTGGAAAGTTCCCTCTTTTGCCGGGAAAAAGGTCTCCTTGTCAAAGAGAGAGGGACAACCTGCCCAACCCATGGCATAACGGTCGCAATCCTCCTCTTTGTAGGAAAACATAAGCTTCTCCAGCTTGCTCAGGGTTCTGTCTTTGCCCAGAAACAGATAGGAATACAGATATTTCCGGTACAGTGAGACAGGAATTTCCCATCTGTCACTATAGCTTGCCGAAATATTCAAAAGATCTGAATAGATCATAAAATATGTCCGGTATTTCTCATATTCGCTGTCATCGGAGGGGATAGGATCCAGCGTAAATACATCGATCACCTCTCCCGCCACATCTTTGCCTGCGATCTGGCTTCTGTGGATTGCACAGGTATCTGCCGATGCGTATCTGGAATAGGAATTGGTATAATGTCTGTCTGCCTGAGAGCACTGGATGGCCCTTTCCGGCGGCAGATCTTTTTTACAGATCTCTACAAATTTCTCCCAGTCCGGTCTGGGCATATACAGATCTATGGCATCGTCCCAGGGCACAAATCCCTCATGGCGCAGGGCTCCGATCAGGGAGCCTCCTGCCAGAACATACCGCAGATCATGTTCTCTGCAGATTTCATCAACCTCCTGAAGAAGCTTCAGGAGATATTTTTGTTTTTCTGTCATGAATTATCCTTTCTGATTGATCGTCTCCAGTATTTCAATCAATTTCACTGACTCATCATAAAAAAGTCTGGTGCATTCTGTTCTCTTGTCTCTGATCATGATCATCAGCTCCTGAAGGAGATAGCGGAAACCATTTCCCTCGAAGTTAAAGCTATACCGTTTCAGGAATTCCTTTCCTGCAATATTTGCTTCAAAATATCCTGTATTCCACCAGTCATTAGGCACAGTAACTCTTCCGTTACTTCCAATGATCACCAGTTCATCCTCCACATCCACAGTGGTTCCAATCTCAATGGTGGCCAGAGCTGTTTTATATTTCATAGTGATCATATCGTAGACAAAATCTCCATTCCTGTCAGTCACTGCATTGGTATTGACCTCCAGACAATCCTTTCCCAACAGCTTGATCACTGCACAGATCGCATGGATTACTGTCTCATTAAAAGGCTTTCCTCCCTCAAAATCATCCTGGGAAATGGCACATTTCACACTGACCAGATCACCCACCAGGTTACTGTGCACCAGCCATACCAGCTGATTGAATGCCCTGAGATATACTAAGGTCAGCCGTTCGATCAGCACCACATTGTTATCTTTTGCCATCTGGAAAAGGGTGCGCAGCTTATCCGGTGAAAGTACAGCCGGACTGTCACTGATCACATATTTTCCTTTCTCAATGGCTTTCCGGATATATTCTTCCCTGTCTGCCTGCCTGCATTTGATATACACAATATCCACATCTGACAGGAACTCCTCATAATCATTCCACCAGGAGTCCAGTTCATATTTATCACAAAAATCCCTGGCAACCTCCTCTGTCTCTGAGAATACTCTCTCTACATGGACACCACTGACATATTTGGACTCCTGTACAAAACCATTGTCCTGAATATCATCGGTGACAATTCCCATGTTAAAGATGATCCCTTCACTTCTCAGCTTGGTACTGGAAATATTCTTGGTACGCTCCAGGTATACTACATCGCAGTAATTTTTCAGATAATCGAATTTCCCCCTCCAGTCAGAGCCAACTACCAGAACATCAATATCGTATTTGATGATGTCACTGACCTTCTGCCCCTGATATTCTTCAATAATGATCTCATCTGCCAGACCGGTCCTGCGTACATTTTCGATTCTCTTGATCAGGCTGTCCCTTACATTCAGCTTTCCTCGCTCAATATCAAAGCTCTCGCTGGTAACGCCCACGATCAGGTAATCCCCCAAAGCCTTCGCCCTTTTGATAATATTGTAATGGCCCTTGTGAAACAGATCAAAGGTACCATATGTGATTACTTTTTTCATGATATAACCCCGTACTCTCCCTGTTATGCCTCTTCCGGCACTGTCCCTCCGGAGGCAAATATACTACTTTAAATCTAATATCTTTTCTGATTATAGCATAGATGAAGCAATATGTCATTCGTATGTTACAGGCACAATTTATTTTTATGAAAAATATAAAAGCCCCAAAAGCGGACAATCCCTACCGCCTTCAGAGCTTATTTTCTGCATTTTATAAATGTTTATCCATATCGTTTCCTGTACTTTCCAGGAGATCAGTACTTTTAATTTTTCTTGTGGTAGCTTCCAGCTCCTCGATCAGTTCCTCCAGAGTCATTTCTCTTTCAGCTTCTTCAAGCTCCTCAGCCGGCATGTCATCCATGTTATCCTCTTCAATATCCAGCTCATAGCCAGCCACCTGGCTGAAGCCCTCCTGCCTGTCTGCATCTGTGCTTCCGCTCTCCTCATCTAGGTCAATGGTCTGTGTGTGGGACTTCTGCTGCTCATTACCGGTCTCCAGAGTTGCAGCTAATTCCTCAATAGCTCTCTTCCTGCGCAGCATTTCATATTTGTCATCATCACTGTCATATTCCTCTTCCAGACCTTCATCCTTAACTGTTTTATCCTTCTTGAACAGGATAAAGGCAATCAGGTTCAGAATGCCTGTATAGGCCAGATCCACCGGGAGACTTCCCAGAACCAGCAGGAATACCAGAGAAACCCCAAGCAGAGCCCATACATTGCTCAGTGCAGGAATCTGCAAAATAAACAGTCCGTTCATCAGGATCATGATGGGATAATGGAAGAAATAAATTCCCATTGTATGACGCCCGATATAGGTCAGGATCAGCTTCCTGTCCGGCATGATAGCCAGCATTGTATAAATAATGATGAAAGACACCAGATACATCAGCAGACGGATCACAATACCTTCCGGATCCTCCAGTCCACAGAGCTTATAGCTGTGATTGGCACGGAAAATAGCAACCCCCATTTCATTTGTGATCATATAATTGGGTATTGCCCACAAAAGAACTCCCGAAATAGGGATCAGCAGCCATTTTTGTCTGAAGCGGCGCACTGCTGTGATATATTCACTTTTCCACAGATATCCGGCTACAAAGAACGGGAAAAATACCACAATCCTGGATGCGGATAAAAAGGTGGAAAACTCCGGCCTGGTACCTGCCCAGAGAGCAAAAATAATACTCAGCGGTACGATAAAACGAATCTGTCCAAATCCCTCCACTGTCAGTCTGTATACAAAAAGTGCAAGTACATACCACATAACTGTACCGGTAGGTCTGAGGATCTCATAATCTACAGACCTTCCCAGCCAGATCTGTGAATACCAGGTCAGACTGTAGCCCAGAATATAGGGAATCAGCAGATTCTTGACATTTTTCATAACATTCTGCGGCTTCTTGGACAGATAGCCAGATATAAAAATAAATGCAGGCATGTGGAAAATTGTAATTGCGTACCAGATATACCTTACCACAATGTCTACCTTTACAAGATTAAATGCAATAATGTGATTGAATACTACCAGAAAAATAAGTAATACCTTTACATTATCTATCAGGTAGGAATACGGCACAGCCGCCCTGTCTGCTTTCAGTTTCATAATTTTATAAACTTTCCTTCTTTTTTCTGACTTTTTATTCTGTGCACATCATAACATAATTTTATAAATTTTGGAATAGAAATTTAAGGAAAGTGTTATATATGATGTGGCCCCGGTTAAAAATATTTCCGGATTCCGTGAACTGCATAGGAAACAAAAAACAGACAGCTTTTTACATGTCCATAACCGGCATAGCGGTACACCCTGTATGTCATAGCTGCTGATTTCAGCTTGTTTCTGGATTTTCCTCCTTCACTGAGACGGTATTTCAGATAGGGCCGGTTGATTCCTCCTGCACAGCCATATTTCCGCAGGACCTTCAGCCAGGTAATATAGTCCTCATGGCTGTCATCATGCTCCATAGGAAATTCCAGGGCAGCTTCCCTTCGGATCACCACAGAAGAACAGTTGATACTGTTGTGCTTCAGCAGATCTCTGTACAGGATTTTTTCTTTTACAGGTATATACCGGCCGGTGTCTGTACCGTCCGCCTTCATCAGTTCCCTGCCTGTGGAACATAATACATACCCTGTTTTCTCCAGAAGCTCTAGCTGAGCTGTCAGCTTTCCCTCTTCCCACCAGTCATCTGCGTCCAGAAAAGCAATGTATTCCCCTCTGGCTTCCTGCACTCCACGATTTCTGGATCTGGCTGCTCCCATGTTTTCTTTATTCTTTAGATACCGAAAGTCCTCTCTGCCTTCATAGGCAGACAGGACTTTCTCTGTATGATCTGTGGAACCGTCATCTATGACCAGAAGCTCTATAGCAACCTCCTGGGCAAAGACTGATTCCACAGCCTGCTTAATATATTTTTCTCCGTTATAAACCGGCATGATCACAGATACCTGTGGTTTATTCATATTTTTTCTCCCCTCTGCTGTCCGGATCCTTCATCAGTTCCGGAACCTCTGCTGTATCTGAGATTTTCTCTGCTCCGGATGTCTTCAGGGCATTGATCTGTCTGTCATCTACACCCTCGGAAACCTCTTTCTGGAAAAAGATTTTCACTGTCATGAAAATCAGCTTAATATCCAGCAGAAAAGAATAATTCTCAATATAAAACAGATCCAGCTTCAGTTTATCATATGGCGTCGTATTATATTTACCGTAAACCTGGGCATATCCGGTAAGTCCGGCCTTCACCTTCAGGCGGTAATAAAACTCCGGAAGCTCTTTCTCATACTCCTCCATAATGGTCTTACGCTCAGGACGGGGACCAACCAGGGACATATCACCCTTAAATACATTGAAAAGCTGTGGCAGTTCATCCAGGTGAAGATTTCGCAGTACATTTCCCACTGGTGTAATACGGGAATCATGCTTGGATGCCAGCCGGGCACCGTTTTTCTCTGAGTCTACGCACATGCTGCGGAATTTACAGATCTTGAACTCCCTTCCATGCAGGGTGAGGCGATCCTGAAAATAAAATACAGGTCCTCTGTCGTATGCTTTTACTGCTATGGCAATGATAAGCATGATCGGAGAGGTGAGAATGATCCCCACACCGGAAACCAAAATATCCAGCAGTCTCTTTGCAGCTCTCTGGTCTATGGAAAGCCCCATATTTCTGGACATAAGAAGAGGGGTATCAAACAAATGGATCCTGTCACTGCCCATTAATATAATATCTGAAATCTTGGGGCTGATGTAGCATCGGATGGAATGGGAAAAACAATATTTCAGATAACGGTTTCTCACTGCTGATGGAAGATCCCAGATGATCACCCCATCATAATCCGCCATCATCCGGTGAATCTCTTCCTCACCCACACTGGCATGTACCTTTCCGCTGATATCATATTTGTCTCTTCTTGAATTCATTTTGTGGATCAGGTCATCCCCCGGATCCCTGTCTCCATAGATAACCAGCAGCCTCCTGGCTCGGTACAGCCTGGAATAAATATAACGGGAGCCCCAGATCCATACAATACAAACTATCAACTGGATTCCTGTCATCTCTATCATTGGCCATGCTTCCAGGAACCATCTGTTGATCAAAGTAATCTGCAGATATTCCACCACATTGGTACACAGAAGTGCCAGAGTCAGGGAATAAAATACATCGATCCGCTTCAGATATCCAACCTTCAGTCCTCCATATAGCTTGGAAAACATTCCGAACAGCAAGCCATAAATGGCGATCAGTACCCAGTTACCCTTACGCCAGAAGGGCTTGTTGATCTGTCCTCTGTAAATGTTGTACCAGACATAGGCAAAAATTGCCATCTGAGCCAGCACGATCAGACTGGCCAGCAAAAATATAATAAAACGTTTATAATCTTCTCTCTTACTCACAAAATACCTCTACTCATTTTTTGTACGGATTTTATAACAGTTCAGGTACCGGACCATATATTTCGTTACTGTTCACTTCGTTCACAGTAACTATATTTCAATGATTATGGCCGGCACTTTGCCCTACATTATAGCCCAAGATATATATTACGTCCACCTGTTTTTATTAATTTTGTGCATACTTACAAATACTGATTTTTTTACACTTCTCCGATTCTTTGTATATAGTGCATAATTTTTCTTCGAATTTTCACTTTTTCTACCGAAAATTTTACATATTTTTTTCATAAACCACTGGTAATGTGAATTAAAAAATTGTATAATGTGTTTAGTAAAAGAAAGCGAGGGTTACTATTATGAAACAAAATAGTATGTTGGCTATGATTCTGGCCGGCGGACGTGGCAGCCGTCTCCATGATTTAACCAATAAAGTAGCAAAGCCAGCTGTAGCTTACGGCGGTAAATATCGTATCGTAGACTTTCCATTAAGTAACTGTGCCAACAGTGGTATTGATGTAGTAGGTGTACTTACACAGTATGAATCCATTCAGCTGAACAGCTACGTTGCAGCCGGCGGACGCTGGGGTCTTGATGCCAAAGACAGTGGTGTCTATGTTCTTCCTCCCCGTGAGAAGGCTGACGAAAATCTGAATGTATATCGCGGAACCGCAGATGCGATTTCCCAGAATATCGATTTCATCGATAAATTTGAGCCTGAATATGTTCTGGTTCTTTCCGGAGACCATATTTATAAAATGAACTATGACAAAATGCTGGCAGCTCATAAGGAAGCCAAAGCTGACGCGACAATCGCAGTTATTGAGGTTCCTATGAAGGAGGCCAGCCGTTTTGGTATCATGAACACAGATGAATCCGGACGTATTGTAGAATTCGAGGAAAAACCGGAGCATCCAAAGAGTAATCTTGCATCTATGGGTATCTATATTTTTACATGGAAGCTTCTTCGCAAAATGCTCATGGCAGATATCAAGAATCCTGATTCCAACCATGACTTTGGTAAAGATATCATCCCTACTATGCTTAACGATGGAAAGACACTTTATGCATATAAATTCAAAGGTTACTGGAAAGATGTAGGAACCATCGATTCTCTCTGGGAAGCTAATATGGATCTGTTAAGTTCCAAGAATGAACTTGACCTGGGTGATCCATCCTGGAAAATTTATACTGAGGATGTTACTGCTCTTCCACAGTACATCAGTACAGAAGCAGATGTAAAGGATGCCTATATCACACAGGGCTGTGTGGTCCAGGGCGAGGTAAAACATTCTGTTCTCTTTACAGGTGTTAAGGTCGGTGCCGGTGCAAAGGTTATCGACAGCGTACTGATGCCAGGTGCTGTGGTGGAAGAAGGTGCTGTAGTTCAGCGTGCACTGGTAGCCGGTGGTATCCGTATCGGCAAGGGAGCTGTTGTGGGTGATCCAGACAGCGAAAACATTGAGCTTATTGCAAAACGTGTAAAGGGGGCAGAATAATATGTATAAGGCATTTGGAATCGTAAGCTCTTCCGGGAGAAATATTTATGTAGATGGAATGCAGGATTTCCGCCCCATCGGCGCATTTTCCTTCCTTGGCAGATACAGAGTCATTGACTTCCCTATCTCCAATATGACTAACAGCAGCATTGACCGCATCCAGGTTTATATTAACAATAAACCACGTTCCATCGTAGAGCATGTTGGAACAGGCCGTCATTATAACATTAACTCAAAGAGTGGCAGACTTCAGCTTCTGTTCTCTGAGCACAATAACAACAACGATATTTATAATACCGATATTTCCTGCTATATGGATAATATGGAATCGCTGAGCAGAATGAACCATCCATATGTTGTTGTTGCTCCCAGCTATATGGTTTATTCTATTGATTTTGACCAGTTTATCCGTACACATATTGAATCCGGTGCAGATGTTACCATGCTTTATCACGCAGTTGATAATGCAAAGGAAGCATATCTCACCTGTAATATTCTGGAGCTGAACCGTCAGAAAGGTGTTGAATCCATCGGCGCCAACCATGGTAACAAGAAAAACCAGAATATTTATATGGATACCTGCGTTATGAAAACAGAGCTTTTCATCAACCTGGTTAAGGAAGCCAAGAAGCTTTCTTCCATGTATACTCTGGCAGATATCCTGAAAGCCAATTGCGGTACTCTGGATATCCGCGGCGTTGCACATAAGGGCTTCTTCGCAAGTATCACAGATTTCCCAAGCTACTATGATGCAAACATGAATCTTCTGGATTACAAAGCAGCTCAGGAGCTTTTCCATGATAACTGGCCAATTTATACACGTACCAATGACTCCTGCCCGACTCAGTATTTCGATACAGCAGAAGTAAAGAATTCAGTAATCTCCAACGGATGCCAGATTGAAGGTACTGTTGAAAATTCAGTAATCGGACGTGGCTGCGTGATCAAAAAAGGCGCTGTTGTCAGAAATAGTGTTATTCTCGCTGAAGTTACAGTTGGTGAGGGTGTTCACGTAGAAAATGAAGTAGTTGATAAATGGGCTCGACTCGTTCATGAAAAAGAAATCGTTTCCCCGGCTGACCAGCCTGGTTATATCCGCAGAGGGGACACCCTCTAAAAGGAACTTCACGGAATTTTCACAATTTGGGGGTTGATTTTAGGAAGTTGGGTGTTATAATACAGGTGTAACAAAGATAAGAGACAAGCAAACAACTGAATACTTAAAAATACTTAACACCACCTGGAGCATGTAGGAAGTGCTCATGAATGAAAGATAGTGTCAAGCGTGTCACCTCAGCTGTAAAATGGAGGAAAAGTCAAATGAATACTTTAAAAGCTGAAAAAAGAACAATGGACACAAAGGCCAAGAGATTAAGAAGAGAAGGATACGTTACAGGTAATGTATTTGGCAGGGAGATTAAGGGTTCTGTTCCTGTTAAGATTGAAAGATCTAACGTAGAAAAGCTTCTCAAGACTAGCAATAAGGGCAGTCAGATCATGCTGGATGTGGATGGTCAGTCTTATGATGTACTGATCAAGGAGATTCAGTTCAATCCGTTAAAGGGACAGGTGGATGAAATAGATTTCCAGGCACTGGTAAGCAACGAGAAAGTTCATTCCGTAGCTGAGATCGTACTTGTAAACCATGATAAACTGATTGCTGGTGTATTACAGCAGCATCTGGAAGAGATTTCTTTCAAGGCTCTGCCATCTGCACTGGTTGACAAGGTTATGGTTGATGTTGGTGATATGAAGATCGGTGATGTGATCAAAGTCAGAGATCTTGCCATCGCTCAGGACAAGGATGTAGACCTGAAGACAGATCTTGATGCCGCAGTCGTATCCGTATCCGCAGTTCACGTAGATCCGGCTCTGGAAGCTGAAGAGGAAGCTGCTGCTGAAGAAGAAGCTAAGTAAATTACAAAATGATGTATTTTTAAAGGGGTTCACACATTTTCATGTGGAGCCCCTTTATTGTTATCTATCTGGCAAATAATCACAATCTGTCAGGTAATCACAACTATTATACTTCTGCTTACTTCATCTTCATCAGCTCTCTTCTGGCAAAAATAATCGCCAGCGCAAATGCTGCTGCATCTGCGATCGGTCCTGCATACATAACACCGTCAATTCCCATAAACAGAGGGAAGAGCACGATCAATGGCAGGAGGAAGAGTACCTGTCTGGTAAGAGACATAACAACACCCAGCTTTGCTTTTCCTATAGAAGTAAAAAATCCGGATGACATTGGCTGGATTCCGTTTGCGAAGGTCATAAACATATAAATCTTCAGATAGCGTTCTGCAAACTGAAAATACAGATCACTTCCTGTGCCGAAGATTCCCACGATCTGATGAGGAAACAGCTGGAAACACAGGAAAAAGCCGGTGGCAATAATCGTACAGGCAGTTACAGAATATCTATAGGTCTGACGCACCCTGGAATATTTTTCTGCCCCGTAGTTAAATCCCCAGATTGGCTGACAGCCCTGGGAAATTCCGATACAGATGGCCATAAACACCTGATTTACCTTGGAGATAACTCCCACGCAGGCAATGGGAATATCGCTTCCATATATAGAAGCTGCACCATAATACCGCAGAATATTATTCAGAACGATCTGCACCAGAGCCATTGCAATCTGATTGATACAGGATGCCAGTCCCAGTGCTGCAACAGCTTTCAAATATGAAAACTTCGGCTTCAGCATGGATTTTTCCAGGTACATTTTCCTGAATTTCCAGAAGTACACTACAACCAGAATCCCGGATACAACCTGGCCGATCACTGTAGCCCAGGCAGCTCCCTTGATTCCCCATCCAAATCCAAAGATAAACAGAGGATCCAGGATCGTATTGATCACTGCACCTGCTGTTACGCAGGCCATAGAATATGTAGGACTTCTGTCTGCCCTGACAACATGATTTCCTCCCACAGATAAAATATAGAAGGGAAGCCCCAATGCTGTGATCCCTGTATAATCCACAGCATAAGGCATAACATCCTTCGTTGCACCGAACAATGTAAGAAGGGGCTTCAGAAACAGCAATACGATCCCACATAAAACTACACCACTGATCACCAGGGAAGAAAGAGCAGTCCCGGCAATACCGCTGGCCTTTTTCTCCCGTCCTGCCCCCATTTCCAGATTATAATTGGAAGCTCCGCCGATACCCAGAAGCAGTGCCAGGGCTGTAGCAATGGTCGTCACCGGAAATGCCACATTGGTAGCTGCATTTCCCAGCATTCCAACTCCCTGTCCGATAAAAATCTGATCCACAATATTATACATTGCACTAACCAGCATACTGATAATTGCCGGAATAGCAAATTTTCTGATCAGGCCGCCTACCGGCGCTGTGCCGAGCGGATTTTCAGCCTGTATATTTTCCTTATCCTTTTCCAAGTAAATTCCTCCTAGTCAATTCACACAAATAAAATCAAAACTTTCTCTTCGCTACGTAATCAGAACCTTGTGCGCCGGTTCACATATTTTGCTTTATATTTTGAGTACACAATGGTCTGGTTCTTATACAGTCCATAGTATCCGGAAGCTGCATAGCTTATGGACACCGCGATCAGGTAAAAAGATACTCCACGGAATCCAAACATTTCAAAAGCGATCAATATAGAAGTGATCGGACAGTTTGTCACCCCGCAGAATACTGCCGCCATACCACAGGCTGCGCAGATTGAGGGAGAAAGTCCCAGCAGATTTCCCATCACACATCCAAAGGTAGCCCCCACGCAGAAAGAAGGAACAATCTCTCCTCCCCGGAATCCTGCACGCATGGTCAACGCTGTAAGAATGATTTTCCATAAAAATGCAAATGTATCTGCCTGTCCGGTCTCTACTGCCTTAGCGATCAGCTCTGCACCGGAGCCCATATATTCATCTGTTCTCAGAAGCAAAGTAACTGCAATCACCAGACACGCTCCCACAACCACACGGACGTAAGGATTTTTCAGCCATTTTGCATACAGACCTGCCACAGCATTCAGCACCATGCAGAATATAATACTTACAACCGCGCATCCCACAGCTACTATCACCATTTTCAGTCCTGTCTCCAAAGACAAAGCCGGAATATCCACCACATGAAAGGATTCCGGTGTAACACCCATGCCCGCTGCAAACTGAGAAGCAATCAGAGAAGCGATCATACAGGGCATAAGAGCTGTATAATACATAACACCCACACTGACTACCTCCAGTGCAAACACAGCTGCAGCCATAGGTGTACCAAATAATGCAGAGAAAGCCGCACTCATACCACACATAACGATCACATGACGGTCTTCCTCATCCAGATGGATCCACCGTCCCAGCTGATTGGCAATACTTCCTCCAAGCTGAATCGCAGCTCCCTCTCTTCCTGCGGAACCACCTGCCAGATGTGTCAACGCTGTAGATATAAAAATCAAAGGTGCTGATAAAAGAGGCACATCATCCTGAGACCGGACTGTGGACAGCACCTGGTTGGTCCCTCCGTCCTCCTTGCCAATTTTCTCATACAAGAATACAATGATCAGACCCATCACCGGAAGCAGAAGAAAAATCCATTCATTTGCTTTCCTGTAAGCAGTTACCCCTTTCAAAGCAAAGGAGAATAATGTACTTGCTGCCCCTGTGACACAGCCAACCACTACCGCCAGGAACAACCATTTCACCAGATTCCCCACATCCCGTTTTATCTCCCGACTATAATATATCAGCTTTTCTTTTATCTTCTGTTCTTTCTCTTCTTCCATTTTCCTCAATACCTTTCCGCTTACTGTTTACTTCCTATTTTACTATAGTTCAGCAAAAAATCCTATAAATAACTATACCAATCCGCAGAAAAAAACGGCATTTACAGATTTTATTCTCTGTAAATACCGTCTGCATTTAAGAATTCTATGCATTCCTCCATCTGGTCACAGTAACAGATACACTGCTCCTGCATCTGATGAATAAATCGTCGGTTGCTTTCATCATAAACTCCGATCACAGGAAAACCAGCTTCACGTGCTGTACAGGCTGCATGAAATGCATCCTCAAATACCAGCGTCTCTTCTGGTTTACAACCAAGAGCCTGTGCTGCCTGCAGATAAATCTCAGGCTCATCCTTTCCCGCACCGATCTCCGAACAGGTAAGCACTGTCTGAAAATACTCTGCAGCCCCTGTCCTCTCCAGAGCTGCCAGCGCAAGTTCCCTGTTTCCGGATGTAGCAACTGCCATTGGGATCCCATGATTTCTGAACCAATCCAAAACCTTCCTTACTCCAGGCTTCAAAGGCGCTTCCAATCTGTAAAAATCGTCTACGATTTTCAACACCTCATGAATAATCTCAGGCTCTGACTTCTCCAGATGATATTCTTTACGCAGATAGGAAGCACCTTGCTCCAGGCTCATGGCATATATTTTATCACCTAGACCCTTTTCACAGGTAATTCCCAGACTTTCCAGATAAAGCTCTCCAATATTATGCCATACCGGCATGGAGTCCAGAAGTGTACCATCTACATCAAAAATCGCGCCCTTACTTTCCATCATCTGTAAATCAGTCCCCCAGCATGCGGATTGCTTCTGCAGTCTTATTGTATTGTTCTTCTACTTTTGCAAAAAGCTCCTCACAGCCCTCTGTATCTCTGCCTCTAAGCTTCTCTGTAATATCAAAGCTTGGCTCATATAAATTATCAAATCCCAGATTCTGACATACTCCCTTCAGAGTATGGGCTGCACGGAAAGCCATTTCTCCGTCCTTCTTTGCCAGACCATCCTTCAGCATCTGAAAACTTCCATCTTCCAGAAACTTCTTTGCAAACTTCCTGATCAGTGCTTCATTTCTCAATCTTCCCAGCACATCTTCGTAATCTGCCCCCATCTGTTCATAACACTCTTTGATTGTCATTTGACTTTCTCCTTAATACTTATTAACCCATTCCGAGTTATACATTTGTTATAATGTCCTTTAAACATCTTTGTTATTTTATCAGTTGTCTTATTTTATCACACCATATATTCCTTCACAAGTACAGAGCCTCCAAAAATATGCAAAAACATGTTAAAAGCATGTAAAAAGTCAACAAAGAGACATCCGTATATATATATCCTATATACAAATGCCTCTTTTCTGTTCTTATTCAGAATCATATTTCTGCAGGTCTGCACTCACAGCCTTACCTGTCCTGAATAATTATATTTTATCTGAAAAATCCCTGCTCAGTAAAATATTTGATAAATGGATTCTCATCCTCCTCAGAACCTTCCTCTTCCTGGTCTTCAGAGTCTCCATCCCCTGAACCGCCAAACGCATCTTCTATGGATTCTTCATCCTCTGCATCCTTGTCGTTCTTCTTTCCGTCCTTATTATCACTGTCTTCGTCAGTGGTGTTCTTATCCAAGGTTACCTTCACAGTCTCCTCTTCATATCCGGAACCTCCAGGAACCTGTACGGTAAGTTCAACCTCCTCACCTGGTTCATAGTAAGCCAGATAAGAAATCAGCTGTTCAATACTGCTGACAGTCTTTCCCTCAAATTTAGTGATTACAGATTTTTCCTTCAGGCCACCCTTCTCAGCTGCACTTCCATCCATAACCTGGTACACATAAACGCCAGCCGGAATATCATATAATTGTACAGCCTGAGAATCTACAGTCTGTCCTTTGATGCCAAGTACACCATGGTCTTCATCATCCAGTTTATTTCTGGCTGTCTCATTCATCAGATTCTCAAGGATATCTGTTACATCAGAGATAGCAATGGCATATCCCATACCTTCAACCTCTGTGGATGCAAGCTTTGCAGAGTTGATACCTACAACTTCACCATCCATATTCAAAAGTGCACCACCACTGTTTCCAGGGTTGATAGCAGCATCTGTCTGGATCAGGTTTACTCCGTCTGTACTTGAATCATCTGTGCTGCCGTCTGTAACTGTATTATTATCAGAATCCATTCTGCGGTTCTTTGCACTTACAATACCGGTAGTAACAGACTGTCCGTATCCTAATGCATTACCGATGGCAATTACCTGTTCTCCAACCTTCAGATCATCAGAGCTGCCGATCTTGGCAACAGAAATTGCATCCTGAGTGTCAGAGTCAATATCATCAATGGATACAGCTACAACTGCCAGGTCTTTTTCCTCATCAAAGCCCTTTACAGTAGCTTCTACTGCAGTTCCGTCTGCAAAAGCTACAGATAATGTATCTGCTCCCTCTACTACATGATAGTTGGTAGCAATCAGATATTCATCGTCATTTTTACCTACAATAATACCTGAACCGCTTCCCTCTACCTCCTGTTCCTGCTGCTGTGGAGCATATCCGAACATTCCGTACATTCCGTAATAGTTCTGAACCTCCTGAACAGATTTTGTTGTGATAGATACAATGGAAGGAAGTGCTTCTGCTGCAATATCAGATACATCCAGGCTTCCCTTTGCTGTATCACTCTTCTTGGAATCTGATTTGCTGTCATCAGATTTGGAATCCTCTTTATCCTTATCTGCTTTCTTTTCTGATTTTGCATAAGTAAGCTTTGCGTCATTTTTATCTGCTGCCTGCACGGTAGTCTCCCCTGTCAGTGCACTGAATCCCTCAAAGCTTCCTGCTGCCACACCACCTGCAAGAACTGCACACAGGCTAAGTGTCAGACCCTTCTTTACAATTTTTCTGATTTTATCATTATTTTTATCATTATTCATCATGGTTAAGTCCCTCCTGATTCTCAATTACCCGTTCCAGTGTCTGTTCACTGCAACTCTCTGTTTCCTTTTGATGTTTCTAAGTATAGGGATGATTTGTGTTGAATGTGTGGGAAAATTGTGTTTAATCTGTGACATATTATGGCGCTGGATCCCATTTCACCAGTATCATATAAAAAGCGCCCTCATGGACGCTTTTTATCTATTCTCATAGCCTTAGGAAAAATACTTTTCCTTTATAATTTCTACCGGCATATCCTCTCCGGTCCAAAGCTTAAAGGAAGCAGCTCCCTGGTACAGAAGCATATACATACCATTGCCGGTTCTGCAACCTGCCTCCTTTGCTTCACGGAGCAGTCTGGTTTCTTTGGGATTATAGATTACATCAAATACAAAAAGATCCTTGTGGAACATGGAGGTATCTGTAATGATAGTTCTGTCTGTGTTCGGTGCCATTCCTACGGAAGTACCATTTACCAGGATCGCGCTGTCTGCGATAGATGCACGGAGAACCTCCGGATCTTCATAATCGTGAAGTGTCACTTTACATTTTGTACGCTCATTTAATTTGGCAACGATTTCCTCTGCTCTTGCGAAAAATCCATCCCTCACATTAAATACATTGATCTCTGCAACTCCATCCAGTGCAGCCTGTACCAGAATAGCAGTGGCAGCACCACCGGCTCCCAGAAGTGTCATCTTTTTGCCGATAATATCCACACCGTTCTCAGCAACTGCCCGCATAAATCCTACACCGTCTGTAGTGTATGCAGTCAATACACCATTATCATTTACAATGGTATTACATGCACCGGAAATCTCTGATGCAGGAGAAACCTTATCTGCCAGCTTACACATAATATTCTTGCCCGGCATAGTGATATTCCAGCCTCTGACGCCCATAGTCCTCAGTCCCTGGACTGCCTCTGGCATTTTTTCCTCCGGCACATCAAATGCAAGATATGTATAATCAAGTCCCAGCTGGTCGCATGCCTCATTGTGCATTTCCGGAGAAACACTGTGCGCAACCGGGCTTCCAAGTAAACATAATAATCCTGTGTGTCCTGTAATATGTTTTGACATAATCTGTATTCCTTTCCGCATTTTATTCGTAATTCAGATTATACACGATTTAAAGTGATAAAGCAAGTCTGTGAGAACAAACTATTAATTGTGCCATGCCAGCCTTCTGCTTGCAGGATGGCATTCTCCTGTCATCCAGTCTACATCATTGGTGATCCAGTCCATGATCCCCAGCTGTCTGGTTTCCCAGGCTACGGTTGCCTCATGCTCCTCCGGTGTCTCATCTCTCTCCATAGTCGTGTCAATTTCGTCATATCCAAAGATATATCCACCTGCGCTCCAGATACTGAAATTGCTGTCCGGGCCCGGATCCACAGTATCCCCTCTCTGTGCGATCAGTCCGTCATGTCTCGCCTTATACTCTTCCTCGCAGCCATCCTTCAGCTTTGTCATAAACATCCTGTGGCGGATCAGCTCCTTATTTTCCCTGACAACTCCAAAGTTGTGATACATCAGACGCATATCCTCTCCCGGAGTAGAAATCCACTGAAAAGTATCCTGGATTTCTCCTGTCAGTCTGTCCCTCACTGACTTCTCCTCTGCATTGAGCACAGCACCATCTGCTTTCTCATAGTATCCAAAGATCAGCTGTTCTACATTCCAGATACTGAAATTTTTAATCTGGTTTCTGTCCAGAAAACCGGTAAGCTCCGGCCAGATTTCCCCCAGCTTCCGGCGATATGTATTCATCTGACCATCCTTCACTTTCATAGCAAACCCATGTCTTTCCATAATATAAAACCTCCTAAAAAATAGCCAAAATAATACTGCAGCCACAGGTACCGATTACCTTCAGACTACAGTATTATTCTACCACAGATTTACAGATATTCTATCCTTTTTTATTCTTTTACTCACCGGAGGTCAATGGGATATCTGCCGGTGCAACCTCCCAGTCATTTATTATCTTTACATTGATAATTTGATGTGCTAGAATGCGGTTAAAAATCAAAGATCAAAGTGGTGAAAAACAAAATGAAAATGATCGCATATGCTGTTGAACCGGAAGAAATTCCTGTTTTTAAAAAGTATTACCAAAATTATAATATAGACCTTAAGCTTCTCAGCGAAAAACCCTCTCTTGAAAATATAGCCCTTGCCAATGGCTATAACTGTATCAATGTTCTTTCAGATACTTATATAACTGATGAAATGTGGAACGCTTTTCATGAGTGCGGAGTTCAGATCGCAGTTACAAGATGTATCGGTATGGAACATATGAATAAAGCCTATGCCGAAAGGCTGGGAATAAAAGTTTTTAATATCAGTTATTCCCCGGCAAGTGTGGCAGATTATGCCATAATGATGATGCTTATGCTTCTGAGAAATATAAAACCCATTATGCAAAGATATCTTGGGCAGGATTATACTATGTCACACTTCCGAGGCCGCGAGCTTCCTAATATGACGGTAGGTATCATCGGAGCCGGCAATATCGGACAGACTGTTATAAAACACCTGTCAGGATTTGGCTGCAGAATTTTATATTGGAACCGGCATCCAAAAAAAGAGCTTGAGAAATTTGCTCAATACTGTGACCTGCCTTCACTTCTTGCTCAAAGTGATATTATATCTCTTCATATTGCATCAAATGCTGAAACTTATCATTTCATGGACTCTGCCAAAATCAATTCCATGAAGAAAGGATCACTTTTAATAAACACAGCCCGGGGTCCCATCGTTGACTCAACAGCGCTTATTCAGGCACTTGAAAGCAATCATATTGCCGGTGCAGGTCTTGATGTAATTGATGGAGACCGGAATATCTATTACAGGGATCACAAAAATCAGATGGTTATACATCACGAAATGGCCATCCTAAATTCTATGCCTAATGTACTTATGCTGCCTCATGCCGCATATTTTACAGATCAGGCACTTGAAGATATGGTACACAATTCCCTGATCGTAACAAGCCAGTGTTTTAAAGCTATGAAAGAGCAGCCATAGACAACAGCAGCCCGGTTTCCCGGGCTACTGTTGTCTCATGTCTTTTTTATTCTTTCACTGCACCGGAGGTCATTCCTCCCACAATATATTTCTGACCGATCATATACACAAGGATAACCGGAATACAGGTCAATACAATATCTGCAAAAATATAATTCCAGTAATTGGTGTTCTTTCCGAAAAACTGATATACAGCCATTGTCATCGGAAACAGTTTACTCTTACTTGACAGGTATAACGGTGTGAGGAAATCGCTCCAAACAGTCATAAACTGCAGGATAAAGCAGGTAACCATCGTTGGCTTCAGAAGCGGTACGATAATTTTGAAGAACAGACTGACAGGACCTGCCCCATCGATCACCGCAGCTTCGTCCAGCTCCACAGGTATGGAGACTACGAAATTTCGTATGGTAAACACGCAGAAAGGAATCATGGCACTGGTGAACACCAGAATAATACCCATTCTTGAATCATTCAGATGAGCCGTACTCAATACTCTCACCAGAGTTACATAGTTCACCGGGAAAAACAGGCCGCACAGAACAAAGTAATACAAAAATACATTCAGTTTTGTCCTGTTCCTGCACATAACAAAGGCTGCCATAGCACAAAGTACCACTCCTGCCAGAGTTGCAACACCAGCATAGAGAAGGCTGTTCACAAAGCCCTGGATCAGGTTTCCTTTTTCAATAACCTCTGCATAATTGCTAAATACCCATTCCTTAGGAAAAGACAGGCTCATTCTTGCTGCCTCAGCCTTTGTTTTAAAGGAATTCACCAAAACCATATAAAAGGGCAGCACAACTGTGAGGCAAAGCAAAATACAAGCCAGATGTTTCAGAAATGTCTGTGTTCTTTTCTTTGTCATTGCTGCACCTCCTGTTTCCCAAGAAATTTAACGATCAGCACACCTGCAACTGCAGTGATCAGCAGCAGGATAGAGTTTAATGCCGTGGACATTCCATACTGTCCTTTGGAATAAAGCTGGAATGCATAGGTTGTCATAACCTCAGTGGCATGTCCGGGGCCACCATTGGTCAGAACATAAATAATATCAAATACTTTCAATCCATAAGTAATACCAAATACCAGATTGATCATAATAGAACCTGTAAGCATTGGCAGTGTCACATACCGAAGTCTCTGCCAGAAACTTGCACCGTCAATCTGCGCTGCCTCATAATAGGACTTTGGAATTGTATTCAGTCCTGCCAGGAAAATTGTCATAACATAGCCAATACCTCTCCAGGCATCCACACCGATCACCGATTTCCATACCACATTCAGATCAGACAGCCATTTCTGTTTAAAAAATCCCAGATGCAAGGTCTCAAGAATCGCATTTAACAGACCGTTATTGTAATTCAGGATTGATTTAAAAATCAGTCCGATGATCACAAACGGCAGAATAGATGGCAGATACATTAATGTTCTGTACAGACCTTTCCCCCGAAGCCCTTCCTGAAGCATGATCGCAATCAGAAGTGCAGGGATCAGCTTTACAATATTAGATGCTACGGTAAACATCAGCGTATGTCCAATACCGTCCATATAATTTTTATCTGAAGTAAAAATTTCAATATAATTCTGCAGCCCCACAAAATGAGTTCCGTTCAGAACGCTCCTTGAATTCCAGTCTGTAAAGGAATAGGCCACACCCATAAAGCTTGGCAGAAGGAAAAAGATAATATACAAAGCCAGCGGCAGAATCAGAAACCACTGTGGATAAATCTTCTTTTTATTCATATAATCGCGCCTCCCTGTTGTCTTGTCTCACAGTGTTCCGCTACACTGTTTTTCCATCGGATAAAGATCCGTCCCTCTTTTTTGAAAAAGAAAGCCACCACATGGGATGTGGCAGCTCCTTTTTACTTACATTTATTCCCAGTTTGTATCGCCTACTGTTTTCGCAGCTTCTGCCCTGTTTGTATCCATATTTTTCAGGACATCATTTGCTTCCATTTCTCCCTGACAGAAGGAAACCATATCCTGTCCGAAGTTCATCCAGTAATCATTTGTATATTTGGTACCATTCTGAAGTACAGAAACAGTCATCTTATCTTCCGGAATTGTTGCCATAAACTCTTCCTCTTCCGGCAGCCAGTGCTGCTGTACACCGTCATCATTTACATGAATATTGGTATATGCCGGAGAGTTATCCAGAATTTCCTGTAAGCTTTCTGTCTGAGTTACAAAGTTAAAGAATTCCTTTACAAGCTCCGGATGTTCACTTCCGTTATAGCCAAACATGGTAGGACCTGCAGGGCTGGTCGGGAACCAGGTATTATCTCCCAGAGGCTCAAGGAACATTCCAAATTCATCTTCTGTACCTGTATCTTCCTTAATCTGTTTAATATAACTGGAATTTGCCATTGCCATTGCACAGTTTCTGTCGCCAAACTCATTTGCCATATTTGAACTGTCAGTTCCGATCCAGTCTTCTCCAAAATATCCTGCATCAGATAATTCTTTAAACTGGTTCAATACCTCAAGCATCTTCTCATTATCAGCAAAAGTAGCCTTATTTGTATTCAGAGCCTCATATAATCCAGGCTGTGCCTCCTCATAGACACCGCCGATCTGGAAAAATGCCAGCTGATGCTGCCATCCGTCTGCGCCCGGCATAAACCATGGTGTAATGCCTGTCTCCGCAATCTTTCCACATAAATCTTTCAGCTCATCATATGTTGTCGGAACTTCCCAGCCGTTCTCTTCAAACAAAGTCTTGTTATAAACCATTACATATTCCGGAGAGTTATTCCACAACTGAAGGCCGTATAATTTATCGTTATATTTACAAGATGCACGTCTTGCCTCCGGAATCTTTTCTTCCCACTCAGCACCTGTAAAATCAATACAATATTTCTCAGGATCTACGATCACGGATTCAATAGCAAACGGATTGGACTGAATCCAGAAAACATCTGTACAGGAATCTGTTGCCAGCTTGGACTGAAGCAGGTCAGAATACTGGTCAGCCGGTATTGTCTGCAGATCAACCGTTACATCATAGGTCTCCTCAAAACGTTTGATCGTCTCATCATAACGGTTGTCCATCCATCCTGTAGAAACAAGAATACTTAACTCTTCTCCCGCAAATTCTGTATTCTTGTCATCTGCCGCTGATACGTTCACCGCCATTCCCGTTGTCATAGATGCGATCATTGCTGTTGCACAGGCCAGTGCCAAAACGCTTTTTTTCTTCATATAAATTTTCCTCCTTACAAAAATAATTTTGCTGCACTCTCTTGTTACTATAAACCGTAACGTTTTCGTTTTTGATAAGATTAGTTTATCAGCAATACAATTTTTAATCCATGGACATTTTCACTTTGAATTTGTATTTTTTTCACATTAATCTGTACTTTTTTCACATTTTTTCTGTTGATATATATTTTCTTTCTATATATTATCGCTTTGTTTTTTCGCAGTTTTCTTTTTTTGTTTGTGATTTTTGCACTAACGTGATATACTCTTTTATATTCTCATAGATACAGGAGGTATGAACATGAAACCCCGTAGTCTGCAATCCAAGCTGTTTCTTGCATACCTTGGCATGGCAATCCTGATTCTTTTTTCTTTCGCCATTTTTTTCTATGTGTTTGTATCAAATCAGCTAAAGGACAGTCAGATCCGGGCTATGAATACACTGAATTCCAGCTTTCAGGCACAGGTTGACGGAGCCATCCGCAATCTGGATACAGTATCTGTAAACATCAACTACAGCAATAAGTCCAAATCTATCCTTGATCAATCTTTTGATCTGAATATTTCCAATGATATGTTATCCGAAATGTCAGACCTGTTCCTTTCTCTCAGTGGAACAGAGCTAAAGGCAGATCAGGTAAACCTCTATGATTTTTCAGGATATGTACTTCAATCCGGACTGACCACCAATGTGACCAAAACAGACATCACACAAAATGAATGGATCACCAGAGCCAGAGAACTGGAGGGTAAAAAAGTAATCACACAACCCTACTGTACCAATATTTATTCCAAAAGTGCTAAATACGACCAATGGTTTATTTCCCTGTACAGAGCCTTTACCAACCAGTACCGCCGGGGTGTGGGTGTAATAGAAACAGCCAAGCAGTGTAAATCTGTTTTTAAAAGTATCATCTCCTACGAAAAGAAAAACCACGATGCAGCTGCAAAGGTGTACGTTTTCGACAACAATGGAAATCTGATCTATCCTTATGAGATATCTGAAAAAGATGCCCGGCATATCCTGCCCTATTACACGCTTACAGATCAGGAAGATACGGATATGACCCTTACCAGTCCTCTGACCGGCAAAAAAGAATATGCCACACGTGCAGATTCCAGATATACCGGCTACACTTATCTTACTGTGCAGGAGGAGGATATCATCCTGGCACCGGTAGATAATCTGCTGCAGATTCTGATCTGTGTAGTAGCTGTCTTTCTGGCAGTAGCCATCATTTTGTCCTACCGGATCTCCAGATCTGTGGTAAAACCTGTAAAGCACTTAAAGCACATTATCCAGCGAGTAGAGCTGAACACTCTGGGAGAGGAAACGGTTACCTCCTATCCTGTAACAGTCAATGAACTGGATGAACTTTATCAGGCCTTCCAGATCATGAATGACAAGCTGAAAAGCTCCATGGACCAGCTTACTCAGGCCAAGGAGCAGGAGGTCAAAGCCCGGAATATGGCACTGCAGACACAGATTAATCCACATTTTTATTACAATACCCTGTCCAGTATCATGGTTCTTGCGGAAAACGGTGATTCGGACACTGTTGCAAAAATGTGCAGAAATCTGTCAAATATCATGCGCTATATTACCAATACAGGCATCACTACAGTCACATTAAAAGAAGAACTGGATTATGTACAAAAATATCTGTACTGTATGAAGGTTCGATATCAGTCAAGCCTGAACTATTCCGTTCAGGTAGATGACAATCTGATGGCAGAACAGATTCCAAAGCTGATCATACAGCCCCTGGTGGAAAATGCCATCAAATACGGCACCAACTGTGCACCGCCCTGGTCCATTGCAGTCACCAGTACAGTCACAGATAACAGCTGGCAGATCAACATCACAGACACTGGTCCCGGTTTCACCGGGGAAGCTCTGGAAAAAATTTCTTCCAATCTGCAAAAGGCAGACCAGAATCCAGGTCTCCCTGAACTAAAGATTAACGGACTTGGAACTGTCAATGTCTATCTCAGATGGAAAATTTTCTGCCATAACGATATCATTTTTACATACGGAAATACTGCAGACGGTCACGGAATTGTCTCCATTGGCCGGTATTTCCCCAAATAATGCGGAGGGAAAATTTAATATATGAGCTATTCAGTAATTGTTGCGGAGGATGAAGAGCTCCTTCTTAATAATCTGGTACAAAAAATCCGGAAAGCGGACCCGGATTTCCAGGTTGTGGGAACTGCCCAGACCGGCGACCAGGCCTTTGCCCTGGCAGAGAAATTAAGCCCGGATCTGGTGATCACGGATATCCGGATGCCGGTAATGGATGGGATTACTCTCTTAACCAAAATCCGAGAACAGTTTCCTTTCACCCGATTTATCATTACCAGCGGTTTTTCTGATTTTGAATATACCAGAAAAGCTATTACACTCAAGGTTTCAGATTATCTGCTCAAGCCCGTGGACCCAGATGAGCTCCGGGATGTGCTGCTAAAAATCAAGCAGGAATTTCAGATCGCCAGAAATGATTATGAGAAAATATTCAATGCCGGTACTTCCTCTATGACTCCCGGCCAGATTGCTTCTCTTTTAAAAGATTTTATGGTAAATAATTATGGCGAAGACATTAATCTGAACCTGATCGCAGATAATATGAATTACAGTCCCAGCTATCTGACCAAAATCTTCTGTCAGGTCTACGGCTGTACCCCGACCAAATATCTGATCAGTCTGAGAATGAACAAAGCTCAATGGTTTCTGATCCATGAACCATCCTGTTCTGTACGGCAGATCGGAGAAATATGCGGCTATCATGACCAGTGTTATTTCAGCCGGATCTTCAAGAAATACACTGGAAAAAGTCCTCTTGAATTCAGAGAGGAAAATAATATTCCCGTATAAATTTTCATATCCGGGCAGCAAAAAAGAGGGATTCGCGTCCCTCCTTTTTGCTATTCTAATATCTTTTATATTTGTTCAATCACATACTCTATATTCTGCATTCCGGGATATTCTCCCTGTCTTTCTCCGATTTCCAGTTTACCTTCTTTATCCTTCCATCTCAGCTTTGTGGTAGCATAAAAACCTTTCTCAAAATTATAATTATTTCCCTCATCCTCGTAGATCACAAACTCACAGTCTGCTCCGGGATAAACCATCAGCTTCACCGGTTCTGACGGAGCCTGATCTGCATAAGTCAATCCTTCTGCTGTGGGAATAATACTTCCTGCCTTTACAAAAATCGGCATCCGGTCAATAGGTGCATCCACTACCACATACTGACCACCTGCATATTTCTCATTGGTCCAGTAATCATACCAGTCCGCCCCTGCCGGCAGATAACATTTCCATTTCTTATCACCTTGAAGCTCCTTACTCTCCGGGCCATAATACATAGGCTCTGTTACCGGACAGATCAGAAGTGACGGACCAAACATAAACTCACTGCTGATCTCTGCCGCCTCCTTGTCCTCCGGAAAATCAAACAACAGACTTCTCATAATGGTGTCATCTTCAAAATGCACAGCTCCTGCCAGGGAATAAATATAAGGCATCAGATGATATCTCAGTTTAATAAATTTCTCGATCGCATCATAGAACATGGTTCCCCGGTCTCCAAAATTCCATATTTCCCTGGGCGTGTCCGTACCATGGGAACGGAACATAGGCAGGAAAGTCCCCATTTCCAGCCAACGGGTATAAAGCTCACAATAACCCTTATCCTTTACACCTTCATTGTATTTTCCCTGCCAGAACCATTTGGGCTCAGAATCATTGTTACATCCGCAGCCACGGTTCTGCCATTTGTCACCTACTGTAAAGAAAGCTCCAATGTCCAGAGTCCAATAGGGATAACCGCTAAGTCCCATATTCAGCCCTTCCACGATCTGCTTGCGGAAATTCTCCCAGTCAGCACAGGTATCTCCGGACCACAGCATAGCACTATATTTTTGCCCGGATGCATAACCGGAACGGGTCAGGTTCAACACACGCAGCTCCTCTGTAGTCTTTCTCTGATTTTCATAAATCCCCCTGGCATGTACCAGCGCAAAGGCATTTGCCACAGCTGGATCCAGATATTTCTTGTGCTCTCCGCCAACCAGTTCATAACGTTCCCAGGGTTCCCTCTTTACAGCGCCACCCCAGTCCGGTCCGGAAAATGGTTCTGTGGAATCACACCACCAGGAATCAAAGCCTTTATCAAAAAGCCCTTCCTTCGCCTGTCTCCAGTAAATTTCTCTTGCCTCTTCATCAAAAGCATCATAGGTCGCATAATCATAGAGCAGATGTCCTGTGTCAAAAAACTCCTGATGGTTTTTGCCCCCTGCGTTCATATTCGGCCATACCGAAACCATACTATGGGCATGTAAACTGTGCAGCTCTTCCATACATTCCTTCAGATCCCCATAACGCCTGGGATCTACAATCTTCTCTCCCCAGTTCCCGGGTTCCCAGGTATTCCAATCCTGTACCACACAATCAATGGGAACTCCGATTTCACGATAATGCTTCACAATATCTACCAGCTCCCGTGCTGTATAATACTGCTCCTTGGACTGTACATAGCCATAGGACCATCTGGGCAGCATCTGTGCCTTACCTGTAAGATATCGATATTCATGAATGATTTCATCCATAGTCTGCCCGCCCAGAAAATAATAATCAATCTGATCCACTGTATCCAGAAACAAATAGGATTCCCCTGCACTATCATTAAAAGTCATAAGAGAGCAACAGTCTATCAGTACTCCATAACCTTCTGTAGACACGAACATAGGCATGGGAATCCTCATATTGTGCTGATACAGATACTGGTCATGTCCTCTGTAATTGTAAATTCCTTCCTCTGCCTGTCCCAGTCCGTGAATCCCCTCATCCTCCTTCCAGTCAAAAAACAGTCTGGCTCTATATGCTGTCCTGTCCTTCTCCGGCCGTAGATTCTGGATAAAATTTCTCTCACCGTCCACAGTTTTTACACGATTGATCACCGGTTTCTCACCACCGGTTGTATAACGCACTACATCAATTTCTGTCAGGTCTGCATGGCTCTGCTCCAGCCATACACTTCCATCCGGGTGCTTCCAGCATACTGCCCCCGTATATCTGCTGATTTCCACCATTACCTTTGCAGTACGCAGTATCACCCTTTCTCCGGACTCTTCTGCCTGGAAATCCACAGCAGGATATTCCTTTTTCTCAATGATCAGAGAATTATTCTCCCCGCTGATCTCCCTCTTTGAGATCACACAGCGGATGATTTCCTCTGTTACCGGAATCAGGCGGTAATTCATCCCTGCTGCCTGAAATTCCACATAATCTTTCCCTTTATTCATGATTACTTTTCCCTTCTTTTACATTATATATTTTCACTATTCCAAATATCTGCTCCACAATTTTGGTCCAGCTGCTGTATAACATAATCACCAACATACTATCATTTTCATAAAAAAACTGCCGTATTTAAAGTCATGCTGTCTGCCATTGCTTATACAATGCCATCCTGCCTTAACTTTAACACGCCAGTCTTTCCACCGTCTATGACATTTCTGTCACACAATTTTAACTATTTTTACCTCTATTTTCCTTGGGCGAGGTACCCATATGTTTTTTGTATAATCTGTAAAAATTAGAGATATTATTAAATCCACATTCCATGGCAATCTCTGTCACATTTTTTTCCGAATTTTTCAGAAGCTCTCTGGCATGACTCAAACGCAGTCTGGTCACATAATCACTGAACCCTATATTTGTCACCTTCCGAAAATAAGTAGAAAAATAATTCGGACTCATATACACCGAGGCAGCCACCTCTTCCAGTGTCAGCTTGTTACAGTAATGCTCCTCAATATATGTAAATGCCTGCTCCAGCCTCTTCATTGCATTTTTCTTTTCCTTAAGCATGGCATCGGATTTAGATTCATCCTGATACGCCCGAATCAGCATAGTCATGATCCGAAGTACATTCGCTTTGATCATAAGCTGATATCCTACTTTACGTTCTTTCCATTCCTGATAAATCTCATGTATGCCCCCACGTATTTCCGGGTTCACCGCCTCTTCTCTGCCAATTCGGTTTTTAAAATTACTTCCACGCTCTACAAAAGGCTTCAGATATTCTGTATCAAACATGTTGATTTTCTCAGCTACAAACTCCGGAGAAAAAATCATAACCAGAAGCTTCATGTCTGCTCCCAGCAGCTTCCATCCATGGGGTTCCACATTATTAAAAATAATGATATCCCCCTCTGTCATGGTGTACTCCTGCCCGTTGACAAAATAATTTCCCTTTCCCTCCATCACACAGGTAATCTCAAAATAGCTATGCCAATGCCAGGTTCCCGGCCTGCTGTTCTCCGGTGTCAATCTCACCTCTGAAATCTGAAAAGGAAAATTTTTATCCAACGGAATGTTGTCTCTCTCCAGCTTCATGTTACACCTCCTGCAAAAAACTGATGCCTACAGTATAACATTTATTACCCATTATTGTAAAATAACTTAACTCATGATTGGTTTGAAGTTATGGCACTGCTATTGGAAGTGTAATTTTGGTAGAGACATTTTTCTTTTTGTTGCAATATTTACATATATATGGTACTTTTTCTCTGTAATCTGTATCTTTATTTCATTACGGATTCCTTTTACTGTTATGACATTCTGTAGCTTTGTAAAGGGAGTACCACGAGAGATTGATGCTGGTCGTATTGCCAATGTTAATCTTTTTTATAATTCTTCAAAAACATATTATTGCCGGTATGACAGCCGGTGCTGTGAAAGGATAAGGTGAAAACAGATGAAAGCAAATTATATGGTTATTGGATATGGTTGGAGAGCCGATTTTTATTACCGGATTGCAAAACTTTTACCAGAACAGTTTTCAATATGTGCCGGTGTATTACGTACAGAAGCTCGTGCAAAAGAAGTTGCATTAAAGGAACATATTTTTACTACCGTTGATTTAGATGAAGCACTTTCTCAAAAGCCAGATTTTGCAGTTCTCTGCGTTCCACGGGAAATTGCAAAGGATTATCTCGTACAATTAATGGAAAAGGGAATTCCTGTACTCTGCGAAACACCTCCTGGAAAAAATGTCGCAGAATTAAATGAATTATGGACATTGTCCCAAAAATATAATGGTCGTGTACAAATCGTAGAGCAATATTTCCTCCAGCCTTATTACGCAAGTATATTAGATATTATCAGGCAGGGTTATTTAGGCACAACCTCCAGCGTTATGTTATCTGCACTTCACGGATATCATGCAGTTAGCATATTCCGAAAATTTCTCGGTATTAAATACGAAAATTGTATCATTCAGGGAAAAAAATTCTGGTCAGAAGTAACTGCTACCAATGGTCGAAATGGTTTTGACGAAAGTGGAACTATTATTCAGGAAGACAGAGACTGGGCTTTTATGCAATTTGAAAATGGAAAAAACGCCTTTTTAGATTTTGAAGGTGAACAGTATTTTTCTCAAATTCGTACAAGGCGTTGGAATGTTCGGGGTGTTCGAGGTGAAATTAATGACAATACTGTAAGATTTCTGAATGCATCCAATCAACCAATAGAACAATCTCTCCAAAGAGTAGACGTAGGCATAAATAACAATAGCGAATGGGCACATAAGGGAATTCTATTTTTAGATAAACAAGTTTATCAAAATCCTTTTTACCCCGCAAGAATGAACGATGATGAAATTGCCGTAGCGTCTTGCCTTGCATGTATGAAAAACTTCACAGAAAACGGAACAGAATTTTATTCATTACGCGAAGCACTTCAGGATACTTATTTATCTTTTATGCTTGAGCAGGCAATTGAAAGCGAAAAAACAGTAAAAACAGAAACACAGCCCTGGGGCTTTTAAGAATCACTAAAGTAACAAGAATGTGACGCGCAGTTATTCAATAAAAATTGATTAATAAAAATATTTTTTTATTCAACTAAAAAATCGCAGAACAATATTTTCAAGTCCTGCGATTTTTTATATATTTGAATTTTGGGATTCAACAAATTTGATATATTTTACATCTGTGAATCTTTAAGCAATCACCGCATTTCTATCTCCCCAGTGATTCCACAAAGGTTCCTTTTACATCACTCCAGTTACGTTCTGCATAGTCAAGAAGATATACAGCCTGCTCCATGGACATTTCCGGGAACAGAAGGAAGAGACTGTGAGATCCATACTTCTTTACAATTCGGTCTACATTGCGGATCCAGTCCTCAAACTCACCGGAATAGACTTTTACCCAGATAGACTTTCCTGCTGCAATTGCCTTATCATAGATCACATCCCAATCCGGAAGTGTTCCGTCAGGACCTGCATCTCCACTGGTCCACTGAAGCGCATCAATTCCCTCAATCTCCATCAATGCATCCATATGCTTGATCGCAGCCGGTCCATCCAGATGGTACAGCACATGATCTACATTCTCAGACTGAGTACGCAGGGATGGCTGGATATATTTCCGGAAATCCTCCGGTGACATCATGGCAGAGAAGTCACACTGCAGCTTCACAGTTCTGCCAGGTCCCCAGATTTGGAATACTGTATATGCATTTCCGCCCTCCTCATCCTTGATAACATCATAGAATCTGTCATAATAATCATAATAAATATCTGTAACTTCCTGGATTCTCTCTCCGATCATATCCGGTTCATCCAGCAAATCAAAGAGAATATCCTGCGCACCTCGCAGAGATGCCAGCACATCAATATTTTCCATCAGGTCAGGCATATCTACAAAGAAATCATTTCCAGCCAAAGCCTTACAGTCCTTTGCCAGCTGAAGATGCTTTTTAAACCATTTGTTTTCCGGATCAAAGGTAAGCTTCGGAACTCCGTCCCAGCTATCCAGGCACTTATTAAACCAAACAGTATCTTCCTTAAATCCAATCTCTGAACCAAGATAAGAAGCCAGCGAACCAGGTCCAAAGTCAATATTCAGGTTCGGGAAGCTTTCTCCCAGGAATGCATGAGTATCACAGAAATAGCGGTAACGATCAACAATACGCTGAGCATTCTGATATTTATCCTCCATATCCTTCCACTTCAGTTCTTCCGGCATATTATAATATTTACCCTGACAGATCTGATCCAGATATCCACCCTCTACAGGAGTACCGTCTGAATACTGTTCTACCTCCGGACGTCTGGCAATTACACACATCAGTGGTCTTCCTGTATTTTTATGAGCCCAGTAATTACGGAATTTTTCTTTGGCTGCTTCCATATTTACCTTATATCCCTCACCAGGTTTTGGCATGGGAACTTTAGTGATATCAACTTCTTCTTTTACAAAATGTGGCTCCTCTGTCACCGGTTTGCTGTTCCAGGTACCAGCTTCAGCTGTATCCTCTCCTGCCTCCGGATTCTCAGTCTGTGAAACAGTTTTTTCACTGTCCTGTGCCACACATTCAGGCTCTGCATCAAATTCACCTGCTGCAGCCCTTGCACAGAAACCGGACTCTGCATACTTCTTGGCCTGCTCTGCAGCAGACGCTGCATCCTCTGTATAGGCATCTGCCCCTATTTCATCTGCAAACTCCTGGCTGATAGGCGCACCGCCAACCATAATCTTAATACGATTTCTGAATGGCTGTTTCAGAAGTGCAGCCACCGTATCACGCAGAGAGGGCATAGTCGTGGTAAGAAGAGCAGACAGTGCTACAATACTTGCCTCCTTGTGGGCATTTACCTCATCAATGAAAGTCTGGATCGGCACATCCACTCCCAGATCGATCACCTCAAATCCCGCACTCTCAAACATCATACCTACCAGGTTTTTACCAATATCATGGAGATCACCGGCTACAGTTCCAAGAATAATGGTACCAGCGCTTCCCGCCTCACCGGTTGCCAGATAAGGTTTCAATATCTCCACGCCTGCCTTCATAGCTCTGGCTGCTGCCAGCATCTGAGGTACAAAAATAATCTCCTTCTTAAAATTATCTCCAACTACCGCCATAGCACCGATCATGCCATCGTTCAGGATAGCTGTCGGATCACAGCCGGCATCAATAGCTTCCTGTACTGCTTTTCCTATTTCCTTATTTTTTCCGTCCTGTGTCAGTTTAAAGACAGCCTGCATTTTCTCATCCATAGGAGAAGCCGGCGCTGTCTGTACCGTTTCTTCCACTGCCTTGGCATTAAATTTCTCAATATAATTCAGGCAATACTCATCACGCTCCAGCAGTGCATCTGTAGCATAAATCATACCGATCATATTTTTATTAGTCGGATCTACAATCGCACTGTCCATACCGGCATTCATGGCCAGAACCATAAAAGCCTGGTTAATATTTTTTCTTACCGGAAGGCCAAAAGAAATATTTGACAGTCCACTGGTGATATGGATTTCCGGATACTCATATTTAATTCGTCTGCAGCAGTCGGCAAATACAGTAAGCGCTGTCTGGTCTGTACCCAGAGTCACAACCAAAGGATCAATATGTAAACGGCTTGGTGCAATATGATACTGTTTTGCCTTTTCCATAATTCCGAAGAAAATTTTCATACGGCGTTCTACAGAATCCGGAATACCATCATTGTCACAGAGAAGCGCCACGCACTCCCAGTCTGTGTCTGCGATCACCGGAAAAATAGTGTCAATTTTATCTCCCTCCAGAGATACTGAGTTGATCAGTCCCGGCTTTTTACAAAAAGGAATTGCTGCCACACAGGATCTGGCACTTGGACTGTCAATACAGATTGGCGTATCTGATACCTCCTGTACCAGATCAATCATCCATTTCAAAGTTTCTACTTCCACATCTTCTTCTACCGATGCACATACATCCAGAAATGTAGCTCCTGCTTCTGACTGCATTTTGGCTCTTTCTCTGATCAGATCCGCATCCTTCTCAGCAATAGCCTTTGCAACTGACGGAATTGATCCGTTCAGCTTTTCCCCAATAATAATCATGGCTTTTCCCTCCGCATATTTCATTGTCAAGGCAGATTCCGCATATCTGCCATTTACATTTAACTGATATTTGTATTTTAGCTTAGGAACAAGCCCCTGTTCTTCTCTTATTTTCTCTTTCATATATACTATCTTACTGTGAAAAAATTCACAGAAAAAAACTGCCGACAGATTTTCTCTTTCGACAGTTCTCTTAATAATATTACTCATATAGCTATAATTTTTACAATTATCCTTATTTCACAGTTCCCATCTTATTCAGAGGCCAGTATCTCACAGCCACCTGTGCCTCAATGGCATCCTTTTCCACAAAAGTATTTGTCCAGTATCTGGAATCCATACTGTGATTACGATTGTCCCCTAACATAAAATAGCAATCCTCAGGCACTGTATAGGGTCCAAAGCTGCCTTCCGGTGTTTCCGGACAAAAGCTGTCATCCAACGGCTCTTCAGAATCGTTAATATACACTTTACCATCTACGATATTAACAGTCTCACCTGGGAGCCCGATCACTCTTTTTACAAAAAGCTGTGAAGGATCATCCGGATATTTAAAAATCACAATATCAAATCTCTCCGGCTCCTTATTCTTATATGCCAGTCGATTTCCAAATACTCTGTCACCTGTCATAATGGTCTGTTCCATGGAACCTGACGGCACTCTTGCATTAATATACACGAAATGTCCCAGCAGAAATGCGATTACAAAGACAACAAGAATAATCTTTGCATAATCCCAAATCTCCTTCCACACAGATTGTGCAGGCTGTTGTTCTTCCTGGTTTTTCTCCTCGTTTTCCATTATCAGTTTCACCTCCAGAAAATTCATAACTGTTTATAGTTTAACACATTACAGCTGAAACTACTACTTAAAATTCTATAAATTTTCACAGTTTTCAGTACTTTAGTTACTGTTCACTCCGTTCACAGTAACGTACTTTATTCTTCGCTCCGTTCTCAGTAACTCGACAGGTATTCGACAAAAATCCTCATCAAGTGAATATTCGCAATCCGCTTTGCTACTTGCTCATAACCGAATAACTGCTCTGCAGTTTCGGTTAAAAAAAGGTACAGAATGTTTCACGTGAAACATTCTGTACCTTACGCCATAAACAAACTTTTCTATCAAAGGGACTGATGGTAAGTACTCAGGAAATCCTTTAATTTACCTGCTGCCTCTTTCAGCACTTCAATTCGCGGCAGGTAAACTACACGGAAATGATCCGGCTGTCCCCAGTTGAATCCACCTCCATGAACCAACAGGATCTTCTTTTCCCGTAAAAGATCCAAAGCAAATTTCTCATCACTGACAATACCGAACTTTTTCACATCAATCTTCGGGAACATATAAAATGCAGCCTTGGGTTTTACAGCCGTAATTCCCGGAATATCTGTCAGTGCATTATAAATATATTCTCTCTGCTCATAAATACGTCCACCCGGAACAATATAATCATTTACACTCTGATGACCACCCAGCGCAGTCTGTACAATAGACTGTGCCGGCACATTAGAACAAAGTCTCATATTGGAAAGCATCTTCAAGCCCTCAATATAGTCTGCTGCAATACGCTTATTTCCACTTAAGATCATCCAGCCAATTCTGAATCCTGCGATCATATGGGATTTGGATAAACCACTGAAGGTTACGCAGAACAAGTCAGGTGCCAGGGATGCAATGGAAACATGCTCCTGTCCATCCATAACCAGGCGGTCATAAATTTCATCAGAAAAAATGATCAGCTGATGCTCTCTGGCAATATTCACAATTTCCTGCAGCACCTCTCTCGGATATAAAGCACCTGTAGGATTATTAGGATTGATCAGCACGATTGCCTTTGTTCTGCTTGTAATCTTTTTACGGATATCATCCATATCCGGATACCACTCAGATTTCTCGTCACAGATATAATGAACTGCCTTACCTCCTGCCAAAGTTGCACAGGCAGTCCAAAGTGGATAATCAGGAGAAGGGATCAGGATTTCATCTCCATTATCCAGCAATGCAGACATACACAGATTAATCAGTTCACTGACACCATTTCCTGTATAAATATCCTCCACACTGACATTTGGGATTTTCTTCAGCTGTGCATACTGCATGATTGCTTTTCTGGCTGAAAAAAGGCCCTTGGATGCAGAATATCCCTCACAATCTGTCAGCTGATCACGCATATCATAAATAACCTCATCCGGTGTGCGGAATCCAAAAGGTGCAGGGTTTCCGATATTCAGCTTCAACACCTGTGTTCCGGCAGCTTCCATACGGTTTGCTTCCTCTACTACCGGTCCTCTCACATCATACAATACATTATCCAGCTTTGATGATTTTTTAAACTCGCGCACTTTTCGTTCCTCCTCAACTGTCTGCTCCATACCTTCAGCTCCTTTTTCACTGCTTCCATCAAGGTCTTCCGGATGCTTTTCAGCTTCCGGTGTCATTACTTCCAGATCCATTATGTTCTCTGCATCTCCATTTCCCATCAACCATTCTTCTGTTACATCCAGCACCCCGGAAATAAAATGCAGGATTTCTGCTCTGGGAATCGTCTTGCCACTGAGATACTGACTTACATGACTTTTTCCAAGCTTCACACCCCGCTCTTGGGCACAGCGCACCAGATCTATCTGTTTCATCTGTTTATTATTTAAAGCCTCTTTCAGCCTTTCTGCAAATGTATGATTCGCCATATTTTTCTCCCTTTCCTTTCGAAAAAGTCCGGCGGATAAAATCATCCGCTCCGCTACTTGATTTGGTTAAATGTGGAAGCTCTTCTATTGCCCCATAAAATACTATCTGTTGAATAGTCACATTACAACACTATCAAAGTTCAATAAACATTATTTTGAACTTTATGTTTCCTCGCCCCATATAATTGAACTTAGTATATCATCTCGTCACCAAAAATTCAATATTTAATTTTTTATTTTATAGCCTTATTTTTTGTTCAATTTCATCTTATATATTTCAAAATCCATCAACAAAACCAGTATCATCATATTGAACTTAGCTCAAACAAAAAAGCACCTCCGATACAAACCAGTACAATAATGTACTGTTCCTTGTATCTAAGGTGCTCCATATTATTTACTCAATGATCTGTCTCCGTTTATTCTCCCATAACCGGATTTACAATTTTTCCAGCTACAGCACAGGAAGCTGCTGTTCTGGGAGATGCCAGATAGATCTGAACTTTTGATGTTCCCATTCGTCCCAAGAAGTTACGGTTATTGGTAGCTACCACACGCTCTCCGTCTGTGAGGATACCCCCTGCACGTCCGCAGCACAGTCCACAGCCGGGATGTGTGATCATAGCTCCCGCCTCAGCCAGAATATCCAGGATTCCCATATCTGCTGCCTGTCTATAGATCTTGCGGCTGGCAGGTGTGACGATCAGCTTCACATAATCTGCCACTTTCTTTCCCTTCAGAACCTCAGCTACTGCCTGAAGATCCTCCAGACGTCCATTGGTACAGGAACCAATAAATACCTGATCAATCTCTGTACCCTCCAGCTCCTCTACAGGACGGATCTTATCTACCTGAGAAGGGCATGCCATAACCGGTACAAAATCTTCGGCACGATAAGTCAAAGTCTTCATGTATACAGCATCCTCATCTCCTGTCAGACTCTTCTGAAAATCATCCAGTTCAATTCCACAGTACTCTGCTGTTTTCTCATCCGGTGTAAACAACGCACATTTTGCGCCCGCCTCTATTGCCATATTTGACATCGTCATACGACTTGCCACAGACATATTCTTCACTGTACTTCCGGTAAATTCCAGTGATCGGTAGGTTGCACCTGCTGCTGTAAGGTCACCGATGATCCGCAGGATCACATCCTTGGACATTACATTTTCCGAAAGTTCTCCATCGATCACAATCTTAATGGTCTCAGGAACCCGGATCCACATGGTGCCGGTTCCCAGGATACTTGCCATCTCTGTATATCCGATACCTGAGGAAAAAGCACCCACACAGCCATAGGTAGTAGTATGGCTGTCTGTACCAAATACCACATTTCCAGGCTTCACATAACCAGCCTCAGTCATCAGCTGATGACAGATTCCGTCACTTCTATGTACATTTTTCATTCCAAATTTCTTTGCAAACTCATCTCCCACATGGAAATGTCTGGTATCATCCAGCTGACTGGCCGGAACCAGATGATCATAGATCAGTACAACTTTATCCGGATCCCAGAGCTTTGTAAATCCCATCTCTTTGAACTTCTCTGCAACAAAAGGAATGAAAATATCGTGGATCATCACTCTATCCACATTTACAGTCACGATATCTCCCGGTTTTACCGCTTTTCCCACATTATTTCTGATAATCTTCTCAATAACTGTCTCGCCCATTTGCTTCTCCCTTCCTCTTAATCCAGACCATTCAGCTTACGCATAGCCTTTACCAGACCGCCTGCCCGGATAATATCCATAAGATTCTCCGGCAGAGAAGCAATTGGGTACTGTTTGCCATTGTAATCTACATGCTCATTCAGCACTACAGTTACCTCATCCCCCTCCTTGATCTCATCATAGAGAGTTGGCTGTTCAATCAGCAGAAGTCCGTTATTAATTGAGTTGCGGAAAAAGATCCGGGCAAAGGATTTTGCGATGACACACTGGATTCCCAGCGCCTTGATAATCTCCGGTGCCTGCTCTCTGGAGGAACCGCAGCCAAAATTTTTGCCTGCAACAATAATATCTCCCTTACGGATCTGTCCGGCCAGCTCCGGACGGAGAGGGCTGAATCCATACTGCTTCATGTCATCTATCGTTTTCAGTGCCAGATACTCCGTAGGGATAATGATATCAGTATCAATATCATCTCCAAGTACCCACACCTTTCCTGTGAATTTTTCCATAATATTTACCTCGTTTATTCAAAACATTACTTAACGTCACTGGCCAGGGCAATTTTACCTGCTATGGCAGATGCTGTAACAGTAGCTGCTGATCCCAGATATACCTTGGAGCTTGGATGTCCTGCACGGCCTTTGAAGTTACGTGTTCCTGTACTGATCAGCACCTCGTTTTCACCGATCACACCCTGACAGCTTCCCCAGCAAACACTACAGTTCGGGTTCATAACAATTGCTCCTGCATCCATAAAGATGTCCAGCAGTCCTTCCTTCAGTGCCTGTCTGTAAATGGTCTGGCTTGCAGGTACCACCAGGAAACGAACACCCTCAGCAACCTTTTTACCTTTAATAATCTCAGCACCTACCCTGAGATCTTCAATACGTCCATTGTTACAGGATCCAAGAAAGGCTTCATTAATCGGAATTCCACAGGTTTCCTCTGCAGGAACTACATTATCCACAAAATCAGGCTTTGCCACTACCGGGCGCACCTTGGACAGATCAAAGGTATATTCTCTGGCATAAACTGCATCCGGATCACTGTGGAATACAGCCTTGGGCTCACGACCATGCTCTTTCAGATATTCCATTGCCTTCTCATCAGCCTCAAAAATACCTGTCTTTGCACCGGCTTCTACTGCCATGTTGCAGAGAGCCATTCGATCACTGATGCTTAATGTCTTTGCACCTTCACCGGTAAACTCCATAGCCTGATAATTACATCCGTTTGCCCCGATCTCACCAATAATGGTAAGGATCAGATCTCTGGCATAAACGCCCTCTGGTAATTTTCCCACAAGATTAAACTTCACAGATTCCGGTACCAGCACCCAGGAAGTTCCTGTCACCATACCATAGAGGAAATCTGTACATCCAACACCTGTACCAAATGCACCCAGTGCACCGTAAGAGCAGGTATGGCTGTCTGCACCAAAGATCAACTCACCGGGACGTACATAATTCTCGATCATAACCTGGTGGCACACTCCCTTGCCTTCCCAGAAGTCAATGTGATTTTCTTTCGCAAAATCCCTCATTTTTTTCTGGGATGCAGCAGTTTTCGGACTGTCAGAAGGTACATTGTGATCTACAATAAATACCAGCTTTTTCGTATCAGCAATGTGAGGATTTTTTAATTTATTGTTGTACATATCCACTGTCAGATGTGTAGTTCCGTCATTGCTCATCAGGCGGTCAAGCTTTACCGTATGGATATCACCCGGTTTTACACTGTCTACTCCCGCAGCTGCAGCAATGATTTTCTCTGCGATTGTCATTCCCATCTTATTTTTCCTCCTCTCGGTTCAGAGAGGCGATCAGACCACCCTGATTTAAGATTCCCTGCATATATTCCGGCAATTTGGTACAGGAATATATTTTGCCCTTCGCTTCTGCTGTTCCCTCAGACATATGGAGCACCATTTTGTCCCCTGTCTGAACTTCATCCGGGAGATCTTTACAGACAATTGCCGGAAGTCCGATATTAATGGCATTTCTGAAAAAAATCCTGGCAAAAGATTTGGCAATAACAGCCTGCACACCCAAAGCCTTCAGCACACCAGGTGCCTGCTCTCTGGAGGAACCACAGCCAAAATTCTCTCCGCCAACCACAAAATCTCCAGGATTTACCTTCTTTGCAAAATCCGGATCCAAAGATTCAAAGGTATGTCCTTTCATCTCATCCAGATTTGGAAGCAACAGATACTGTGAAGCAATGATCTGATCTGTATCCAGATCATTATGAAATTTAAAAATTGTTCCCTGTTCCATAATATATGATTCCTTTCTGATATATTCATTGTACACTCATTCCCTGACACTTTTTGTCAGACAATGTAAAAATTCTTTTCCTATTCTAACACAAAATACTGCTGAAAGAAAATAAAAGATATCACGTTCTTCATTTATATGTTCTGGTAAAAATATCCAAATATTCTCTTTCCACCTCTTCAAAGGGACGTACCTCATAAGTCAGGTCAATATGAAGCCCTGGTGCCTCTGTCTGCTGTTTTTCTCCCAGAAGGATTTCCAGATCATACCAGAGCAGTGCATGATCGATTTCATCCAGCCGGGTCTGCTCTTCCTTTGTCAGCCCAGAACCCAAAAACTTCTTATAAATCATACAGAGCAGCTGTTCCTCCCATATCTGATACTCAGGCAGCTCTTTTTTAAACGGTGAAGGTACATCCGACATATAGCATTCACTGGCGTCATGAAGCAGGCAGGCCAGAACCATACGATCAGATAAGCCTCTGGCAGCAGCCTCTTTTGCACAGCAGATACAATGTTCTCCCACTGACCAGAAAGTCTTTACATGACCATTTCCCCTGCAGATCAATGAAAGAGCATGTGCAATATCCTCAATCCGGATCAGCTCCGGATCCGGATTGGTTGGTTTAAAATGATTTCCTGTATAGGTTGTTATATATTCACTCATGTTGTTCCTGCTTTCTCACACATTACGTTTTAATCAAATCAGGTAAGTCCCCTGCTTTTCTGTTTTGTTAAGTATAAAAGTCATTATAATTTATTTTTGTTCTTTTTCCAACCCGGACTTTTCCATTGACATATCTCCATTTATCATTCACAAAATCAGGCATTTTTCTTTGGCAAACTTTACATAAAAGCCTGCAAATTGATATTGTATTTTATTGCTTTTTCATAATATATCTTTTATAATGGGAACTATGGTAAAAGTAATTCTGCGAAGCAATCTGCAGACTAAAACTAGAACGTGTTTGAAAAATTGATAAAATATCAGGAGTATACCATGGAATTAAAAAACAGAACCTTATCAAATTTCGCCGAGCTTGTACGCACCGGTGAATGTAAAAATTTCAAAGGCCGACTGAAAGTAGGCGTGGATCTTGGTACTGCCAACACTGTTCTGGCAGTTGTAGACAATACCAATCGTCCCATTGCCGGTATATCAGCACCTTCCCGTGCAATCCGTGACGGTGTGATCGTTAATTTTTATGAATCTGTTCAGCTTGTCACAAAACTGAAAGCTGAACTTGAAGAGAAATTAAAAACCGAGCTTCCTTATGCGGCAGCAGCCATTCCACCCGGAGTCTCTCAGGGAAGTACCAAAAGCATCCAGTATGTGCTGGAGGGCGCTGGCTTTGAGGTTACGAATATTGTAGATGAACCAACCGCTGCAGCGGCTGTACTTAAGATCACAGATGGCGCTGTAGTTGATGTAGGCGGCGGCACCACAGGAATCAGTATTCTCAAAGATGGCAAAGTAATCTATACAGACGATGAGGCTACCGGCGGCAGTCACATGACAATGACAGTTGCAGGACATTACAATATTCCCTACGAAGAAGCTGAAATTTTAAAAACAGATCCTTCAAAGGAAGATGAAATTTTCCCTGTGATCAAAGCTACTGTAGAAAAAATGGCTACCATCACTCAGAAATTTCTCAATGGTTACCAGGTTCCTGCTGTATATGTTGCAGGAGGTTCCGCAAGCTTCAAGGATTTCACCGCTGTATTTGAGAAAAAACTGGGACTGCCTGTTTATCGTCCGGTTCATCCGCTTCTGGTTACTCCGCTGGGAATTGCTTATTACTGCGATCTTCCTCCGGTCACACACAAAAAATAATTATTATAATACCCCGGAATTTCAAAACAAAATTCCGGGGTATTTATATGTCATTCTACATTTTTAGTTGCAACAATATCCACGCCGGTATCTGCTACATTTTTTAACACTATATCTCCAATGTGGACAGGTGCCGGAATCTGGATTCCTTTTAAAGCTCTTACACATTCAAAGATCTTATCTTTAGGAATATCCTCTTTTGTTTTTACTGATACCATAGGAATGCTGCCCCCTGATACACGTACAGTAGAGGTCACGATCCTTGTAGGGTCAGTCACTTCTTTTCTGGCATATACATCACCGCGCTTACAGGTATTTCCAGTGACACTTACCACCTCTTTGCCATTCATCACAACAGTAAGAGGACAGCCCATGGGACAGCCGATACATGTCAGTTTTCTCTCTTCCATAGTTTACGCCTCCTCAATCTTAACTGTGATGGTCTGCAGATCAGGATATTTCAGAAGCTGCTCTTTTGTCAGCTTAATCTCTTCCATTTCTCCTGGTGCAACAACCGGACGTTTTTTGTGGATCACTCTTTCTTCATCAAAATATGCGCTGATGTAACAGTTTGTATAAACACCGCCCACACGGAAGCGCACAATCAGATTCTCATCCATACGGTCTGTATGGATGGTTCCGGGAACCGTGTATCTGACACCTTCAACCGGATTTATCCTGATCTCTTTTCCCTCTGAGCTTCTTTCACTTCCCAGTTTCACATATTCAGCAGCATTTCTTCCGGCAGTTCCGGCTTCTTCAGATACAAAGTCAACCAGGTCATGTACGTGCAATACATTTCCACATGCAAATACACCTTCAATATTTGTCTCAAGGCTTTCGTTTACTTTAGGTCCTGATGTAACAGGATTCATATCCACACCCATACCTCTTGAGAGCTCATTTTCCGGAATTAAACCTACGGAAAGAAGAAGAGTATCACAGTTATATTCTTCCTCAGTTCCGGGGATTGGCTTTCCGTGACCGTCTACCTGTGCCAGTGTGACACCTTCCAGCCGTTCTTTTCCCTTGATATCAACAACTGTATGGCTGAGCTTCAGCGGGATTCCGTAATCATCCAGGCACTGAACAATATTTCGTTTCAGTCCGCCGGAATAAGGCATCAATTCTGCAACTACCTTAACCTTTGCGCCTTCCAGTGTCATTCGTCTTGCCATGATCAGACCAATATCTCCGGAACCAAGGATCACAACCTCTCTTCCCGGCATATAGCCTTCAATATTTACCAGTCTCTGTGCTGTACCTGCTGAGAAAATACCTGCAGGGCGATAGCCCGGGATATTCAGTGCTCCTCTGGAACGTTCGCGGCATCCCATTGCCAGCACAATTGCTTTTGCCTGGATCTCAAAAAGTCCTTCTTCACGGTTCATTGCAGTGATTATCTTCTGAGGGCTGATATCCATGACCATTGTATTTAACCTATATTCAATGTCCAGTTCTTTTACCTGTCCAATAAAACGTTCTGCATATTCCGGTCCGGTCAGCTCTTCTTTGAATGTATGAAGTCCGAATCCGTTATGGATACACTGATTCAGAATCCCGCCAAGCTCCCGGTCTCTTTCGAGGATCAGGATACTGTCAACGCCGCTTTTCTTCGCAGAGATCGCAGCTGCAAGTCCTGCCGGTCCTCCTCCGATGATAACAATATCATAAGCTTTCATGATTCAATGCCTCCCTTTTATAACGAATCCTTATTATTATCTGTGACAATTCTGGAATTTCCACCGGATTTCGTAATATCAAACATGCTCACATGTCGTTCTCTTGCCAGGATCTCCATTGTTCTCGGGGAACAGAAGCCTGCCTGACAGCGTCCCATACCGGCTCTTGTTCTGCGTTTTACTCCATCCAGAGATTTTGCTCCAAGAGGTCTGTTGATGGCATCCATGATCTCACCTTCTGTTATCATCTCGCAGCGGCAGATAATATTTCCGTACTCTGGTTTTTCTCTGATCAGTGCGATTCTTTCTTCCTTGCTAAGGGTATTGGGGTCCAGAATCCCTTTTCTTGTTGCGATGAAATCTTCCTTTTCTTCCAGATCCATTTTCTCCTTCAGGATCTGCGCGATCATTTCCCCGATGGCCGGTGCACTGGTAAGTCCCGGTGATTCGATGCCTGCACAGTCGATGAAACCTTTTGCATCTTTAACTTCGCCGATGAGAAACTCATTTCCATCCTCATGTGCACGAAGTCCGGCAAATGAAGTGATAACCTGACGGAGCGGAATATTTTTTACATTCATTTCTGCTTTGGCGATCACCTGATCCAGACCTTCTCTGGTAGTGTTGGTTCCCTCTTTATCATCAATATCCATTGCTGTTGGACCCAGCAGCAGATTTCCGTGGACTGTGGGTGCCACCAGGATCCCTTTTCCGTATTTTCCCGGAAGTGCGAAGATAGTTTTACTTACATGATTTCCTGCGCTCTTGTCAAGCAGACAGTAATCTCCACGCCGGGGTGTAATATGGATTTTCTCCTCACTTACCATATTGTGGAATCTGTCTGCATAAACACCGGCTGCATTTACCACATACCTTGTCTGGAAAGCTCCATGATCTGTATGGACCTCCCAGCCCTTATCTATTGGTTTAAGATCCGTAACTTCCGTATCAAATTTAAATTCCACACCATTGGCATTTGCATTCTCCGCCATTGCGATATTCATCCCAAAAGGACATACAATACCGGCTGTGGGTGCATAAAGCGCAGCGTAAGCCTGATCGGAAATATTCGGCTCCATTTCCTTCAATTCCTCACGGTTAAGAATCCTTAACTCCTTAACTCCATTTGCAATGCCTCTGTCATACAGAGCCTGAAGATCTGGCATATCTTCTTCATGCAGACATACAACCAGAGAACCATTTTTCTTAAACGGAAAATCCAGATCCCGGGAAAGCTGTTCCATCATCTGATTTCCCCTGACATTCAGTTTTGCCTTCAGTGATCCTTCAGCAGCATCATAGCCGGCATGGACAAGAGCACTGTTTGCCTTGGAAGTACCGCAACACACATCCTCTTCTTTTTCAATTACACAGGCTTTTATTTTGTACCGTGACAGCTCTCTTGCTGTTGCCGCACCTGAAACTCCGGCTCCGATAATTATTACATCATACATTTCCAGATCACTCCTTAATCACTAATCCTCTTTTGCCCATCCATAAGCGTATTTGACAGCCTTGTTCCAGCCCTTGATACGTTTTTCTCTTTCTTCCTCAGAAATCTTTGGCTCAAACGTTCTGTCAATTGCCCAGTTTTTAACAACATCCTCTTTACTTGTCCAGTATCCCACTGCCAGACCTGCAAGATAAGCAGCACCCATTGCTGTTGTTTCTACACACTGAGGACGGTTAACCGGTGCATTGATAATATCAGACTGTGTCTGCATCAGGAAATCATTTGCGCTTGCTCCTCCGTCAACCTTAAGTGCTGCCAGATCAATCCCTGAGTCTGCTTTCATTGCTTCCAGTACATCATTTACCTGATAAGCAAGAGATTCCAGGGTTGCACGGATAATATGATATTTGTTTACTCCACGTGTGATTCCTACAATAGTTCCTCTTGCATACTGATCCCAGTGCGGTGCGCCAAGTCCGGTAAATGCAGGTACCACATAACATCCGTTCGTATCTTTTACTTTCTTTGCCATGTATTCTGAATCTGCTGCAGACTCAATAATACGAAGTTCATCTCTCAGCCACTGGATCGCAGCACCTGCTACAAAAATAGAACCTTCCAACGCATAATTTACTTTTCCGTCCAGTCCCCATGCAATGGTTGTTACCAGACCATTTTTTGAAAAGATTGGTTTCTCACCGGTATTCATAAGAAGGAAACAGCCTGTTCCATATGTATTTTTGGCTTCTCCTGCATTGAAACAGGTCTGTCCGAATAAAGCAGCCTGCTGATCTCCGGCAGCACCTGCAATTGGGATTGGTCCGCCAAGGTAAGATATATCTGCCTCTCCGTATACACAGCTTGAAGGTTTTGGTTCAGGCAGCATACATTTGGGGATATCCAGCTCTGCAAGGATCTCCTCATCCCATTCCAGTGTGTTGATGTTGAACAGCATCGTGCGGGAAGCATTAGAATAATCGGTTACATGAACTGCACCTTTTGTCAGTTTCCAGATTAGCCAGGTCTCAACTGTACCAAATAGTAATTCCCCTCTCTGAGCCCTTTCTCTCGCACCCGGCACATTGTCCAGAAGCCATTTTACCTTTGTTCCTGAGAAGTAGGCGTCAATAACAAGACCTGTCTTTTCTCTGAATTTATCAATGAGCCCTTTTTCCTTCAGGCTGTCACAATATTCAGAAGTTCTGCGGCACTGCCACACGATCGCATGATAAATTGGTTCACCGGTCTCTTTATCCCATACAATCGTAGTTTCTCTCTGATTCGTAATACCGATTGCTGCAATATCTTCAGCGGTTGCCCCGATCATATTCATTGCTTCAACAGCTACACCAAGCATGCTTGCCCAAATCTCATCCGCATCATGTTCAACCCATCCTGGTTTTGGAAAATACTGTGTGAATTCCCTCTGTGCAACGCTGCACAGTTCTCCCTTTTCATTAAACAGGATGCATCTGTTACTTGTTGTTCCTGCATCCAGAGCCATTACATATTTAGCCATTCCTTTTCCTCCCTTTCATGGTCTCCTTTATAATGATTGTATTTATGATTCTGTCTTTTCTCTTTATTATATAAGATTATATAAGATAATTTCCGGCAAATCCAGAAAAACGTATATGTCAAAATTTATTCTTTTTTATAACATTATACTATTAATTTTGTCTAATATAAAGAAAATATGTTTCAAATTCTTTAGTCATTTTTAATGAAAGTCTATGTTCCCATTGACGTTTTTGGTATTTTATGTTAGCATGAAAGAAATTCAAGATATCGAATGACGAAACTGGGAGAGACACAAAGATGTGCGCCGAAGGGGATGAAGAACTCTCAGGCAAAAGAACCAGTTTCCGACGAACCTCTGGAAAGCAACAGCGAAGTTGCACCGAAGAAGCAACCGATCACAAAATTTCGGGTAATCTTTCAGGTTAAGATGACAGAGCGCAGAACAAGTATTTATTTGTTCTGCGCTTTTTTATATGTATGATAAGGAGGAATCACCTATGGAAAAAACAACACCGCTCTATGCCACCCATCAGGCACACGGAGGCAAGATTGTTCCTTTTGCAGGATATCTTCTTCCAGTCCAGTACCAGACTGGCGTGATTGCCGAACATATGGCAGTCCGGGAAGCCTGTGGTCTCTTTGATGTATCCCATATGGGAGAAATTCTTTGCGAAGGCCCCGGAGCACTAAAGCTGCTCAACCATCTGCTGACCAATGATTTCACAAATATGTATGACGGTCAGGCCAGATACAGCCTCATGTGCTATGAAAACGGCTGCTGTGTAGATGACCTGATCGTTTATAAGGTTCGGGATGAGCATTATTTTATCGTTGTGAACGCAGCTAACAAGGATAAGGACTTTGCATGGATGAAAGCCCATGAACAGGATGTGGAAGGAGCCACACTTACAGACATTTCCGATTCTGTTGCCCAGATTGCCGTACAGGGACCAAAAGCCCATGAGATCCTGGCTAAACTTCTCCCGGAAGACGAATTCCCGGTAAAATACTACAGCGCCTGCTTTGACCGTACCATCGGTGATATGCGTTGCATCGTCTCCAAAACCGGCTATACCGGATCTGCAGGATATGAACTTTACCTTGCTGCCGAAGACGCCGCCAACATGTGGGAGCTTCTGCTGGAAACCGGAAAAGAAGAAGGTCTGATCTGCTGCGGACTGGGAGCCAGAGACACACTTCGACTGGAAGCCGGCATGCCTCTGTATGGACATGAAATGGATGAGACAGTCACACCTCTGGAAAGCGGACTTGGCTTCTGCGTGAAATTTTCCAAAGAAGAGTTTATTGGAAAAGAAGCTCTGGAAGCAAGTGAACCCACACGTACACGCGTAGGGCTGAAGATCACCGGACGCGGCATTGTAAGAGAACACATGCCAGTCTTCTCCGGCGATACCCAGGTGGGCATGACTACTTCCGGTACCCACGCACCTTACCTTGGATATCCAATTGCCATGGCACTGGTAGACAAGGCATATGCCGCAGTCGGCACCAAACTTACCGCTGATGTACGCGGCCGGAAAGTAGAGATGGAAGTTGTCTCTCTTCCCTTCTATTCAAAAACCAAAAAATAATTTCAAATAAAATTACGGAGGATCTATTATGAATTATCCAGAAACATTACGTTATTCCAAATCACATGAATGGGTTAAAAAAGAAGGAGAAGTCACTGTGATCGGTCTTACCGACTTCGCTCAGAGCGAACTTGGTGATCTGGTATTTGTTAATCTGCCGGAAGTTGATGACACGGTTACTGCAGGAGAAGCACTTGGCGATGTAGAATCTGTCAAAGCTGTATCCGACATTTTCTCCCCTGTATCCGGAACTGTCTGCGAGATCAATGAAGAGCTTCTGGACCACCCGGAACTGATCAACGAAGCACCTTATGACGCTTGGCTCATCAAAGTAAAAGATGTCACTGATGAAGAAGAGCTGCTCGGAGCTGCTGAATATGAAGCTCACTGTCAGACTGAAAGCAACGACTGATCTGTCAGATTTTAACTACAGGAGGTAACTGCCATGGGTTCTTACATACCAAGTACCAGAGAAGAACGTCTCTCTATGCTGGAATCCATCGGAATGCATTCTTTCGATGAATTGTATGCCGATATTCCCGAGGACCTTCGCTTAAAAGACGGACTGTCTTTACCATCCGGACTTTCCGAACTGGAAGTAGCCCGCAAAATTGAGGAAATCTCCGAAAAAAACACCCGTTTTCCTCATATTTTCAGAGGTGCCGGATCCTATCATCACTATATTCCGGCTATTGTAAAGCAAGTCACTTCAAAAGAAGAATTTGTCACTGCATACACTCCTTATCAGGCAGAGATCAGCCAAGGACTTCTGCAGTCGATCTTTGAATATCAGACCATGATCTGTGAGCTGACAGGAATGGATGTTTCCAATGCATCTGTTTATGACGGTGCAACTGCTGCCGCAGAGGCTGCTGCCATGTGTCGTGACCGGAAACGGGGAACCATCTGTGTCAGTGCTTCTGTTGACCCCAGAACGCTCTCTGTGATCCGCACCTACTGCTTTGGTTCCGGAGCACCACTTGTGATCCTTCCTGAAAAAGATGGTCTCACAGATATAGACAGTTGGAATGCTATGGACACTTCCTCCATCGCCTGTCTGATCATTCAGACTCCAAACTACCATGGACTGATCGAAGATGGCACTTCTATTGCAAATGCTGTACACAATTCCGGTGCCAAGCTGATCGCCAGCTGTAATCCCATTGCTCTTAGTCTTCTGGAAACTCCGGGAGAATTTGGTGCTGATGTGGCTGTTGGTGAAGGCCAGCCTCTGGGACTTCCTATGGGATTTGGCGGACCTTATCTTGGATTCATGGCTTCTACCAAAGACATGATGAGAAAGCTTCCCGGCCGAATCGTAGGCCAGACTACCGATGTGGACGGAAAACGTGCCTATGTCCTTACTCTTCAGGCCCGTGAACAGCATATCCGCCGCGAGAAAGCAAGCTCCAACATCTGTTCCAACGAGGCACTTTGCGCTATGACTGCCGCAGTCTATCTGTCAGCTATGGGCAGTGCCGGACTTGAAAAAGTGGCTGCTTCCTGTATGGCAAATGCCCGCTATCTGCTGGAACAGTTGACTGCTCTGGGATTTACCAGGAAATATACAGGAGAATTTTTCCATGAATTTGTAACTATCTGTCCCTGTGATGCAGCTGTTCTCTCTGAAAAACTGGCTGCACACGGATATTTGTCAGGCCTTGTGACCGGACAGTCAGAAATGCTCTGGTGCACAACTGAAATGAATACAAAATCTGAGATCGATGGTCTTATTGCTGTGATAAAGGAGGTGCTTGCATGAAACTTATATTTGAAATGGGGGCACCAGGAAGAGGCTGCAACCTGATTCCGCCCTGCACTACCCCTGAAGTAACTGTCAATGTACCGATGCGTAAAAAAGCACTGCATCTCCCGGAGGTATCCGAAACAGAACTCAGCCGTCACTATACTGATCTGGCAAAGCAGACCCATGGAGTCAACGATGGTTTTTATCCATTAGGCTCCTGTACCATGAAATACAATCCGAAGATCAACGATGCTGCTTCTCTTCTCCCCGGATTTACCAACATTCATCCTCTGCAGGATACCAAAGATGTTCAGGGATGTCTGGAAGTACTCTCTTCCATTGAAAAAGCATTGTGCAAGATCACCGGAATGCAGGCATGTACTCTTCAGCCGGCAGCCGGTGCTCACGGTGAATTTACCGGTCTTCTTCTGATCAAAGCATGGCACGAAAGTCGCGGTGACAGCAAACGCACAAAGATCATTGTTCCTGATTCTGCCCACGGTACCAATCCCGCCAGTGCAGCTATGGCCAATTTCGATGTGGTTAATATCGCTTCTGATGAGCATGGCTGTGTAGATCTGGAGGCATTAAAAGCCGCTGTGGGCGATGACACTGCCGGGCTTATGCTCACAAACCCCAACACAGTTGGTCTCTTTGATCCAAACATTGCAGAGATCACACGGATTGTTCATGAAGCCGGCGGCTTATGCTATTACGATGGCGCAAACTTAAACGCAATTATGGGAGTTACCCGCCCGGGCGACATGGGCTTTGATGTAATGCATCTGAATCTGCATAAAACCTTCTCCACTCCTCACGGTGGAGGCGGACCGGGAAGCGGACCTGTTGCCTGCAAAGATTTCCTGGCACAATTCCTCCCGGGACTTCGTATTAACGAACAGGCAGACGGCTCTTTCACGGAAGAAACCGCTGCTCATACCATTGGAAATGTCCGCAGCTTCTCTTCCAATTTCCTGGTTGTTGTCCGTGCCTTCTGTTACATTCTGACTCTTGGCAGAGAAGGAATCCCGGAAGCAGCCACCACAGCAGTGCTGAATGCCAACTATATGATGCACAAGCTGGCCGGACATTATAAAATGGCCTATGATCACACCTGTATGCATGAATTTGTCATGACACTGGAACAGGAAAAGCATCAGCGAAATGTCTCCGCTCTTGATATTGCCAAGGCATTACTGGATCACGGTATCCATCCGCCTACCATGTACTTCCCACTGATCGTCCATGAAGCATTGATGATCGAGCCTACCGAAACAGAAAGTCGGGAAACACTGGATGAAGCGGTGCAGATCTTCCTGGATGTACTTGCAGAATCTGAAGCTCACCCGGAAAAAATGCACGAGTATCCATTTGAAACACCTGTCCGCAGATTAGACGAAGTGGGTGCTGCACGAAAACCGGTAGTGCGTTATCTTTATAGTAACGAATAAATTAATAACAGGAGGAATCCACAATGATACAGACTCTGACCACATACGAAAGCTCAACTACCGATCCTTATACAAATCTTGCTGTGGAAGAATATCTTACTTTTCACGCAGAACCAGGAGAATGTATTTTATACTTATGGCAAAATGCCCATACGGTTGTGATCGGGCGAAATCAGAATTGTTGGAAAGAGTGCCGTGTATCAGAGCTGGAAGCAGACGGCGGACATCTGGTCCGCCGCCTCTCCGGCGGGGGAGCTGTCTACCATGACTTTGGAAATCTGAACTTTACCTTCTGTATGAGAAAAGAAGACGCGGATGTAGACCGTCAGCTTCAGGTGATCATAAAAGCTGTGGCTTCCTTTGGACTGACCGCTGAGAAAACCGGTCGAAATGATGTGGCAATCAACGGACAGAAATTTTCCGGAAATGCATTTTTTGATTCCAACGGATATTATTACCATCATGGAACACTGCTGCTGAATGTAGATACTGCTTCCATGTCCCGTTTTTTGAATCCTTCCAAAGCAAAATTACAGTCAAAAGGTGTGGACTCCGTCCGCTCCAGAGTTGTAAATCTGTCTTCCCTCTGTCCTGACATCACTGTTGACACCATAAAGCAGGCTATGTTTACCGCATTTTCCAAAGTATACGGATTGCCTGCCATGCCTCTGTGTGCCAAACGTCTGGAACAGACTGCCATTCAAAAAGGCAGAGAGCGATTTTCCTCTGACCGTTGGAAATACGGACAAAAGATCCCATTTACCAACCGGCTGGAACAGCGCTTTTCATGGGGTGAGGTCAGTCTTGACCTTCATGTAAACGAAGGGATGATCACCGAAGCACTGCTTTCTTCCGATTCTATGGAAGCAGACTGGTTTTCTGATATTGGTGCGGAATTTCAGGGTCTCCCTTATCGTACCGATATTCTTTGCAAAGCATTAAACCAATCCCTGGAACAACATATGGTTCCGGAAAATGTCCGCACTGATCTGTGTGGAATGGTACAAGAACAAATCTAACGAAAAGGAGAGAACTGATCCATGGCAGAAATGACAACAACTATCTATGACCTGACTGTCATCGGTGCCGGCCCGGGCGGATATGAAGCAGCTCTGGAAGCAGCAAAGCTTGGTCTTCGCACCGCTCTGATCGAAAAGGATTCTCTGGGAGGAACCTGCCTGAACCGGGGATGTATCCCTACCAAAACATTGCTCCACTCTTCCGAACTCTATAAGGAAATCTGTGATGCAGAGCGTTTTGGTATTTCTGCAGAACATGTACAGGCCGATCTGAACAATATTCAGCAGCACAAGCAGACAACGATCGCAACTTTGCAAAAAGGCATTGCTGCTCTTCTGAAAGCTGCAAAAGTTACTATGTATCAAGGTCTGGGAACAGTTATAGATACCGGCACTGACGATTCCAACAAAGACCATATGAAACAGGTACAGATCACAGCTGACGGAGCTGACCCTGTTATCATTCAAACACGACAGATCCTGCTGGCATCCGGCAGTGTCCCTTCTGTTCCACCCATTCCCGGACATGATCTGCCCGGTGTAATGACCAGTGATGAACTGCTCTCCTGGGATCAGGAACCGTTTTCTTCTCTGCTGATCATCGGCGGAGGTGTGATCGGTGTAGAATTTGCCGGAATCTGGCAGGCACTTGGAACAAAAGTCACGATCCTGGAGGCACTTCCCTCTTTGATCGCCAACATGGACAAAGAACTGGGCCAGAGTCTGAAGCAATCCCTGAAGAAAAAAGGGGCGGATATCCATACCGGTGCCAAAGTACAATCTCTGGAATCTGCTGATGAGGGTATCTTATGCACTTACACGGAAAAAGATACTGTCTGCACCTGTACGGCACAGGCAGCCCTGATCGCTACCGGCCGAAAGCCTTATACAGATGGTCTGTTTGCTGACGGTCTTGCTCCTTCCATGGAACGTGGCCGTATCCTGACAGATGAACATTTTCAGACTAACCTTCCCGGTATCTATGCCATCGGCGATGTAAATGGAAAACTGCAGCTGGCACATGCTGCCACTGCTCAGGGAATTCATGCTGTCCATCAGATAGCTGCCACATTATCAGAGGATACAGCCAACAGTATTGTCCCACATAGGAACAGCCCGGTCCTTGATCTTGTTCCTTCCTGCATCTATGCTTCTCCTGAGATTGCCTCTGTGGGACTGACACTGGATCAGGCAAAAGAACAGGGACTTACTGCCAAAAGCCACAAGATCCTCAGCTCAGCCAACGGAAAATCCGTATTGTCCCTGCAGGAGCGCGGATTTATGAAAGTAGTCTATCTGGAAGAAACCCATGTGATCATCGGTGCACAGCTTCTCTGTGCCAGAGCCACTGATATGATCAGCGAATTTGCGGTTGCCATTGCCCAGAAGCTTACACTGGAAGAAATGGCTTCTGTGATCCGTCCTCATCCTTCTTTCAGCGAAATGATCACCCAGGTCACAACTCTGTAACTAATATCAAAATACATTTTTAAAAGCCCCCATAAGCAGGGGGCTTTCTTTTCGTTTCCTATTTTTATGGCGGAATTATGGTTCAATAATATTAAAATATTTATACTCTGACGTAACAGTAACCGCATCCATCAATCGTGTCAGGCAGGTCTCATCACCCTCCTGTTCGATCAAAGCAGCAACATTCTCAGCGTTTTTCTGAACAACAGCCAACAGTCCGGCACGTTTGGTATTCCATGTTACATCTGCATCCGGATCCTGTGCATCCTTCTGATAAAGAAGTACGCCATTTTTTACGCGGAGTACATAATTACCTTCCGGCAATATAATATTTGCTGTAAAGGTCAGATCTGGAATCTTCGTCGTATCTACAATAATTCCCAGATAATCCAGAATCATATCCGGTGTCATATGTAAGAAAACATCACCGTTACCGCTACTTCGCGTTGCATCATCGGTATTTGTACCATTTCGCAGTTCCTGTGCGGCACAAAGGTAAGCACTGCGCCATGGACCTGATTCTGCCTGATATCCCAATTGCTCCAATGCATCCGCACACAGATAACGTGCATCCGTATTTTCCGGATCAGCAAAAACCAGCGTATTGGTAATCTGGGCTACCCACTGATATTCTCCCTTGGCAAAATCTTCTTTTGCTTTTTCAAGAACCGCATCTGTATCACCGAAATATTCTACCAGCTTTTTGGCATAATCCGATGGTGTAAGTTCAGCAAGATGGACAGGATTACCATCATACCAGCCCATGTATTTCTCATATACTGC
>CAKRYE010000002.1 GCA_934426285.1 uncultured Blautia sp.
TGAATTTTGCGCAGCTTACCCAGCGAGCCGGAAATTTCCTTGTGGCAAGAGAAGAAATGCCGGATTTTAAATGGGAATATCTGAAGGGCAGGAAAGTTCTTGGCGGCCGCAAAGGTGGTATGCCGGAAATGGTATTTGAGTATATCCTGAAAAAGAATGGCCTTGACCCGCAAAAGGATCTGTCCATTGATCAGAGTATTGACTTTGGTTCTACTGCTGCTGCCTTTACCGGAGATGATTCAGCCGATTTCACCGTAGAATTTGAGCCGTCTGCTACTGCTCTTGAAAAACAGGGTGCAGGATATGTTGTTGCGTCTCTTGGCGTTGACTCCGGCTATGTGCCATACACCTCCTACAGTGCCAGAACCAGCTATATGAAAAAAAATCCTGAAATCATGCAGAAATTCACTGATGCTCTGCAAAAAGGTATGGATTTTGTCCAGAGCCACACTCCTGAGGAAATCGCAGAAATCATCGAGCCTCAGTTCCCGGAAACAGATCTGGATACCATCACAGCCATTGTAAAACGCTATTACGATCAGGACACCTGGAAAGAAAATCTGGTGTTCGGGCAGGATGGATTTGAGCTGCTGCAGGATATTCTGGAAGACGCAGGTGAGCTGAAAGAACGTACACCGTATGCAGAACTGGTCAACACAGAATTTGCTCAAAATGCTTCCTGATGCTTTGCTTTCTATGATTCCCCTTTAACTTTTCGTATTATCACACCAGACCATTCATTTTAACTCCAATTTTGAGAAACGCAGACAGAATTTCGTCATTTTGTCCTGCGTTTTTCTCATGTTCTTTGACAGTTTGACGGAATCCCCGGATGTCCATTCCGGCTTTTCGTCAGATTGACAAGAAACCCAACAAATCTTTGTACGATTCTTCCCTAGCCATCCCCCCTCCTTTTCGCTATACTGTCTACAGATGAAAAAAACGAGTAATCAATCAGCAAAAACAATATGAAATAATTTTGGAGGAATAATAATCATGGCAAGCTTATCATTACAGCACATTAACAAAACTTACCCAAATGGTTTCCAGGCAGTTAAAGATTTCAATCTGGAAATCGAAGATAAAGAATTCATCATTTTCGTAGGACCTTCAGGATGTGGTAAATCTACTACACTTCGTATGGTTGCCGGTCTGGAAGAAATTTCCGGCGGTACATTAAAGATTGGTGACAAAGTTATGAACGATGTAGAGCCAAAAGACCGTGATATCGCAATGGTATTCCAGAACTACGCTCTGTATCCTCATATGACAGTATATGATAACATGGCATTCGGACTTAAACTTCGTAAAGTTCCGAAAGACCAGATCGACAAAGCAGTTCGTGAAGCTGCAAGAATCCTTGACCTTGAGAAACTTCTTGATCGTAAACCGAAGGCTCTTTCCGGTGGTCAGAGACAGCGTGTTGCTATGGGACGTGCTATCGTACGTAATCCTAAGGTATTCCTTATGGATGAGCCTCTTTCCAACCTGGATGCTAAACTTCGTGTACAGATGCGTATCGAGATTTCCAAAATCCACCAGAGACTGGGTGCTACAATCATCTATGTAACACATGACCAGACAGAGGCTATGACTCTTGGTACCAGAATCGTTGTTATGAAAGACGGTGTTGTTCAGCAGGTAGATACACCTCAGAACCTGTATCAGAAACCAGGCAACTTATTCGTTGCAGGATTCATGGGATCACCGCAGATGAACTTCCTTGACGCAGCAATCTCTGAAAAAGGCGGAAATATCATTGCTAAAGTTGGCGAGCATGAGCTGCTTGTTCCTACTGGAAAAGCTAAAGTTCTCAAAGATAACGGCTATGTAGGCAAGACAGTTGTTCTTGGTATCCGTCCAGAAGATATTCATGATTCTCAGATGTTTATCGAAGCTTCTCCAAGTGCTCCAATGAGCTCTGTAGTTAAGGTTTATGAGCTTCTGGGTGCTGAAGTATTCTTATACTTTGATGTTGACGGAACTCAGGTTACAGCACGAGTTGATCCTCGTACAACAGCAAAAACCGGTGACCCGATCAAATTCGCATTTGATATGGAGAAATCTCATTTCTTCGACAAAGAGACAGAACTTACAATCTGCAACTAATTTTAGGAATCTTTTAAAAAACCCGGGGAGAAATCCTCGGGTTTTTGTGTTATAATGTATCTCATAATACGAGAAAGGATCAGCTCAATGAAAATACAACAGATTTTGCAGAAATGTCTCACTGACTGGAAAAATATCAGCCAGCTGGATTTTTGCCTGATAGACTCAGATAATAATGTCTTTGTCTCCACTTGCGACAGAAAACTGCCTGCCCAAAAGAGACTGGATGAATTTCGCCAGAGCAATGCCCTCTGCGTTTCCAATACCAGCTGCTGTCTTTATAAACTCACAGAAGTCCAAACCGACTCCTATCTGCTTATTGTCTGGGGTAAGGGAGAATCAGCCTCCACTATCGGAGAACTGGCTGTATGCCAGATTCACAGTCTCTTCACTGCCTACGCTGAAAAAAATGACAAGAACACCTTTATGCAGAATCTCCTTTTAGGTACCTATTCCGAGGTGGACGCTTTTAATCGTGCCAAGAAACTTCATATTGCCACATCTGTCCGCCGTGCAGTTTTTCTTGTGGAAACCAAGCAAAGCAAAGACGAAAATGCACTGGCAACCATTCGGAATATTTTTTCTGCCAGAACCAGGGATTTTATTACAGCCATTGATGATTCCGGAATTATCATTGTCCGGGAACTCCAGTCCACAGAAAACTATGAAGATCTGGACTCTATTGCCTGTATGCTTGTGGATATGCTGAACACAGAAGCTATGACCTCTGCCTGGGTTGCTTACAGCAATATTGCAGAGGATATTTCCAGACTGCCCGATACCTACAAGGAGGCTCATACCGCCCTGGAAGTTGGTAAGATTTTCTATGCAGAAAAAAATGTCTTTGGCTATAATCAGCTGGGAATCGGCCGGCTGATCTACCAGCTTCCTGTTTCCATCTGTGAAATGTTTATTGATGAGATTTTTCATGAGGAAACACTGGATTCCATTGATGAAGAAACACTCATCACTATCCGTACCTTCTTTGAAAACAACCTGAATCTCTCAGAGACCTCCAGACAGCTTTATGTACACAGAAATACTCTGGTGTATCGCTTCGAAAAGCTTCAGAGGAAGTTTGGACTGGATATCCGCGCATTTGAAGATGCACTGACATTTAAGCTGGCGATGATGGTAGTAGACTATATTAAATATTCCGAAAATCATCCTGTCTGAATTATATTTATCATATTAAAAAAAGCCCTGTCACCGGACAGAGCTTTTTTATTAGAGTTACGCAATTAAATTTTTACCGATAAAATATCCCAGTACCAGGATGCCCAGTACAATTCTGTACCATCCAAATACTTTGAAATCATGTTTCTTGATGTATCCCATCAGGAATTTGATTGCAATAACAGAAACAACAAATGCTACAACCATTCCCACAATCAGGATCATCAATTCTGTTCCTGTGAAAGAAAATCCAAATTTAAGAAGTTTCAGGAGACTGGCACCAAACATTACCGGAATTCCCAGGAAAAAAGTAAATTCTGCAGCTACTGTACGGGAAGTACCTGCAAGAATACCTCCAATAATGGTAGAACCAGAACGGGAGGTTCCCGGAATAACAGATAATACCTGAAACAGCCCAATAATAAATGCCGTCTTAAAGGATAATTTATCCAGACTGGTACAGGTTGGCTTTCTTCTTTTATTATAATTCTCAATAACAATAAAAAGTATTCCATAGAAGATCAAAGCAATTGCAACTACCACATAATTGTTGAATTTCTCTTCAATCACATCATTAAATGGCAGTCCTATGATAATTGTAGGAATACAGGCCACTATAATCTTAAACCACAGTACCCATTTATCCTTGTCACAAAATTTCTCCACAAAGGTAAGAATTCCTCTGGATACCGCCGGCTGGCGATCCAGGATTGCCTGTTTTTTTGCAGAGACAGGCCTTATATAAAACGGCCACAGTTTATTCCAGTAAAGAACTACTACTGCCAAGATTGCTCCCAGCTGGATCACTACAAAAAACAGATTCTTAAATTCCTCTGTTACATTCAGCTTCAGAAACTCATCCACAAGGATCATATGTCCCGTACTGCTGATGGGAAGCCACTCTGTGATTCCCTCCACAATACCAAGGAAAATAACCTTTAACATTTCAAGCATATATTTGACTTCCTTTCTTATTCTCTTATTCAAAGAAATGACCGCCTCTCCCCTATGTGAAAAGCGGTCATTGTTTTTTCATATTATCTTCTTGCAATCGTAGCAATATCGATCAGAGATAATTTGTTCAGGTCTGTGTTCTCAAGGCTGGTTGCCAGTGCCTCTGCTGTATCCAGAGAAGTCAGGACATTCACACCTGTTTCGATCGCATTACGTCTGATCACAAATCCGTCTTTCTGATGCTCAACTCCCTGAGGCGGAGTATCAATAACAACATCAATCTTATGTCCCAGAATAAGATCCATAAGGTTTGGTGACGGCTGCTCCAGTTTATTGGTACGGATCACTTTAATTCCATTCTCTTTCAGAACTTTTGCAGTTCCCAGAGTTGCATAGATTCTGTAACCAAGGGCTTCGAATCTTCTTGCAATCGGAATAATATCTTCTTTATCCTCATCCTTTACAGTGATAATCATGTTTTTATGCTTCGGAAGGCGGATTCCTGCTCCCAGGAATGCTTTGTACAGTGCTTCATTAAAGCTTTCTGCAATACCAAGACATTCACCTGTGGATTTCATTTCCGGTCCAAGGCTGATATCAGCGCCACGGATCTTCTCAAAGGAGAATACCGGCATCTTAATTGCAAAATATTTTGCCTCCGGCTGAAGACCAGGCTCATATCCCATATCTTTCAGCTTATGTCCCAGAATAACTCTGGTAGCAAGAGGAACGATCGGAATACCAGTTACCTTGCTGATGTATGGTACTGTACGGCTAGAACGAGGGTTAACCTCGATTACATACACCTCATCACCGCATACAATAAACTGGATATTGATCATACCGATTACGTGAAGAGCCTGTGCCAGACGATTGGTATAGTCTGCAATAGTTTCTTTTGCCTTTTCACTGATCGTCTGAGCCGGATATACGGAAATACTGTCTCCTGAGTGGATACCTGCACGTTCAATATGTTCCATGATACCAGGAATCAGGATCTGCTCACCATCGCATACAGCATCAACCTCAATTTCCTTACCCATCAGGTATTTATCCACCAAAATCGGATGCTCCTGTGCAATCTGATTGATAATTCCGATATATTCTTCTACATCCTCATCGCTGACTGCAATTCTCATTCCCTGTCCGCCAAGTACATAAGAAGGACGAACCAGTACCGGATATCCCAGCTCTCCGGCAGCTTTCTTAGCTTCCTCAGCAGTGAATACCGTATGTCCCTTTGGTCTTGGGATCTGGCATTTTTCCAGGATCTCATCAAAGAGCTCACGGTCTTCCGCAGCATCTACATTTTCTGCAGATGTTCCCAGAATCTTCACACCCATCTTAATCAGAGCTTCCGTCAGTTTAATGGCAGTCTGTCCACCAAACTGAACCACTGCTCCATCAGGCTTCTCAACATTTACTACATTCTCAACATCTTCCGGAGTCAGAGGCTCGAAATACAGCTTATCTGCAATATCAAAGTCAGTACTTACTGTCTCAGGGTTATTGTTGATGATAATTGTCTCATATCCTTCCTTGGCAAATGCCCATGTACAATGTACAGAGCAGAAGTCAAACTCAATACCCTGACCAATACGGATAGGACCAGAACCAAGTACCAGGATTTTTTTCTTATCCGGTGTGGCTGCAGCTTCATTTTCTGTCTGCTCATCACCGTATACGGAATAATAATATGGTGTCTCTGCTGCAAACTCTGCTGCGCAGGTATCAACCATCTTATAAGCAGCCTTAATTCCCCATTCCTGACGGAGTGCTTTTACCTCTGCCTCAGTTTTTCCGGCAAGGTCGGCAATGATATAATCAGGGAATTCCATACGTTTCGCTTCCAGAAGAAGCTCTTTTGTAAGCTCCTGGCTCTTCAGTGCCTGCTCCATCTCTACCAGGATCGCAATCTTATCAATAAACCACAGGTCGATCTTGGTGATATTATGAAGTTCTTCCTGAGGCATATTTCTGCGGATAGCCTCTGCAATCTTCCAGATTCTGCGGTCATCCACAATCTTCAGCTCTGACAGCAGTTCATCATCTGTCAGCTCAGAGAAATCATAGGACATCAGACTGTCCACATGCTGTTCCAGAGAACGGATTGCTTTCATCAGAGCACCTTCAAAGTTATGGCAGATACTCATAACCTCACCGGTAGCCTTCATCTGAGTGGTAAGTGTTCTCTTTGCTGTAATAAATTTATCAAATGGAAGACGCGGAATCTTAACTACACAGTAGTCCAGCATCGGCTCAAAGCTTGCGTAGGTTTTACCGGTAATGGCATTTGGAATCTCATCCAGAGTATATCCCAGAGCAATCTTGGCAGCAACCTTGGCAATAGGATAACCGGTAGCTTTACTAGCCAGTGCAGAGGAACGGCTTACTCGCGGATTAACCTCAATTACGCAATATTCAAAGCTTTCCGGATGAAGGGCGTACTGTACATTACATCCACCTGTGATTCCCAGTTCTGTGATAATATTTAATGCAGATGTACGAAGCATCTGATACTCTTTATCTCCCAGAGTCTGAGAAGGGGCTACTACGATGGAGTCACCGGTATGCACACCTACAGGGTCAATATTTTCCATATTGCAGACTGTGATGCAGTTACCTGCACTGTCACGCATTACCTCATATTCAATTTCTTTCCATCCGGAAATACAACGCTCTACCAGAACCTCTCCTACACGGGAAAGACGAAGACCGTTTTCCAGAATTTCACGAAGCTCTGCCTCATTGTAGGCAATACCGCCGCCGCTTCCGCCAAGTGTATAAGCAGGGCGAAGAACTACAGGATAGCCGATGGAATTGGTGAAAGCCAGTCCATCTTCTACTGTGGTAACAACCTTAGAAGCAGCAACCGGTTCTCCGATCTTCTCCATGGTATCCTTAAATTCCTGACGGTCCTCGGCCTTCTTAATAGTCTCAGCAGTGGTACCGATCAGTCTTACATTATGTTCTTTTAAGAAGCCTTTCTCATCCAGCTCCATAGCAAGATTCAGTCCTGCCTGTCCTCCCAGTGTAGGAAGTACACTGTCAGGCTTTTCTTTCAGGATCAGCTGCTCTACTACTTCTACTGTCAGAGGCTCAATATATACTCTGTCAGCAATATCCTTGTCTGTCATGATGGTGGCAGGGTTAGAGTTAAGAAGAACTACCTCCAGACCTTCTTCCTTCAGAGAACGGCAGGCCTGTGTTCCTGCATAGTCAAACTCTGCAGCCTGGCCGATGATAATCGGGCCGGAACCAATTACAAGTACTTTTTTAATGTCTTTATTTCTTGGCATTATTTATTTCCTCCCATCATATCCATAAATCTGTCAAACAGGTAACTGGAATCCTGCGGTCCCGGGCATGCTTCAGGATGGAACTGTACAGTAAAGATATTCTTTCCTTCGTATGCCATACCTTCGTTTGTGCCGTCATTGACGTTAACGAATGCAGGTTTTGCAATGTTTTTTTCTTCAAGTCCCTCAGCATCTACTACATAGCCATGGTTCTGGGAAGAAATGTAAACACGTCCTGTTGCAAGGTCTTTGACCGGATGGTTTCCGCCTCTGTGTCCGTATTTCATCTTATGGGTATCTCCACCTGTTGCAAGAGCCATAAGCTGATGTCCAAGACAGATTGCGAAGATCGGAACTTCAGAATCATATAATTTTTTTATTTCCTTTATAATAGAAGTACATTCCTTTGGATCTCCAGGGCCGTTACTTAACATAATGCCATCCGGATTTGCCTCCAGAATCTCTTCCGCAGGTGTCAGTGCCGGATAAATTGTAACCTCACATCCTCTTTCATTCAGGGAACGTGCAATGTTTCTCTTTGCTCCCAGGTCAAGAAGTGCTACTTTCGGACCATCGCCTTTTAAAATTTCTTTCTCGCGGCATGTTACCTTCTCTACTACCTTACCTGTTGTATATGCTTTTAACTGGGGGATAATTGTATCTAAATCATAATTTTCATTGACGGTGATCATACCGTTCATGGTACCTTTCTCACGAAGGATTTTCGTTAAGGCTCTGGTATCAATTCCGGCAATACCTGGAATATCATGCTTTGTTAAGAAATGCTGAATCGTGTCCACGCTTCTGAAATTACTTGGGACACGGGATAATTCGCGGACAATAAAGCCGTCCACCCATGGCTTTGATGACTCCTGGTCATCATAACAGATTCCGTAATTCCCAATGAGGGGATAAGTCATACATACTGCCTGTCCTGCATAGGAAGGGTCGGTCATTACTTCCAGATAACCGGTCATGGAAGTATTAAAGACGATTTCGCTGATAACGTCTCTCGTTGAACCAATGCTTGTACCTTTGAACACATGGCCATCTTCTAATATCAGAAATGCTTTCATACAATCTCCCTTTCTTATCTTTATATTGTGTCTATCACTTATTTTTTCCTAAATCTTCAAGATTGTATCACAGCAAAGTGCTTTTTTCAACCTTATAAGATACTAAAAATAATTAAGTTGATATTAAAAACTTTTTTGTAATTTCAGGCAGATCCGATCATATGCATTCACTGCTTTCTCACATCCAAATACCTCTATACTGTCAAGCGGATAAAATCATCCGCTTCGCTACGCGGCTCTGCACTGAATAACTGCTCCGCAGTTTATCAGAAGAAGCTTGCACTTCTCCGTAACAAATTGTGCGTTTTGAGGATACTGTAAAAAAAATTAAAAAAATTTCAAAAAAGCTATTGACTTTTATCCATACATCGGTTATTATAAATGAGCAGTCGCGAGAGAGCGATTGATAAATAAGAAATGCAGAAGTGGCGGAATTGGCAGACGCGCAGGCTTCAGGTGCCTGTGGTAGCAATATCGTGTGGGTTCAAGTCCCATCTTCTGCATTATTTTTTTTGTCTTTTTTAACCAACCTTATCATAACCACAAAAAAAGAAGACACGATTTATCAGAATCTGAAATAAATCATGTCTTCTCTTTTTATTTTCTTTTTTATTTCCAAAGCTATCAGCCGTATGCATTGCCTCTGCCTGTTTTATCCGTTACTGCACCTGACTCATAATATAGTTATATATCTTCATGCAGGTCTCTCTGTCATAGTGCGTTCCATCGGCAGTCTTATACCCCTGCTTTGTCAGCCAGGAATACAGGTCTATAAAATCAGCTCCTGCAATCTGCGCTTTCATTTTTTTATTAAATGCTTTAATTGTCTTATTGTCCGCATATTCATCCGGTATTTCTACAGGACCCACTGCCAGGATATGTACCCGAACTCCTTTTTGCTTCCACTGGGGAATCTTCTCATTAAGCAGGCTGATATAATTATCAATATTATCCAGGTCATTCACTCCCAGCCAGAAAAACAGATCCTCATTCCCCTGAATCTGTTCATCCACTGCTTTTACAGCAGTATCACGAAGCCATACATATCCCATGCTCCCCTTACAGATCCATGCAACCTTCTCGTCTCCTGTGAACTCCCGAAGCTCTTCAGTCCGGGAATCTCCCAGAATGATCACCGGTTTCGGTGCAGGCCTGCATGCCTTAACAGGCTCACTATAACCTGAATAAACCACTGCATTAGGATTTCTGCAATATGCACGGACACGATAATAATAATCCTGTCCTTCCTTCAATGTATTATCCCCGAAAGAAAATACCGTATTTCCAGATGCAACTCCTACCCTTATATATTTCCCCTGCTCAGAATCAGCACGGAAAACCTGATATCCGTCTGCTGATGAAATTTTACTCCAGGTAATCAATGCCTCTGTATCGCTGCTCCTTTTCGCCTGGCTGACCACCGGACTGGAAGGAGCAGTCTTAATTGTCAATACTTTTGACATTTTACTGTATATCACTTTTCCATTCTTCTTTGTATAGGAACGGATTTTATATTTATACACCTTATCCTGCGAGCCTTTTAGGATCAGCTGATTCTTTCCGGCAGGATAATTTCCCAGACTACGGTATTTTTTATATAATTTATAATATAAAAATACCTGACATCCGGAGGATCCCTTTGCCTTATTCCACTGTAAAGTTACTGTATCCCCTTTTGCAGTTCCCTTCAATACAGGAACTGCAGGTTGGGTCTGGGCAGCTATAGCACTTACAGTTCCTGACTGCAATACAAGAAGTATTGCAGTCAGAAATATCACCTTTTTCAGTATTTTCCTCAAGCAGCCTTCCTCCTTTCGGAAACATCCTCACAGTGAGTTCCTGTCAACCATTCATTATTTAACTTTTACAGCCTTCACTCCACCCCAGGAAGTATATACCTTCTTGCCATTTACTACTTTATACGCTCTGGCTCTGAAATAGTATGTTTTCTTACTTCCAAGACCAGTTTTTGTTACGCTCAAAGATTTTGTATCCTTTGTAACCGCAGAATTCATTTTATTTTTAGAAGTTCCGTAGTATACCTGATATCCGTCAGCTCCCTTTACTGCTGCCCATTTAACAGTCGCTGTTTTTGCCTTGGATGATTTCACGGAAATAGCCGGTCCGGCAGCTGCTGCTCTGGCTTTAACCTCTGCAGTTCCTGTCCATGGCTGTTCCACTTTATTCTTATCCTGCACCATAACAGTAGCAGTCAGTCTATATGTATAAGTTGTTCCCGGAGTAACATTGCTGTCTGTGTAGCTGTCTCCAAATTCAGGATCATCCAGATCGCCTTTTCCCCAGGTTTTGATGGTCTGATAAGCTCCGTTTCCTGCCTTTCTCTCCAGTGTATAGCTTGCATCCTGAGAAGTGGAACCAATGTTCAGGCTGATTTCATCCCAGGAAGCAGAAGCAGAAACTTTTGCCTTTACCATTTTCACCTTGCCACGCACTGCTGAATCACAGCTGAATCTCTGAGGCTCGCGAACCCATTCCGGTGTAAAGTCAACAGATGAGGTCTGGCTGAGAGAATTTCCTTCAATGTACAGAGCAGCTACCTGGTATCCGTCATTACCACCGGAAAGCTTTGTAATTTTGTTATTTGCCAGATTCAGGCTCAGTCCTGCAAAACCGGAGCAGTTAAAAGATGTAAGAGCATTATAGCTTACATCAATCTCTGTAAGGCTCTTCAGATAATCACTGGAAATGTTAGAAAGTCCCAGGTTTGCCTGAGATGTAAAATTATTGTGGCTGGCATTGATATAATCCAGTTTTTTCAGATATTTAATGTTCGGCATTGCGATTTTAGTCAATTTATTATTAGAGCAAAGAACAGCTACCATTCCTGTACAGCGGCTGAGATTCAAAGTTCCCTTTAAAGCATTATCACTTACATTAATGCTTGTCAGCTTCGTATTCTTTGTCAGATTCACAGATGTAAGCTTATTATTTGATGCGTCCAGAGTAGTAAGGGAAGTAAAGTACTCGATTCCCTTCAGATTGGAAATTCCAAGACCTGACACATTCAGTGTCTGCACTGCTTTGATCTCTGCATCTGAAAGCTTCTTATCCTTATTGGTATCCAGATTATTCAGCACATAGCTGTAAAACTTTTTGTCTGGAAAATTGGTAGTATTTACTGCAATTGCGGAAGCAGCCTCTGCAGCATCAGAACTAAACTCCTCACTTTCCTCTGCTACCGGAGTTTCATCCTCGCTTACGGATGTCTCAACAGCAAAATCACTGAAGTCAGCTGCACTGACCCCTATTCCTGATGTCAGTACTGTTGCACTGATCACGCTTGCCATTAATAACTGGTATAATTTTCTGTTTTTCATCTTATTCTCTCCTGTCTTTTCAGAATTATTGTTTTTTCACGACTGTATGCCGGATCGTTACATTCTTCGCAGTTACAATCTGTCTCTGATACGATATAACCTTATCACTTTTCTCTGCCTATTGCAACATTTTTTTAATTATAATGTAAAATTTTTACAAATCTGTAAAATATATTTTTCTTAATACAGGTGCAAAAGAGAACTAAGTATCCAATTTTATTTGGTTTCTCAGTTCTCTTTGTATTTCTTATAGCCTTATATTAATTATACTTCTGTTTTCTCCACAGCTTCCTCTGCTTTTTCCTCCACAGGCTGTTCCTCCCGGAATTCTGCATTTTCCGGTTTCTCTGGCTCCTCTGCTTTTGTACTCCCCTGGGCAGCTTCTGTCTCTGCTTCCGCCTCTGCAGGCTCACCTTTCTCATCTGTCTCCTCTTCGGATGCTTCTACAGGTTCTTCCACAAGATCTTCCACAGGATCCTCTACAGGTTCTGCAGGCTCCGGTGTTGGACAGGGCGTTCCACAATATGGACAAAAGCTTACGGAAAGATCTACTTCCTTCTCACAGGAAGGACAGATTTTCTTTCCTCTGAGATTAGCGGCACTGTCCTTAAACTCTCTGATCTTCAGAAAATGTTGATCGATTTCCTGGCAGATTACACTGAGTTCACCGTCAATGCCTTCTCCTTCAGCATGTCTCTTGTAGATGATGTCTCCCAGATCTGCTTTCAGTTTTTCGATCGTCCGCTCTTCACCGGAAATTTTTCCGCGAATTTTCTGAGTCTCAATAGTCTGCTCTGCACGGGCTCCCAGCTCTTTTGTTGTTTTTCCAAGCTCCTTTGTTGTTTTTGAAAATGTTTTTACGATACCGTCAAAAAAATCTGTTCCCATAATACCGACTCCTTTCTACAATTATAAAGTATATGGTTTTCATAACTGTTCTGCATTTTTACAGTTATCGTTTTTCAATCCGCTCCTGCCCTCTGAGCTGAATTTTCGGGCCTCCATTGCCTTCAATATATTCCCTTGTGATCACAACCTCTCCGATATTGTCATCTTTGGGAATCTCATACATAATATCCAGCATATATTCCTCCAGAATCGCGCGCAGGGCTCTGGCTCCTGTATCCTTTTCCAGTGCCTTCGCAGCTATGGCATGAAGGGCTCCTTCCTCGAATTCCAGTTTTACCTCATCCAATGCCAGAAGCTTCTGATACTGTTTCAGTATTGCGTTCTTTGGCTCCTTCAATATCTTGACCAACATATCCTCAGACAAACCATCCAAAGTAAAGATGATCGGCAGACGTCCGATAAACTCAGGAATCATTCCGAAGCTTCGGATATCCTCCACTGTAACCTTCTGCAGAAGGTGGGGATCATGATCATATTTATCCTTCAGATCTGCATAGAATCCAATAGATGCCTGTTTATTCAGCCTCTCTTTAATAATATTCTCCAGATCCGGAAAAGCTCCCCCACAGATAAAAAGAATATTTCTGGTATTTACCGTTACAAGAGGTACCATGGCATTCTTGCTGTTGGCACCAACCGGAACCTCTACTTCACTGCCTTCCAGAAGCTTCAGCATTCCCTGCTGCACCGCTTCTCCACTGACATCACGCTGATTGGTATTTTTTTTCTTGGCAATCTTGTCAATTTCATCAATAAAGATAATTCCATGCTCTGCCCTTTCCACATCATTATCTGCAGCAGCCAGAAGCTTGGATACTACACTCTCTATATCATCTCCAATATAGCCAGCCTCCGTAAGAGAAGTTGCATCAGCAATGGCAAGAGGTACATCCAGAAGCTTTGCAAGGGTTTTTACCAGATAAGTCTTTCCGCAGCCGGTAGGTCCGATCATAAGCATATTGGATTTCTCTATTTCAATCTCATCCATGGTATCCGTAGCTACTCTTTTATAATGATTGTAAACAGCTACAGACATTACTTTCTTGGCTTTCTCCTGTCCTATCACATACTGATCCAGTGTTTCTTTGATCTTATGTGGTGCAGGAATATTTTTCAGATCCAGGACCGGTTTTTCTGCCTTTTCTTCCTTCTTCTTATGGATCTTTTTAGGCTGCTGCCCGGGATTCTGAAAACTGCTCAGATCGATCATGCTCACATTAGGCATATTCATCAGATCCGCATAATTAAATTTTCCATCATTAAACTGCTGGTTCATGGAATTAAAGCTTTTCTGCATACAGTCTGTACAGATATGTATATTATTCGGCAGTTCGATCATAGGTCCGGCTTTGCTCTCCGGTCTGCGGCAGAGAAAACAGAATTTCTCCTGTTTTTTCTCTTCCTGATCTATCACTTCGTCATCATTATAGTTATCAGTCATACTGACTCCCTTCCTCTCAACATTTCTATAAAATTTCTTCCGCAACTGTTTCATAGCTTTCATAAACAATAGATTGCTTAACAGTTACTCCCAATTATATAGAATTATATCATATTCCCCGCATATCTCAAAATTAAAGTTTTATAAAATCATTAAAAGAGATACCGCTTTTCTCTGCAGTATCTCTTTCTTATAAGCAGATCAGCTGTTTTCTGATCTGGATCCTAAAGTAATCTCAACTGTGCTCTCCTGGTATTCCCCGTCAGTAGCTCTGGCCACCACTGCTTCTATCTTCTCGCCAGACTTATAATACTGGAGTTTTTCCAGAAGATCATCCCCGCTGGTCACACTCTGTCCATCAAATTTCACAATAATATCTCCCTTACAGATGCCACCTTTCTCAGCCGGTGATTTCTCCTCAACGCCTCTGACAAAAGCTCCCTCCGGCATATCATACATCTGTATGGCCTCTGTAGTAAGATTGGAAAGAACTACCCCCAGATAGCCTTTCTCTTCAGCGGAAACCTTCTCCCTGGTCTGACGGTTCATCAGATCCTCAAGAATAGGCTTTGCCCTGGAAATGGGAATCGCATATCCCATTCCTTCCACTGTACTGTCGGCATATTTAGCAGAATTAATACCGATCAGTTCTCCCTTCATATTCAGAAGTGCCCCTCCGCTGTTGCCGGGATTAATGGCTGCATCTGTCTGAATCAATCCGGAACTGCTTGTACCATCCTCTGTGGAAATCGTTCTGTTCAGCGCACTGATCCATCCGGAGGTCACTGACTGTCCATATCCCAGCGCATTACCAATTGCCACTACCTGCTGACCTACCACCAGATCCTCTGAGCTTCCAATCTGTGCAATCTTGATCTCACTCAGTGTATCCTCAGGAATATCTGCCTTCTTTACAGCGATCACAGCCAGATCATTGTCGGAATCTGTACCCTTGATCCTGGCACTGACTGCATCCTCCAGATTCAGGTCGCCGGTATCATCTGCATTCTCAGTCTCCGTTTCCGCATTCATTACATCATTTCCGATAAAACATACACTTAAAGTAGATGCTCCGTCTACCACATGATTATTGGTAGCGATCAAAAGCTCCTCATCATTATCTCCTACGATAATCCCTGAACCGGTAGCTGCACTTTTGTACTGACGCGAACCATAGCCAAAGAAGCTTGGTATTTCCTGTACGCTTACTGTAGTAATAGCCACTACCGAAGGCATAGATGCCTGGGCTACTGAAGCCACAGTCCCATTCCCGGACTCTGTATCTGCCCCAATCTCCCCGTCAGAACCGTCATCTGTCACAGTTCCAGCCACACTCTGGGTTGTTTCAAGATGTGTACTTTTTTCATCAGTTTTCAGATATTTACCTGCCACAAAGCTTACCGATAGAAAAACGGCAGAAGCTACCAGCCCGAAAAGCACTGCCAGAGCCACTGTCGTCCCTGCTTTTTTTCCAAAAGAATCTGTTTCTTTTTTATTCCGGACAGGCGGCACCCTGTCAGGCACAGTTCCGGTCTCCTCATGGAACTGATAATGTTCATATCTTGGAGCCTGCTCCCCGGATGTCTGTTGATCTTCCCTCCGGTCTTCTTCATTATACATATTATCACCTGCTCCCTTCGCACCTGTTTATTCTGATATCAGCAGATTGAAATTCCTGTCCTGATATCCTGTTCTCTAGGAAACAGTATAGCAATGAATTGTGTTCAAAATGTGACAATAATCGTAAAATGACGTGAAGGAAAACCTTAGCCTTTTTTCCAGTAATAGGGGTTCATTGTACATGCAAATACGATTTTGTTCGGAAGCTTATTGTATCTTTTTCCAAGAAAATATCCGGCATATTTAGCTCCGCTCTGCAGGATCAGCTGAGGGATCAGCCACACATGTCCGGTTTTTACCAGATATACCATACTTCTTTTTACCAGGCGCAATCCCTCTCCCTCAGAAGGCACATCTGCAAAAATTTCCGGATGTTCTGCCTGCGAAACACCCAGGTCAAAATTACGGTGAAACTGCTGGACACAGGAATAATTGTGTGAATGATAAACCCTGGCATCTGCTGCATAGGCAATAGAGTATCCCTGCTTTACCATGTTCCCTGCACAGATCATATCCTCATTAAAAATAGCTCTGTTTACAAAGCCTCCCACATCCTGATAACTCTCTCTTTTATATGCTGCGCATACATTAGAGCAGAAATACGTCTTTATTCCATATTGTTTCACATCAGATAAGGATTTTACTGATGAGTGTTCCGGATAATTAAAGGAACGGGTGTAACGTTCCAGAAAACCACAGTCCGATTTGGGAAGCTGTCTGGCATAAGCCGCTCCTATTTTCTCATTCTGGTCCAGGGCTTTCAGCAGATTCCCGATCAGCTTATGATCCGCCGGAAGAGCATCCTGTGTCATAAACACCATAACCCTGGCATCAGACAGCTCTGCTGCCCGTCTTCTTGTACCGCCATGATCAAAATCCTTCTGCTCCAAATGGTGCACTTCCACCAGCTTACAATTCTCCCATTCCCGGTTCCAGTATTGCTCTCCTGTATTCATGACTACAATTCTGTCTGGAGGACATTCCTGTCTCTCCAGTCTTGTCAGCAATTCCATAAATTCTTTTCCCGGACGGTATGTGGGAATAATCACATCCACATTTCTGTTTTTCATATTTATCTCCACTATTTTTTTATTCTAGAAAGGACCATCCTGTCTTTCGGATGGTCCTTTCTGTTCAGCATAATCCTATTATTCTTCGTTGTCATAGTTTCCGGATTCAGCAGCTCCGTCAGAAAATCCACCGTCATCTCCGCCACCATTATCATAATCTGAACCACTGTCATTATCATAATCTGAGCCGCCGCCATTGTCATAATCCGAGCCACCGCCATTGTCATAGTCTGTGCCACCGCCGTAATCATAATCTGTACCGCCACCATTATCATAATCTGTGCTTTCGCTATTACTATCATAATAATCATTATCTGTGGAAGAACTGTTTCCAGACCATACAAATGTATTATCATCTGTATTAGTTGTATCATCCTGCGTGGTGGATGTTGCCGCTTCATCCAGTTTTCCTTCTCCGCCTACAATCTCCAGAATCTTATTGCTTTTCTCAAGAACCTCCGAGGATGGCGTATAATCCTGGTCATTATACAGGAATTTGTGAAGCTCTGTTACATTGCTTGCCAAATCAGTAGGAACAATGATACTTCCCTTAATATTTGAGAATTTGTACTTCGCCGGAAATCCGGTGCTTTCAGAAAAATTATATCCAATCACTGTTGGAATCAGTCCAAGAATATCCTGCTTGGAAAGAGAGGTCTGTACCATAGGGAACACATCATCCATAATCTTGAAAATAGAGGTTAAACCTGCTATCTTCGCCTTATCAAAGAGCATTCCCAGAACTTTTCGCTGTCTTTCTGTACGTCCCATATCCATACTTGCAGTATAACGGATACGACAGTAAGAGGTAACCTGTACACCATTCAGGTGATAGGTATCTACGATTGCTTCCAGATCCTCAGGCTTAGGATCTGGTTCCTCCACCGGAGTATAGCTCTTACCTGTCAGCTTGGATGTCTCCTGACAATAGTTATTCATATGCACGATTTCCGCATAGGAAAGAGGAATATCCAATCCTCCCAGATCATCCACAACCTCTGCCAGGGCAGAGAAATCCGCTGTGGCATAATCGGAAATATCCAAATCCAGGTTGGTATTCAGCATGGCAATTGCCTGCTCCGGTCCTCCATAAGCATACGCAGCGTTTGCTTTTGTATAAGTTCCATTTCCAATATCCAGAAATGTATCTCTGTAAACAGAAGCCATACGTACCTCACCGGTATCATTGTTTACACTTACAATGATCATGGTATCACTGTTCTGTGCAGACAGACTAGATCCCTCACCACGGGTATCAATTCCAAACAGTACATAGGTTTTGTACCCTGTCATTTTCGGAGCCTCCGGATTCACCGGAATCGTCTCACGCTTCAGCTCCGGCTGCTGGATCTTATCCAGTCTGGAAGAAATCTGTCCGTAGACATACAGTCCGCCAATAAACAGCAGAAGCACAACAATTTCAAGCACAAACAGTACTTTTTTCTTTTTTCCTGGTTTAGCCATACTCTTCTTTCCCCTTATCTTAATATGCATTCTTATTTACAAATCCCTTAAAAAAGGTAAGAAAAATAATCTTTATATCAAAGCCTATACTCCAGTTCTCAATATAATAAAGATCACATTCTATCCTCTTTCTGATGGATGTATCTCCACGATAGCCTTTTACCTGCGCCCATCCGGTAAGCCCCGGACGAACCTGATGTTTCACCATATACCTAGGGATTTCTTCTCTGAATTTCTCTACAAAAAACGGTCTCTCAGGTCTGGGACCTACCAGACTCATATCACCTTTTAAAATATTGAAAAGCTGCGGAAGCTCATCAATACTGGTATGCCGCATAAACTTACCGATCCCGGTCACACGTGGATCATTCTTTACCGTCCACGCCTTCTTCTCCTCCGACTCCGGCTGTACTTCCATAGAGCGGAATTTATACATCCGGAAATTCTGATTGTGAAGTCCCACCCTCTCCTGCTTGTAAATCAGGGGACCCGGGGAGGTCAGCTTGATCAGCAAACACATCAGAAGCATGATCGGAGACGTCACAATAATCCCTGCAATTGAACCCACAATATCCATAGCGCGTTTCACCATCGCATTAAATGTATTGTTCAACGGCACATAACGGATATTGATAACCGGAAGTCCCAATATATCCTCTGTATAGGGCTTTGTAGGAATAATCTTATTATAATCCGGGATAAATTTTGTGTGTACTCCCGACTTTTCACACAATGCTACAATCTCCTCAAGTCGATAGTACTCACTCAGTCCCAGTGTAATGGCGATCTCATCCAGGCGGTTTTCAGGCAAAATCACATTCAGATTTGCGATTCTTCCCAGCACCTTAATCCCCCGGTAGGCAGTCCCTGCCGGAACATTATCATCCAGGATTCCCCGGATCACATAACCCCACTGCGGGTTAGCCAGTACACGATCAATATATTCCTCAGCAGCCCTGCTGTATCCCACACAGATCATCTGTGTCTGGTTCATGCCCTTTTCACGCATATCTCTGAGAAGAGCAAATATCAGCATACGGGTTCCCCACTGAAGGACAATATTGATCAGATAAAACATAATATATGTGGATCGGGAAAAATCTCCCTCATCAATCATATAAAATGTAAACATAAGAATCAGAAGTCCCAGGGAATTGGCCTTCACAATATTTGCCAGAACCAGCCGGCGTCCCTGCATCCGCATAGGCGTATACAAGGTAAATGCCTGATACAAAAGCAGATAAACCGGTATGATAAAGACAAGCATCAGCATATACTGCTGAAAGCTCCTTGTCCTTACCGCAGTTGCCGACATAGGACCCACAAAACGTATCAGCCATGCCAGAAAATATGAAAGCGCAAGCACAACAGCATCTATAAGCATATGGAGACGACTAAAATTCTTTTCATTGTCCTTTAACAATCCTTTGTCACCTCATTTTTATTGCCTGTAACTGCCCCATCCCTCACAGAATTCTCTCTGACAGGCAGTTACTATCGCATTTATATTATAATAGTTGATTTGTAAAAGCAACAAATTCTTCTTCCCAATTTTATAAAATTTTTATGAACTTTAAAATTATCCTTTCAGGCGTCGGAACATATTAATCCACAATTCTATCTGTATTTTCAGGTAATGAGGCAGATTTTCCACTCGGAAAGCTACTTTTCTGTCACGCCTGCTGATCTGAAATCCATTCTTAATACCTGCCAGATATTCCCTTCCAAATCCTTTCAGACCAAAAAACAGGATTTTAATCCCAAAGCCAATAACCAGGAAAGGCAGATTTAACACAATCTGCAGCAATGGCATATTTTTGTAGATTAAATACACATTATTTCTGGATGAATAGCGGATCTTAAACTGATTGTATCTGGATCCACTGGTACCGCTGCCCACATGATATACCTTAGCCAATGGAAAATACCAATTCTCATAGCCATTGATCCTGGCCCTGTATCCCACATCCATATCCTCCAGGTAGGCAAAATGCTCCTCATCAAAATATCCTATTTTTTCAAAAATATCCTTTCGATAAATAGCCGCTCCCGCGCAGGAAGCAAAAATCTTCTCTTCTTTTTCATAGGTATGAATATTTTTACCCTTTCCTCTGGCAAAGGCCCAACCCAGGGCACAATAATAATTGCCTGCGTCATCCAGTCTGTCCCTGTCATGAAACTGTATCATTCGGGCTGCTCCGGAGAAAGCTTTCGGATGCCTCCTGATCCCCTGAAGCATCTGCTCAATAAAATCCCTTGTAACCTCTATATCATTATTCAGAAGTAGTACATAGGATGCCCTGGAGGCTTTAATTCCCTCATTCACAGCCTTACAGAATCCAAAATTCTCAGGAAGCTCTATAAGACGCACCCAGGGATACGAGGCTGCCACAAAAGCACAACTTCCGTCAACAGAACCGTTGTCTACCAGGATCACCTCAAAATTTTTTACAGTCTGACACTCCAGACCGGAAAGTACTCCATCCAGATAAGCCATCCCGTTATAATTGGGAATGATCACTGATATTTCCTGCATGATTTCCTCCTGCTTCTTTCTTTTTCTCATCATCCTTCCAACTCATTCCCGGAAGTGGTTTCAGAGAATAATTCCATTTTGTAAGGGAAAGGTTTTTATTATAATAAGGATCTCCGTTTTTCAGGATATCCAGCCAGTGACAGCGCATATATTCAATTTCAGTCTGAAAACGGCGTACTTTTTCTTCACTGTCCTCTGCTCCCCTTGTTTTTGATTCCATATGATAAAGCTCTGCATAGGGATCATATACAATGAGAAAGCCTTTCTTTCGCACCTTCAGACACAGATCCACATCATTAAATGCCACAGCCAGCTCCTCTGTAAAACCGCCTGCTTCCTCAAATACTTTCTTCTTCATCATCATGCAGGCGGCAGTCACTGCACTCATATCCTGCAAAAGAGATGCCTTGTGCAGATAACCGGTACGGTCTGCCGGCATATCCACAAACATATGTCCGGCAATTCCTCCCATCCCTACCACACAGCCTGCATGCTGAATGGTATGATCCGGATAGATCAGTTTTGCTCCCACTGCTCCTACCTCCGGTCGCTGGCATACTCCCAGCATCTCTTCCATCCATGAAGGCCGGATTGTTTTTATATCATTATTCAAAAACAGCAGATACTCGCCCCTTGCATGAGATGCCCCAAAATTATTGATGGCAGAATAATTAAACTCCTTTGTCCACCGCAGGAGCCGGATCCGGGAATCCCTGGAAAGTTCCTTGTAATATTGAAAAATCTCCTCTGTAGTGCTGTTATTTTCCACAATGATGATTTCAAAATTCTGATAATCTGTATTATTTTTCAGAGATTCCATACAGGTCTGCAAAGTTTCTTTTTCATCTTTATTTGGAATGATCACCGATACTAACGGCTGTCCCTGAACCGGATATTGGACACGGTAAAATCCCAGATCCGGGGTATGACTTACCTCTCCCCTGACACCGGTTCTTTTCAGGTGTTCTTCAATAGCACGCTTTCCGGCTTCAAAAGCATACATCTTACTTGCCGGATTGTCTGCAGTAGATGCCTTATGGGTCCTCCAGTGATACAAAATCTCGGGCACATGAACTACCTCCCTGGCAGCCTCTGTGCAGCGGAAAATAAAATCATAATCCTGCGCTCCGTCAAATTCCCTGCGAAAACCTCCCGCCTGCTCCACCACACTTCTGCGAACCATAAAAAAATGGCAGATATAATTATTAGACCTTAAAAGATCCAGATTAAAATCAGGTTTCAGGTGAGGCTGAAAATGCTCATCCAGTTCTGTGGTAACCTTATCCTCATCTGTATAAACAGCATCTGCCTCCGGATGTGTCTGCAGCGTCTGCACAATTTCATAAAGCGCATTGGGTGCCAGCAGATCATCATGATCCAGAAGCCCGAGAAATTGTCCCTTTGCCATGGCAAATGCCCTGTTTGTATTCTCTGCAATACCCAGATTTTCTTTCAGGTTACAAAAACGCACCCTCTCATCCCGGGCTGCATACTCTGCCAGAACTCTCTGCATCTCTTCATTATCAGGACTTGCATTGGCAATACAAAGTTCCCATACTCCATATGTCTGTCCTGTTACAGAATCGATCATCTGTTTCAGGAATTCTGTAGGAGTCTGATAGGCAGGTACTATAATACTGATCAGCGGCTCATATTTAAATCTGTGAGTTCTCTGTCTGTCCAGCGCTGCCTCATCCGGGGCATAGGCCTGATACCATGGGGCATAGGGTACTTCCTCCGGCTCAAATCTTTCATGAAGACGAATCCAGAATTCCTTTGGCCCATAATGCTTCAGATATCGAAAACCCTTTTGCACTGTATAGGGAGAAAGTTTCTTCAAAACCCTCAGCCACTGGATTTTTCCCCCTGTAGATTGTTGTTTATTCATGTTTCAACCTCGATTTTTTGTCAATAAGATATTTTATTTTAACATTGTATGATATTTTTTGCAAGAAACCTGTAAAGTATGCTATACTATTATTCACAATTAGTTATTGAAAAGGGTATGAACAGTAATAAATCTGTTCATGTTCTCCCCTCTGCTACAAATATATAAACAGGAGTATTCTTATCATGAAAAAACATATACGCTTTACTGCTGCGCTTCTGGCGCTTGGTCTTTGTGTTTCCACTGCAGTCTCCCAGATTCCCGTATCTGCCACTGAGGAAACCACTGCTGATACAGCAGCACAGGTACAAACAGCAGATCCTTCCGTTGTCACTACCAACGGTATTGCAGGATGGCCTCAGGCCACTGATATTTCTTCTACAGCTGCTGTTGTAATGGCAACCTCCACTAATACTGTTCTTTATTCAAAGAATGCAGACCAGGCGCTTTATCCGGCCAGTGCAGTCAAGATCATGACCTGCCTGCTTGCCCTGGAAAACAGCAGTCTGGATGACCAGGTTACCATGACAGCCACCGGTGTATCCGGAGTTACAGACGGCGGTGCAAATATCTCTGCACAGTTAGATGAGGTTTTTACCATGGAGCAATGTCTCTATGCCATTATGGTAGCATCTGCCAACGATATTGCCCTTCAGGTAGCTGAACATATCAGCGGATCTGTAGATGCCTTTGTAGCAGCAATGAATGCCCGGGCTCAGGAGCTTGGCTGTACCAATACCGTATTTACCAATCCTACCGGTCTTCCTGATGAAAACCAGCATATAACCGCCCATGATATGGCATTGATCATGGAGACAGCCATGGCCAATGACACCTTCCGTACCATTGCCGCCACCACCTCCTATACCATCCCGGCCACAAACGTTTCCGGCGGTGACAGAGTCCTGACTAATAATTTTACGATGATCAACAATACCAGTGACGGCTATTATGAAGCCTGCATCGGAGGAAAAGAAGGATATACTGAAGCTTCCGGAAGTACCCTGGTATGTGAGGCAGCAAAAAATAATATGAAGCTTGTCTGCGTAGTATTAAATGGAGCCTCCGGTGTTACCGATGATGAGGCCATTGCACTTTTAAATTACAGTTTCGACAATTTTGCTCCCCTCACTCTCCCTGATGATGATTTTAATCGTCTCTCCGGAGGTACTGTGATCGTTCCAAACGGAGCAGTCGCAGATTCTCTCACTACAGAGGACACTTCCGCAGACGGACAGATCCAGCGCCAGTATTATTTCGGAGGTACCCCTGTAGGAACTGCCATTCTGGAGGATGTCCAGCAGGAAAAGGATACTGCCGCAGAAACCGGCGCCAAAAACATAAAAGCAGCCCAGGAATTTTCTTCCTCCAGAACTTATGCCCCCTATTATATTATCGGAGCTATCGGAGCCGCATTCCTGCTCTTCTTCCTTTTCCTTATGATTCATGTGATCAAATCCTGATTTCTGTCAGGCAGATATTTACAATTGAAGCAGGGGACTTGATTGATTCGGTTAAAAAAACGGAAATCACTGCACCAGACAGTCATTTCCGTTTTTTATTTCATCCAAACAAATATTCTTTTCTAAATCTGTAAATCAACTGTTTTCGTCCATTATCAGGCATAATATGGCACTATAAGAAATGCCCAGCATGCATATGGGGAAATTACAAGTAATACTGTAACTACTCTGTATATCCAGCTTCTTACTTTTTCATTTTTCACAGCTTTTGTCAGAATACGATTCCAGCCCAGGGTAACAAAATACATCAGCGGATATAAGGCAGGCATAAGGTATCTTCCCTGTGCCTGATTATCATTATAATAAACATAATCCATAAACAAAATCACAGGAATGATGATCAAAAGTACCATCAGAATATGGAATATGCCTTCTGCACTCCACTTTTTAGACATTACTTTTGTCTTAATCTTCCAGATATCGTCTGCCACATTTTTTTTCTGAACAATAAATCTGGTCTCTTTCAGGCTAAACGTGCCTCTCACCAGAAAAATGCCCGCAACACCAATTGCAAACAGGGCTATATACATTTTGCTGACCATATAGGGCATATAAATCCCCATAAGTCCGAATGTACCGATAAAGCTTACGCATACTGTCAGAGCCCAGTTGTGATACCAGCCTGGATCCTGATAAAAAATAATGTCCAGCCAGTTCCAGTTTAATTTCTCAGGCGTAGGATAACAGGATGGTCTGTAATCCTTATGGGCATATTTCTCAGCACAGGCCGCACAGGCCTTTCTTCCCAGAAAATCCCCATCATATAAAATTGCATTGCGCACAAACCACCAGCCGCAAATTGCAGCTGTCACACCTGCAATTGCCGCACCTCTGCCAAAGAGAAAACGGACTCTCTGCATAAATGGTTCTTCCCTGCACAGCAGAATCGTTAGGCAAAACAGGAAAAAGCTGCATAATATCCAGCCGTATGCATTGTAATAAGATAATGCACATAACGCCATTCCAACTGCAAGAGTCATACAGTTTTTCCATGTCCAGTCCTCTCTCAGATAGGAGGCCCATGCATACAAAATCAACGCAGCAGACATTAAAGCCAGTGAATCTGTATTTACATAGGTTCCAAGAAAGATTGCCTGGGGCATAAAGCCTGCCAGTGCCGTAAACATCCATCTTACTTCTCTGGAAAATTTTTCCCTGGGAAATAATTTTCCGGATGCTTTTACCAGAAAATATACAGCACAGGTCACAAACAGAACATCTGCCATACGCGCTGCACGGAGCAAGACAGTTCCCGAAGCTCCAAAAATGGATGCAACACCCATGAAAGCAGCTGAAATCATATAGGACAGGATGGGATAATAGGCATAAGAAATCCCCCAGGTTGCATTTCGGATTGCCGGATCATCTCCTCTGGGAAGTGCTCCGTGATTGGAATAAATATAATCTGCCACAAGGTATCTCATCTCTTCATCTGGTCCTGCGTGAAAGGGCTGAGACATTGCCCATACTGTAAGCAGTATAAAGGCAAGTAAAACCCAGATCATAGTTATCTTTTTTTCATTCATTTCTGATTCTTTTTTCTTTAACATATCTTCTTTCTCATTCTCAGATTCTTTTCAGTGAAAAATCCTGGCTGTCCAGTGTAAGGTTAGGATTATAATAAGGATCTCCTTTATCCAGAACCTTTCCCCAATGCTTTTCAAAGCTGGCAATCTCACGATTAAATCTGGCAACCTTTTCCGGTGTATCCTCCAGCCCTCTGGATTTGGATTCATAATGATAAAGCTCTGCATACGGGTTATAAACGACCAGATATCCTGCTTCCCCTAAACGCAGACAAAAATCAATATCATTAAAGGCAACCTGAAACTCCTCACTGAGTCCTCCTACCTTTTCAAATGCCTCTCTCTTCACCATCATACAAGCTGCAGTTACTGCACTGTAATCCTGTGCGCAGATAATTCTGTGACAGTATCCGGTAGCGTCCCTCTTCTGCTGTACAAAGCAATGTCCGGCAATCCCGCCGAATCCAATCACAACTCCTGCATGCTGTACCGTATCATCTTCGTAATACAGACGGGCTCCTACTGCACCTACATCCGGCCTCATACAATATCCCAGCAGCTGTTCCAGGCAGTCCGGGCTGATAATCTCCGTATCATTGTTCAGGAGAAGCAGATATTCGCCTTTTGCATGTGATACACCAAAATTATTGATAGCGGAATAGTTAAAAATACCATCCCAGTACACTACATGTGCCTTCGGATTGGAGGCCTCCAGTTCCCTGTAATAGTCAAAAGTAGCCTGTTCCTCACTGTTGTTCTCCACGATCACATACTCAAAATTCCGGTAGGTTGCTTTCGCTTCTATAGAATCGATACATCTCTTCAGATCATCGATATGATCTTTGTTTGGAATAATAATGGAAATCAGCGGTTTCTCCTCCCAGAGAAACTTCGTACGATACAGTCCCAGGTATTCTCCCTTCTGAATCTCAACCGGAATTCCCATTCTGTCATAATGGGCCTGAATAGCACGCTGTCCTGCATCAAATGCATACATCTTACTTTCCGGATTTTCTGCTGTGGAATCCTCATGGCATCTCCAGTGATAAAGGATCCTTGGAATATGACGGATATACTCTTTTCCTGCCGCTTCCACACAACGGAGCACAAAATCATAATCCTGTGCACCATCAAATTCCTTTCTCAACATACCAACCTGATCGATCAGCTCTTTTTTTACCACAAAAAGATGGCAAATATAGTTTACTGTACACAGAAGATCAATATTGAAATCCGGTTTAAAATGAGGCTGGAAAAACTTATGACCATCCATGGACATCTTGTCCTCATCAGAATACAGTACTTTGATCTCTTTTTCCTGGTTCAGTGCCTTCACACACTGAAACAAAGCATCCGGAGTCAGCTCATCATCATGATCCGCAAAGGCAATAAAATCTCCTGTTGCAGCCCTGATCGCCGCATTGGTATTTTCTGCGATCTGAAGAGCCTTTGCATTACGGACCACACGGATCCTGGCATCACTTTTTTCCATAGTAGTCAGAAACTCTGAAAGAGGAGAATCTGCCCCACTTCCGTCAGAAAGACAAAGTTCCCAATTTTCATAGGTCTGTGCCTGAATAGAATCTATTAACTGCTGAAGATATTTCTCCGGTGTTTTGTAAAGAGGGATCACCAGACTAATCTTCGGATTCCAGGAGAATTTTGTTTTCCGTTGTTCTGCAAGCTCAGCCTTATCCGGTAAATGCTTCACGATCCATTTGGAATAATCTACCGGACGGTTCTTACGGTTCATTACCTTTCCAAAGACCTTTCCGGTGAGAGCTGCAGCCCCGTGAAGCTTCATATAACGGCTTCCCTTTCGGAAATACACCGCTGCTTTTTCAGCAAGCCGTTTCTGTGCCTGCAAATGCACCAGACGAAGAGTCCGCACATTACCAGCCTCAAATACAATATAAAATTCCTTTACACTGTCATAATGAAATTCAAAGAAAAATCCACTCTTTTCATCGATTTCTGTTTCCTGATACTGATTCTGTACATCCACACGCTTCAATCTGGTAATCTCACAGGGAAGCATCTTTCTGCTCCTGTCCTCCAGCCGGATCGTCAGCGGTCTGTCAAAAGCAGCCCATCCGCGGACACGGCAAAGCTTTTCTCCGGATTCCACTTCGATGCTTTCAATAAAATACTGGGGCTTTCCCTGTTTTTTCTGAAGCTGTGCAGCAGAAGCAGAAAACCACTGGATGCGCTTTCCCCCTTTTACTGCATAGATACCAAGTTTCTTCTTTCCTTCCAGCTCTGCCGGCAGGCGGACTTCCATCTGCACCCGCTCACCATTTACCAGATCCAGATCCTTAAAGCGCTCCAGAGCACTGACACGCTCCTGTGCACTGATAACTACCGGAAGCGGCTCACCATCGAGAACGGCTTCCGCCTTATAGTCTTTGGGCCAGGTTCCCTGAAGATGGTAAACAGAGCTGTCCTTCAGATCAAACCTGTCTTTCTCTACTTCGTATAGCTCTCGCTGCATAACAATTCCTCCATTGCATCCTTTCCGGTATTCCTGGTCAGATACTGCTCCATCACCTTCTGATGCGCAGCCTCGCCCATAGCTCTTCTGGCTTTCTCATCAGTGATCAGAGACTCCAGAGCACTGATCCATTCTTCCTTTGTTCTACACATCCAGCCGTTTTTTCCATTCTCGATCACATATTCCATCTCCCGGTTACGGCTCATAATACTTGGCACTTTTACAAGTGCAGCCTCTGTCCACTTATTTTCTGATTTACAACAGTGGAACAGACTATCTTCCAGAGGCATCAGATTAATATCCAGACCAGCGATCACTGCCGGAAGCTGTCTCCAATCCATAAACGGAAGTTTTTCGATACGGTTCTGTACTCTCTCCATTCCGGATTCATCCAGAATACCAACTAATTTCAGATAAACCTCCGGATGATGTTCCATCACCTCCAGAAGCGCAGATTCTACCTGGGCAAAATCCTGGTCATGAGTTCGGGAACCACTGAGATATCCGATATAAATTTTCTCCTCATTTTTATCTGTCTGTTCAGATGCTTCATGGGAAAGGATTTCCATTTCCATACTCATACAGTTTCGGTTGATCACTACCGGTTTTCCGGAAAACACCTCCCGGATCACCCCTGCCAGCGTCTCTGTAGATGTTATATAACCATCACAGAATTCCATACATCCATGAATCCGCTCCGCAGTTGTGCGAAAATCGCTGTATTCCTTTCCCTTCAGGAAATGAAGGCCTGCAATCTTTTCATAATCAAAAACAAGGTCATCAATGTCATAATATACACGGATCCCCGCAGCTTTCGCCCGGTCTGCCAGCATTTCCACTTCCATCAGTTTGCTGCATCGATAGAGGACAATTGCCTCATACTCTTCTAAGCTTTCCTTTTCTGCCTGATCCATCTGTATAAATCGGGAAGCATATCCTCTGAGGATCAATTGCTCACGGAAATGTTCCACCCGGTATCTGGATGCAAAAGAAATTTCCTCACCTACAAAAAGGATTTTGCGTTTTTCCACAGGAAGCTTATGACCGTCCAGCTTTTTCCACAGGGAAAGCATCTCTTCCACAATATTCTCCGGCTGCTCATTTTTCAGCACAAGCCCTCTGGAATACCGTTTTACACGTTCCACCGGTGCTCCCACCGGAAGAACTGCCAGTGGATATCCCATGGAAATGACCTCAGAAGTTGTATAGGAAAAGGTTTCCGGCCACACTGACGGAATCAGGAACATATCAATATCCTGTTCCAGGGCAAGCCTTGGGATCTCCTCTCTGGTATATCTTCCTGTCTGTGAAAATACCGGACTGCCAATTTCTTCATCCGATGTACCGATCAGTCTCAGACGGACATCCAGTTTTTTTTCTTCAATATATCCTGCAAGTGCTTTCACAACCTCCAGACCTTTTTTATAACAAAGAACACCAATCAAACCAATGTTAAAGGTTTCTGTGGTTTTTCTGACTTTTTTCACTGCCGGAAGGTAATGTGGTGCATGAGGAATTACATGTAAATTATATACATCCGGATAAGCTTTCTTGAACAGCTTCGCTGTATCATCGGAAAAGGCACGGATTTCATCACAATTCAGCAGAAATTCCCGGAATTTCCTACGCCAGAGAGTCCCACTTCCATATTCCGTACACGCATTGCTGCGATTGTCCGGAATACATTTATCACATATCTGGCAGGATCCAACACCACAGTATTTTCCCTGTGCATCAATCAGATTCACTGCAGGACAAAGTGCAAAGAAATCATGAAGAAGCATTAAAATTTTTGCCCCCTGCTCCTTCTTGAGACAAAGGATCCTCTCCAGAGTTCCATAAAGATTCTGGTATGTCACAAGCTCATTGATCCAGATTTCCTCCACACGCATCACTTCACCAAGCGCCGTCTCCAGATCATTGGCAAAAAACTCCATCTCATACTGCTTATACTGATATGTGAAATAAAAACGATTGCTCACAATATTATAGCGAATCGTAATAAACCGGTATCCCTGCTGCAGGGCCAGCCTTCTTTTTTCCACAAGATATGCTGTGGCACCACCGCCAAGATCATGGTCAAATGCCAAGATTGTCGGAACCTCCAGCTTCCTGTTGAGAAGCTTCATCTCCACATACAGCCTTACCGGACGAAGTGGGTCTCTTCTGCAATAATCAGCAGTATCCCTGTTATAATCCGGATGCTTGCGAAGCAATGCCTCACTGTGTTCCTCCAGAAGGCGCTGCTTTTCCTCTGACGGGAAGCTTCCCCCATGCTTATGATACACAAAGAGATTATCTACCTGTACATTTTCATAGCCTGCTGCAATTGCCCGCTGACACCAGTCATTCTCTTCTCCGTAACCCTTTCCAAAATTCTCTTCATCCAGAAGTCCAACCTCTCTGACTGCTTTGATATTCATACCCATGCAGAAGCCCACACCAGTAGGCATAACCGGATACTGGGGACGGATCATACGGAACTCATCATCGATCTCCCACAAAGGCATTTTCTCGAACAGCTTATTATCTCTGCAAAAATCCGGAAAACTGCAGATCGTTCCACAGGTAGTAAAGGGTGTGGTGGTAGCAATATTGTCTCTGGCAAAAATAGGAAGCATAAGCCGTTCCAGCCATTCTTCCGGAACCTCCACATCTGTATTCACAAGCGCAACATGATTTTCTGCCATCTTAAGCGCACGGTTCACAGATGGTAAAAATCCCATATTGGTTTCATTATTCAGGAGTACTACATTATCATGCTCAGCCGCATATTTTTCAAGATATTTTCCGGTTTCCGGATCTGGGCTCTTGTCATTTACAATGATCAGCCTGTATGGCACCCTGGTTTTCGCAATCCCGGAGAAAAGGGCATCAAAATATTCCAGCCCATTATATACCGGTACGATCACGTCTACCATCTGCTGATACACAGCCTGGGGATAATCCTTTCTCACACTGCGCACATGACGCTGTTTGAAGTGTCTGAGATTTCCCATACTCTTGGGATCCTCAATAGCGGAAACCAGAAACTCCTCCTGTCCAGGTGATGCCGGCACTTTGCCAAGAAGAAATCTCCCGGTGTCTCCAGGATTTCCATACTCCAGAAATACCGTAACCTCTCCTGGAGCCAGAACCGTTGCCTGGAAGGAAAAACCGGCACTCTCCGCATCCGGATTGCCAATTGCCTGTGCCACATCCATCCGATAGATTGTAGTCAACGGACTCTCCTGCAGTTTCTCTGTCCCTGCATAAAATGCGATCCTTGTCTGTCCCATCTCCTGAAATGTAGGATCAAAAGCCCAGCCCACTGTGTTCAGCACGCAGTCTTCATAATGAAAGAAATCCACACTTCCCATGCAGGTTGGTGTTGCTTCCACATTCTGCGCTGCTGCCGTTGTATTGTTATAATGAAGAACTTTCTTCAGCAGACGTTTTACCTGGGCTTTTTTGCCAGGATGACGAAGGGCCTCCTTCTCTGCCTCTTCGGCCGCCTTCCGTTCTTCCTTTTTGGCCTTCTCTAGAGCCTTGCGCTCCTCTTCTGCTTTCTGTCTGGCCAAAAGGTTTTCCACATCCCCAAGCTCCAGATATTCCAGTTTTCCCTGGATCACAATCTTATCCACATTTTCCGGATGCATTACCTGTATCAGATAAAATCCATCTGTTGTAAAAAATGCGGTAGTATTGTTGTCCATAATCATATGAACGCCCTGTGGCACAAGCCTTGCACTGCAGCCGCAGTCCAGACGTTCCACCTTTACTTTCAGGAAATGGCCATTTGCCGGATTCCATCGGATATTCTGTACCCCTTTTATTGGTGAAAGATCAAATTCCACACGGAAACGGTTACCTGTAAGTCTGCCCTCTACATGAAGTGTATGCTCTTCGCAGAAGCCTCCCCCAAGGTCATAGTAGACCTTACTGTGCATCTGACGCTTTTCCCTCTCACTGTTTACAATCTCAGTAAGGGAAACCGGCATGCGCTTCTGTTCAAAGGGCGTCAGGGAATCACAACCCACATATCCATAGACAAAATGCAGCGTCCAGTTCATGAAAATCTCATAATCTGTATATCCGATCCCGAACTCTGCCATCATATCATCCTCATGGATCAGCTGCGGAAGCACTGAAATATGTGTATACAGCTCATGGATCAGACGCCACATAATAAAATTCACAGGAACCGGGAAAGAAAACATCCACTCATAATCAATGATCTGATTTTCCTTCTCCCCCATAAAAATATTGCTGCAGATCAGATCCACATTTGCCGGGCAGATACACTCATAATCCCCTCTTCCCTCATAGCTTCCGAATACCTGACGGAATTCCTCTGTCCGGTAATCCGTAACTTTCCGGGCTGCAAAAAGCTCCTGATAGAGCCCCTTCAGAAGCTCTTTGATCTCATCCACTTTCCCTTTATCCGCAAGTTCTCCGATCTCCTGATGAAGAGTTTTCCCGGTAAGAAGCGGATAAACAATTTTTCCCTGTTCTGCTTTACAGGGAAGATTCTGATATCTGTCAGAGCCCATGCTTTTTGTTCCAAGCTCCTCCAGTTTTTCTACAAACTCTTCTGCCTCCGGAACCATGGCCTCTTTTTCTGCCCAGGTCTCACCATTCCGGCGGATAATCCTTGTCAGCAGACGAAATCTCTTTTTCCGTCCCTGGTTCAGCTTCACATAAAGGATCTCTTCCTTTTCCTTAGCTTCTGATTTTCCGGCCTCAACCAGAAAAGAATTCACAAAACGATCTAGGATTTTTTCTTTTTCAAAAGCTTTTACACCCTCACTTTCCGAAAAGAGAGCCGCTGTTTTGTCCGTATAAACCGGGTAATTTCTTCCATAGGAATTGGTATAAAGACTCTCATCCGTAAAAATTTCTGTAGGAAATTTATAATCTGGATATGGATAATAAAAATGTAGAAAAGGAAAACCACTGTTTTTCAGCAGTTCTCCCAATTCTTCTTTAGAAAAAGTACGCACAGAATGATTTCCCGGATAACCATCAATTCCAAAAAAATGAATATCTGTATGATCTTCCGGCGCGCCTGCAAAATATTTTAGTCCCAACCTGTTTTCAATGGCAATCAGTAGTTTCCCTTCCGGTTTCAGATACCCGCCCATTTCCTGCAGAAAAGTCTCATAGGGAGTCTCCCCTTCCGTAAAGCTCATGGCATACTCCAGTACTCCATTTACCACAACATAATCAAAGCTTTCAGGAAAAGTCATATCATTGAGATTTCCCACCATAATCGTCAGATTCTCTTTTTCGCTGTTTCTGGCAAAATTAATCTCTGCTCTTCGTCTGGACAACTCCACAGAGGTTACCTTTCCGGCCTTCTGACAGAGCATTCCTGTAATTGCACCACAACCGGCGCCAATCTCCAGAACCGAATCTGTTTTTTTCAACGGATACCAGTTCAGGATATTCTCTCTCAGATCTGAAAAATGATAGACCATAGGAAAACTTACTTCATCCTCCGGAAGATCCTGAAAAGATTTTCCTTCCCTGCCCATTTCCAGAAGCGTATTCTCAATATCACCATCTGAATAATGATCCTTCGCTGTATAGTAATCTAAATTCAGCTTTGCCATAGTAATCCTCCATTTATTCCACACTTACCCTGGAAAACATATCAAAATATCCCACTGCTTTCTTATCTGTGATCACTGTCAGGTTACACACATCATATAATCTGTGGAATACCGTAAAATCACCGTCTTTATAACCGGTACATCCCAGACACAGCATATATTCGCCTGCTTCCAGAGGCATTACCTGAGTAAATGTAATGTGCCTCACATCTCCTGCTTTCTGCGGCTTCACAGGCGTGTGCTCATACATGGTATTAGTTCCCGTGATCTCCGTACCTTTCAGATCCTTCAGGGTAAAGGCAAAAATCGGATCATTGATATCTGCCTGGAAGCTCACCTTCATTTCAACAGAAAAAGTCTTTCCCTTCTCAACCACATTGGTGATCATTCCGGAATCGTCACGGATTGCAAAATCCTGGATTTCTCCAAGCTTACTTCCATATTCCAGAAGCTGAGGATTCAAGTTCAGGCTGTCCTTCATACAAACTTCTGCCGCACTTTCGGAATCAGAAACACTTTCCGCTTCCACTGTAGAATCTGCTTTTTCCCCTGCATTCTGATTTTCCTGGTTATCTCCCGGCTCATCGTACTGATTCACCAGTACCCGCCTGTACAGATTTACCATCTCCTTGGCGTCACCCTCAGCCAGCTTTCTGCCTTTATTCAAAAGCACAACGCGGTCACAGTATTTTCCGATACTGCTCAGATCATGGCTGACGAAGAGAATTGTTTTTCCCAGTTTCTTGAACTCTTCGAATTTACGGTAACATTTTGCCTGGAAGAAAACATCGCCCACAGAAAGAGCTTCATCTACGATCAGAATCTCCGGATCAATATTAATGGCAACAGCAAAAGCCAGTCGTACAAACATACCGCTTGAATATGTTTTCACCGGCTGATATACAAAATCACCGATATCGGCAAAGTCCAGAATAGACTGCAGCTTGGCATCAATTTCCTCCCTGGAAAAACCAATCATGCTTCCATTCAGATACACATTCTCAATCCCGGAATACTCCATATTAAAGCCGGCTCCCAGCTCCAGAAGGGCTGATATCCTGCCATTTACCGTCACATTTCCGCCAGTAGGAGAAAGCACCCCTGTAATAATCTTAAGAATGGTGGACTTACCGGAACCATTGGTTCCGATGATCCCAACTGTTTCCCCTTTATTTACCTGAAAAGAAACATGATCCAGTGCAAAATGTTCTTTATATTTTTTCTTTTTTGACAATCCCAGGGATTCCTTGAGCCGATCCATGGGATTATCATAAAGCTTATACATCTTACTCACATCATTTACTGAAATTGCAATATCCTCTGCCATTTTAAACCTCTCTTTATTTCACTCCAAACTCGTACCTGCACAGTATCCCTGTATATCAGAGAACATCTGCAAAATGGGGCTTCAGGCGTTTGAATATCACAGACCCCAGTCCAAAAAGCATTATGGTAACCACCCAGAAATAAACAGTCCAGGAAAGATGGTTCCAGATTCCCACATGACCTAACATAGAATCACGATAACCGGTTACAACATAATACATAGGATTCAGCTTAAACAGTCTGATCACCCAGGGATGAGCATTCAGAATATTCACATCCCACATAATAGGGGTCATCCACACTCCTACCTGAAGAAAAATATTAATAATCTGAGTCAGATCACGGAAAAAAATCACAATTGCACTTGTAGCATACACCATCCCCAGTACCAGAAAGAATGTGCAGATGGAATAATAAATAATCTGCAGAGTATATAAGCTTGGCCTATAACCATAGCAGGTACACAGAATCAGTGCAAAGATCACAAAAAATGCATGGACAAACAATGCAGAAATAATCTTTACAATAGGAAGAATACTGATCTTAAACACAACCTTCTTGACCAGATAATTATATTCCAGCAGGGCATTGGTTCCACCGTTCAGCGCATCCTGAAAGAAAAACCAGGGTACAATACCGGAAACCAGATAAAGTACAAAGGGATAATTCGACACAGTTCCGGCCTTTAAGCCTACTGAAAAAACAAACCAGTACACAAGGATCGTAACAACAGGCTGGATAAATGCCCATACAATCCCCAGGTAAGATCCTGCATATTTTGTTTTAAAATCATTTTTCGCCAGACTGAGGATCAGTTTTCTATTGTGATACAGCTCCATCGGCAAAGCTAAAATTTTATTCATTCTGTTTTTCCTTATCGATTATTGTATTCCTGAAAGCTTCCCCATTTGGTATCCTTATCCGAAAAGCTTAACTCCATTCCTTCCGGGATCGGCCACTGCACTCCAATATCCGGGTCATTCCAGATCAGTCCGCCTTCATCATTTGGATGATAAAAATCAGAACATTTATAAACAAACTCTGCATGTTCAGAAAGCACTAGGAATCCATGTGCAAATCCCTTGGGAATAAAAAACTGTTTTTTGTTTTCTGCAGACAGTACAACACCAAACCATTTTCCATAGGTTTCAGAACCTTCACGAAGGTCTACCGCCACATCAAAAACTTCTCCGCTTACAACACGTACAAGCTTATCCTGAGGATAATTAATCTGGAAATGCAGTCCGCGAAGTACCCCTTTATGTGAGCTGGACTGATTATCCTGTACAAATTCAACATCAATGCCTGCTTCTCTGAAATCATTGTAATTGTAGGTTTCCATGAAATAGCCTCTGGCATCTCCGAAAACTGTAGGCTCTACTACCTTCAAGCCCTTAATTCCGCCACATTCTGTCACTTTAATTTTTCCCATTTTCTTTTCCTCTTTTCTATTTATCTGTTTTTTTGTTTCTGCGGTGCTGCTCTTCTTTTTTCTTTTTTCTTATCAAAGCAGCCAGAAGAATGATCAAAAGCAACAGCATTGCCGCCCCTGTGATCAATAATACTTTTCGCAATTGAGGAATTTCCCCAGAGGCTTCTGTCTGCTCTCCGGATTCCTGTATTTCTTTATCTGCCACAGATTCCCCGGTATCTGTCTGTGTCACATCTGCAGTATTTTCCAGATCCTTCTCAGCAACCTCCTCCACCGAAGGTTCCGGTGTAGGAGTCGCTTCCAGAACCGGAACACTTCCAACCATATAATCACCGAAAAAATACTGGTTCACTGGCTTTCCGTCCAATGTTCCCTCCCTGACTGTCAGATTATCCACAGTCACACCGTTGGGAATCAGTATCTCTCCGCCATCCACCTGTATTTTTTGAAAATTCTCATATCCGTAATTGAACATTGCAGTGGAATCACTGCTTGCAATGGCAAGATCTGCTGCTTTCATGGTAACTGTAATATAAGTTGTCCCATTTCTCCTGGCTGCTGTTACAAGGGTATTTCCGGCTGCACTGGTATATCCGGTCTTTCCGCCAATACATCCCTTATAATAATATCCACTCTCCGGAGCAAGCATGGGATGATGGGTATGCAGTACTCTTGATTCACTGTTTTTATTTGTAGGTTCGATCACATAATCGGTAGCACCGATGATTTTACGGAATTTCTTATTTTTAAGTCCTTCCCTCATGATCAGTGCCATATCATGTGCGGTAGAATAATGATTTTCATCCGGAAGGCCACTGGCATTTACAAAATGAGTATTTGTACATCCGATCTCCGCAGCACGCTGGTTCATCATATCTATGAAGTTCTGTTCTGTGCCCCCTACATGCTCTGCTATCTGTGCCGCCACCTCATTGGCGGAGCGGATCACCAGTGCATAAAGGCAGGATTCCATACTCATCACTTCTCCAACCTGCATTCCGATATTTCCGGAATCCTGGCTGATATCCCTTGTTCCGGTCTCTGTAAAGACTACATCTTCTGTCAGAGAACAGTTTTCTACTGCAAGCAGTAAAGTCATAATCTTTGTAATGCTGGCAGGATATCTGATTTCATCCCCACCCTTATTGTACAGAAGGACTCCACTGTCTGCATCCATCAGCACACCTGTTTCTGATGTAATGCCAGGTCCTGTGGGCCATCCCGGGATCTCATTTGTCAGAACAGATACTTCCCCAGCTGCCGTATTCTGCACACCTGCTTCCGCAGCAGAGCATATCTGTACGGCAGTCATTGCAATAACAGCAGAAATTACTGCTGCCTTAAATAAATGTTTCCATTTTTTCATCATACAGCCTCTCAAAATCCTTTAAAAGCCAGAATTGTATCTGTGACATATTTCACAGACTCCATATCCAGATTATAAAACATGGGAAGTCTCAGAAGTCTCTCGCTCTCTCTGGTCGTGTACACGTCTTCCCCTGAAAATCTGCCGAATTTCATGCCTGCCGGGGAAGAATGAAGGGGAATATAATGAAATACACTGTAGATTCCCTTTTCTCTGAGATATTCCAGCAGCTGTGTCCTTACATCCATATTGCGCACTTTAAGATAATACATGTGCGCATTGTGGCTGCACTCAGCCGGAACATATGGCTGTTCAATCTTGCCCTCCGCAGCCAGCGGTGCCAGATTCTCATTATAATAATTATATATTTCCATTCTTTTATGAAAAATCCTGTCTCTCGCCTCCAGCTGCGCATAAAGATATGCAGCATTCAATTCACTGGGCAGGTAGGAGGATCCAAAATCCATCCATCTGTATTTATCTACCTGTCCCCGGAAAAACTTGCTTCTGTCTGTTCCCTTTTCTCTGAGAATTTCAGCCCGCTCCTGATATCTGTCATCCTGAAACAGGAGCGCGCCACCCTCTCCCATAGTATAATTCTTTGTTTCATGAAAGCTGTAACATCCAAAATCTCCAATGGTACCCAGAGCCTTTCCTTTGTAGCATGCATCCACTCCCTGGGCAGCATCTTCAATCACTTTCAGATTATATTTTTTTGCGATCTCCATAATTTTATCCATCTCACAGGCAACTCCTGCATAATGGACCGGCACGATCGCCCTGGTTTTCTCCGTAATTGCAGCTTCGATCAGATTTTCATCTATATTCATGGTATCCGGACGGATATCCACAAACACAATCCTGGCTCCCCGTAAAACAAAAGCATCTGCAGTGGAAACAAAGGTATAAGAGGGCATGATCACCTCATCTCCAGGCTGGATATCCGAAAGATATGCTGCCATCTCCAGAGCATGTGTACAGGATGTGGTAAGCATTACATGTTTTACATGAAAATTCTCCTCCATCCATCTGCTGCATCTCTTTGTATATTCTCCATCACCGCATAGCTTTCCGCGCTGCGCTGCATCCCGTATGTAATCAAATTCCTTTCCTGTCAAAGCAGGTCTGTTAAAATCTATCATCTGTATCCCTTTTTCTATTTCAGTTTTCTTCAGTCTCCACACATTTTCTCATACTCATATAAGAAATTCAATCTTTACTTTCAGATTCCTGTGCGCTCCTGTATTTCGGAATTTTATTCTGATACACAATTTCTCTGCCCTGGGGATCCCGGATACTCATTTCACGGTAAAAGCTTTCTGTCAGAGCATCCAGTTCCTTCCTGCTGTTCCCGGCAGTATAGTACAGGGCCAGATAAGGATTGGGACCATATTCCACCACCTGCTCACCGTCCTGATAAAAAATCCAGTCCCTGACCACTCCTTCCCTTTTTGCCAGTTCTCTGGCAGCGCTCTGGTCAGCAATCTGCAGATTTCTTCCCTGAAAATAAATAACAGCACCTTGTCTCAGGGGCTTGTGGATATCATGGTTCTGAAACATCTGCGGGATCTTTTCCTTTTCATACAGCCAGTTAAGAAGAAGCTCTTCTATGGAAAATCCATAAACAATTTCTGTCAGCTCATGCTCATATCCAAAGAAACGTCCTGCAATCTCACATACCTGGATACCTTTTCCCGGTTTCCAGAAAAACTGCATGGACAGTGCACCATCCTTCTGTCCGGTATTACGGATATATTCCTGCAGAATGCCAAGTGCCTCCTTTTCTACCCGGGACAACAGGCAGGAGGGATATACATTTCGAGTGCTGAGAGGAAGCATTCCCTCTTCCATTTCTGTTTTTTCTCTGTCTGCAATGCTGATCACCTGTACTTTCTGCTCAGTCACCCAGGTCATCATATTAAATTCATAGCCATCATTATATTCTTCTATAAGAATTTCCTTGCAGCTAGTGTATTCTGCAGTCTGCAAAGCTTTTTGACGGATTTCTTTTGGATCATGGATAATAAAGATACCTCTGGATCCGTATTTGTCCAGCGGTTTACAGATCAGTGGATAAGTAAGCTCTCCCACTGTCTCAGCCAGTTCTGTCTCTGTTTTCTCTCTTAAAAGATCTACAGATATTTTTTTATATCCAGGAGAAGGAAGTCCCAGTTTTTCCAGAAGCAGCCGGCATGCAGATTTATCCCTATACCAGGGCAGCTGCTCCGGTTTCAGGTAACAGGGAAGTCCTGCCTTGTCCGCAATTTTCACCATACATTCCAGAAGCAGATCTGAAAAAGAAGTGATGATTCCATCTACCTGTTCTTCCCTGCAGAGTGCGGCAATCCTGTCGATCTCCGTCACCGGGATCACATAAGATCTGTCCGCATATTTTCTTGCAGGTCCATCCGGATAACCATCACACACCACTGTCTCATATCCCTTTTTTCCTGCCATCTGTACCAGCTCTGTGAATTCTCCCAGAGACCCCAGAATCAATACTTTGTGTCTCATTTTATTTCCTCACATTCCTTTACAACTGCTGCCATATATTCCATCTCTTCAGGCCCATAACGCTGATCGCAGGGTAAGGGCAGGATATCTGCTGCCCAGTGGTATTCCAGACTGTCCCTGTCGCAGGTCTCCATCACATTTTTCCAATAAACCGGCACAAATATCTTATGTTCTGCAAGACGTTTTCTGAGTTCAGGTCCATTTACGTGAAAATACGGATAAACAAAGGGAGCCTTTGGGTTAACCCGGTTAAACACACTGTCTGATCCCAGAAGCCCTGCCAGTATCTCATAATTCTCTTCCCGCTTTTGAGCAGCCTTCTCATAATCGATACCCTTTAACAGGTTTCTGGTAAGGGCTGACATTCTGCGGATTTCCATATGCTCATAACCGGCAGCATTTTTCAGCATGTCCTTGTAATAGGTACCTGCATCCCGCTCATAACGTCCCAAAATATGTTTCATCCTGTCCGCTGAATAATCCTGCGGGATTTCCCCTGTAAATCCGGCATCTGTAGACAAATATGCACCATCACTGACACCCCAGAATTTTCTGCAGGAATACAGGGTATCAATTCCCGGAAGAGGCTTCTGAAAAAAGGCATGGGTATGGTCTACAATAATATTCCCGTATATCCTGCTATACTCCAGAATCTGCTCATCTGTAAGCTGTCCATAATAATTCACCAGATAAAGGACCTCATCCTCATCCAGTTTTCTCCCTGGATATTTCACATTCAGATTCTCATCCAGGTGATAAAACTCTATCTGAATATGATTTTCCTCACAGGTCTCTGTCACAGATGCACACAGAAAAACAGGTAAAATAATCTTTTTATATCCCTTTGTCTGCAAAAGCCACAAAAGAGCCGTCCTGCCTAAATTTACTCTGTACAGATCAGGATAATATTCTGTCCCCTGCAGCTCTTCCAGCTGAAAATATCCACCGATCTCCTTTTTCATTTTTCCTCTGTATCCTCCCGGCGTATGACATAATGAGGCATTTTTTTGGCTTCATTTAAAATGTTCATCAGATAAATTCCCATAATTCCGATGGATAAAAGTACCAGTCCGAAAAATGCCAGCATCACAAGCATCTGAGAAGTCCAGCCCTCTACAGAAATACCCATGGTAAAATATCTCACCAGATAATACACCGCCATAACCATACTTACCAGAAAGCTGATAATTCCTATATTTCTTACCATTAAAAGTGGAAAAGCTGAATGAGCTGTAATATCATAGATCAGATCCTTCGCCAGCCGTTTAAAGGAGTATCCGCTCTTTCCATAAGCTCTGTCTGCATGCTGCACCGGAACATTAATGATCCGATTAGAGCTGAGTACCAGAAGATTACCGATCTGCGGCAGATAAGTATTTGTCTGAAGCATGGCATCCACCAGGAAACGGCGGATCAGTCGATAACTGGTAATCTGCAGATTGGGATCCTTACCCAGCATTTTGGAGGTAGCCCATACAGACACCTTTGTACCCAGCTTTCGAATCGGTCCGTGTTTTCTTCCCTCATAGCTGGCTATAATTACATCCACATCCGGACGTTCTTCCATAACCCGCACCATCTTCGGCAGCTCTTCCGGCTGATGCTGGAGATCATCATCCATAGTCACTACAAAATCTCCCTTCACATGGGCAAATCCACACAGAAGCGCCGGATGCTGGCCAAAATTTCTCGCCATCTGTATGATTTTCACTCTGTGATCTCTGCTTCGCAGTTTCTCCATTACCTCATAGGAGCGATCCTTTGATCCATCATCTACCAGAATCAGCTCAAAATCCTCCTTCAAAGTCTCCCGGAATACCTTTTCCAGACGATGATAAAGTTCCTCCAGCGTATGTTCAGAATTATATACAGGAACAACCACTGAATATAAGCTCATATGTCTTCCCTTTCTTTCTTAAAATATTACAATCTTTTTTATCATACCATTTTCGACATTTCTTTTCAAGTTTTCGGCTCTATAAACTTGACTTCCCTGTACTTTTATGTTAGTGTTCACTCCGAGACCAAGGAATATCTGCGAATTTTCAATTTCGGAGGAATTATGTCAAAGATCAAAGATTATATACAGCTGCATCTGAATATTCTGCTTTTTTCACTGACCAGTGTATTTTCCAAATTTGCTTCCATTCAATATAACCGTCATGGGCTGCACTCGCCTATGCTTTATGTCTTTTTATTTTTAATGATCGCAAACTGTGGAATATATGCCATTGCCTGGCAGCAGGTAATTAAGAAATTTTCCCTGTCCACTGCCTATGCCAACAAAAGTGTATACCTTTTGTGGTCCCAGATCTGGGCTGTTTTTATTTTTCACGAAAGTCTGTCTGTGAGAAATATCATAGGTCTTCTGGTCGTTTTATTTGGAGTCTGGATGGTGCAAAGATATGAATAAAACCTTTATCCTGATCATGCTGGGTGGCACCTTTTTCACTGCTGTTTCCCAGATACTTTTAAAGCAAAGTTCAAATATAAAATACGAAAACAAAATCAGAGAATATCTGAATTTCCGGGTAATCCTTTCCTATGGGATATTTTTCCTCATCCTTCTTTTAAATACCTGGTGTTATACAAAGGTTGAAATGCGCTATGGACCTGTAATCGATACCGCAGCCTATGTATTTGTCCTTCTCCTTTCCAGACTGATTCTAAAGGAAAAATTCACCAAAGGCAAAATTCTGGGAAATCTGATCATCATTGCGGGCATTCTGATCTATACCCTATAGCCAGAAACCTGTATATCCGAAAAAGCTGCCAGTCTATGGCAATTTTCCACCTTACAAAAAAGTGCCTGGGACTCTTGTTCCCATAGCACTTTTTATATTTATAATATCCAATCTGTTATTTTCTGTTTGTGCAGACTCCCTTGGAATCGAAGATGTACTTCTTTCCTGAAGCAGATTTCACAGTCATATTCCTGTACATACAGGCCGTCTTTCTGTTAAAATAATACCATTTCCCATTCAGGCGCAGCCATCCTGTATGTGCATATCCCTGCTTGTCTATATAATAGCGGTTCTTTTTGTAAGTACACCATCCACTGTATCTCTTTCCATTTTTATCAAAAATATATCTCTTGGAAGAGTCCGGGGAAATCAACATAATATCCTTATACATAAAACCGGATTTCGTATTAAAATAGTACCAGCTTCCATCCAGCTCCAGCCATCCAAGCTGTGCCTTTCCGTCTTTCTGGAAATAATAAGTTTTTTCCTTCACAGTCTGCCAGCCATACTGCCGTTTCCCGGTTTTATCTACATAATAAATACCATCCTCCAGATTAAGAATCTTGTTCTTCTGCACTTTTCCTTTTATATAATAATAGTAATCTCCGTTCGTCTCTTTCCAGAGCTTCTCCGGTTCAGAAGGTACAGGAGTCGGTGTAGGAGTTGGTGTTTCCGTAACAACCTTATCCGGCAGTTGTTTGCAATACCGGATGATCGCATTGGCATCTGCCTGACCAATCTTCTTCAATTTTGCATTGGAACTCAGGAATCTGGTAACATCTGACTGATTACTGATAAATGCATGTTCAATGATCACTCCCGGAATGTTTGCCTCCACACTCTGTGCAACAATCCCATAATAATCCCGTGGTTTTCCATTCGGATATTTGCTTCCGCTTTCACTCATCCGGTATTCCATTCCCTTTGTTTCCGGAAAACGGATACGAAGCCCCAATTTTTTCAATTCCTCCACCACGTAGCTGCCAAACAACTTTTCCTGTGCAGCCAGCTTTGGTCTGTAAGTTCCCTTGGAGATCATTACAGATGCACCGTTAGGGGAAGAGCTCTCAGAATCATTGATATGCTGACTTACCAGAAGATCTGCATGATACTGCTTTGCGACCATCACTCTCTCACTGAGTCCCTTTGTTTCATTTTTGGATTTGGTAAGATAAACCTCAATATTATTTTCTTTACTTAATGCCTGCATCGTATAATTGGCAATTTTCCAGTTGATCTCCTCTTCTCTGTATACCTTCCCCTTGTGTACAGCACTGGCGCCTGACTCTCCGCCACCATGTCCCGGATCCAATACGACTACATGCTTCTGTACTGATGCTGTTTCACTATCTGCATATACTGATGTTCCGGCAACCAAGCTTGAAATTCCCACTGCTGCTGCTAAAACGATGCCTATTATTTTCTTCGTCTTTTTCATTTTCATCCTTCTTTTCATTTATTTTTTCTTATACTGTCTGATGCATATACCATTTTTATCAAATACAGATACAACCTTTCTGGCACTGGTCAGGGTAATATTTTCTGCCCGGGTCCCTGAAAGCTTAGAACTGCCTTTATAAAAATAATACTTTTTACCCTGATATGTCAACCAGCCTTTATATGCTTTTCCATTTTTCTGGAAATAATAAGTATGATATACTCCACTTTCTTTTACTGTGTACATACCATCCTGGTACCGGACACCATCCTTACCAAAGAAATAGATGTCTCCGTTTGTCCTGGTTACCCGGCGGTTTTTATACATCCATCCTTTTTTGGCATGAAACCAGTAATATTTACCGTCAATCTTTTTCATTCCCCTGGCTGCAGCACCGTTTTCCGAAAAATAATAGGTTTTTCCCTCTATCGTCTGCCAGCCTGTAGCTTTCACTCCCTCTGTATAATAGCAGAGCGCGCCATCCTCCTCTGTCCAGCCATTTTTAACAGGCTCCTGTACACTGTCTCCGTCCTGATCCGGCTTTACAGAAGGTGTATAATTGGAATCCGCCTTCCATCTGGGCGTGATCTTTCTGGTGTAATCTACATATCCAAAATCCACATCTACATCATTCTCCGCCGGAATCCCCGGAATCAGTCCTCTGGTAGAGTTCAGTCCATTTGCAGTATTTCCGTCTGTAGCCTGCCATATTGTATAGGAATAGCGGTCTGCATCCGGAGCCTGAATGGCATCTCCGTATCTGGCAATCCACACATCCAGACCGGATAAAAGACTCCAGTCCACATATGTATCATGCCAGTATGTATTGCAATACACCATAGGGTAATATCCTGCCTTTCGCACCTCATTACAAAAAGTCAGCGCCAGTCTGGATATCTCTGTAGAAGAAAGCTTCTGCATCCCACTATATTCCAAATCATAAACCACCGGATAGGAAACCTTATAACCATCCATTTTCGAAATAGCAAGCTGGGCCTCCTTCAAAGCTGTTTCTGTATTAGTCGCAGTACTGAACACATAAGTTCCCACAGGAACACCTGCCAACTCTGCCTGGGTCATATTATAATCATAGGTTTTATCCAAATAGTTCAAGCCATAAGAAACTCTCACAAGTGCAAAATCAATCCCTGCATTCTTAACCTTTGTCCAGTTTATTTTCCCCTGCCATTCTGAAACATCCATTCCCCATGTGATAGCTCCCGGTATCGCCACGCCACTGCCATTATAACAGACTCCGTTTATTTTTTTCCATGCTTTGGGGGATATCTTTTTTTCAGTTTTCTCTGAAGCTCCTGCTGAAGGTACACATTCCAGTTCTTCCTCTACCACTGTGCTTCTCCTGTCATAATGAGGATTGGCCTTCACAGAATTCTGCGGGAATGCCATGCATACAGATATTGCCAACAATCCTGCCAGTAGTCCCTTTTTCGCATAATCCGCTTTTCTCATACTTTTTCTCCTGTTTATTCATATCCTGTTTTTGTTCTAAAGTTTATAATTACAATTGTATTTCTCTGTTGTCTTATGTGTTTGTTACATTTTTGTTAAAAATATTATACACGTTCCCCTCTTATCTTGCAAGACAACAGTTACAGCCAAGCAGAAGACTTACTTACTCCAACTAAAAGAACAAAAAGCGCATCGGGATTCATCGACCCGAAACGCTTTTCTTTTGTTCATTATGTGTTTATTATGCTGCAGGATCTGTAGGATCAAAATTTCCTGCCCCTCTCAGAGGAGTAATCGGTTTCTTTCCAAGTGGTCCCTTAAAGACATCATCTGCTTTGTACTGTCCATCCATAATGTGGATAACAGAACCATTACAGTTCTCATATACCCATTTTGCATCAGCAACACAGGCACGGATACAACCATGGGATGCAGGCTGTCCAAGCTTTAAATACTCTCCTGCCGGAAGATTATAACGGTTAGGCTGTCCGCAGGCAATAGAGTGAATAAAGATTCCTCCCTGTCCGCATCCATCTACATGAGTTCCGTACTGTCCCCAGGATGGTCCCATCAATGGCTGCCATACAGCGCTACGGCTGAGTCTGTAGGTTCCTGTCCAGGTAGGTGTTCCCGGCAAGCCTACGGATACGCGGATCGTCTTGATCGGTATTGTCTTGGAAGAATCCGTATAAACAGTCATGACACCATTAACCCTGTCAACTTCAAGGAAATAAGAACTTCTTCTGTACATACTGGTCACATCTGAAATTCTGTATCCATTTTTATCAAAGTAGTAAAGTACACCATTCACTCTCAGGCTGGTATTTTTTGCAAATCCATTTCCATTTGGATCAATGTATTTCACCAGATTCTGTGCATTACTTACAATTACCCATCCTGTAGTGTATTTTCCGGTAGCATCCAGATATCCGTTGACACCATTCTTCTTCATGAACTGATTGGTCTGTACTTTGTAATTCTTCAGATAATACCAGGATCCATTATACTTTTTCCATCTGTCTGTATACAGACCACCGGTAGAAGATGCAATATACCAGTTATTCTTGTAACGTACCATGGTATTTTTGTACATAGTTCCCTTGTGGACCTGTGCATTGGAAACCTCAAACAGATACATCTTTCCATTCATTTTTGTAAGACCGCTGGCCAGTTTTCCGCTTGGGGTAAAATATAACCCTGCTGAAGTCAGCTTATCTGTATAATGATTTCCCTTGGAATCAAAATAGAACCATCCCACATACTTACCATCTGTTCTTGTGATCTTCTGCCATCCGTGCTTCTCTTCTACTCTGCCCGGAGTTTTTCCGAAATAATAATAATGATTTCCCACACGGTTCCATCTGTTTTTCCAGGAAACTCTCTTACCATTGGCGGCAAAATAATATCTGTAGTTATTGTATCTTACCAGTGTATCTCTGTAGATCACACCGTTTTTATCTGTTGCATAATAAGCTCCATTGGCAGCCTTTTTCATGGTGCTTTTCAGGATGTAGCCATTGGCATCCAGCAGATAGGTGGAATCTCCTTTGATATTTCTGTCCAGTTTTGTGGCAGTTATACCACGCTTATAATACTTACCGATATCCTTAATATCAGCACCCATGCTGTAATAGAGCCAGCGTTCTCCCTTGCTGTCAACCACCTGTCTCCAGCCTTCATGGAACATCCGTCCCGGAATTGTGCTGTTTTCTTCAAAATAATACTGATTGGAAACTCCGTTTACAGTCAGTGTGATATCTCCTGTCCGCGGTTTTCCGTTTTCATCCAGACAGTAATATTCACCATTGATCTCAAAGTAACCCGTGTATGTTCCGGCTTCCTTCTGTTTCTTTTCCAGCTGTGCAATGGTCTCCTGTACACCATGGGCATCATAATAGCGGAATACGCTGCCGTCCCACTGCCAGGTTGCTTTTTTCTGCTGTCCTACTGTAGAAGTATAGGGAGTTACCGCTTCATTTTCACAGCCTGGATATACAACTGCTTCCTCTGCTGTTATAAAATAATACTGTACAGTATCCTCAGAGGCTTCTGCTGCACCAGCTACAGCTTCTGTGCTGTCCTCTGCTCCTTTCCCTTCTGTGGTAACAGCTGCTGTTTCCGGATTTACCTCAGCCTGTCCGGTCACCATATAACCATTTTCATCAAAAAGGTAACATCCTGTATGTAATTCCCCTCTATACTCCGTGCTGATCTCTACAAGACCATCAGCTGCTGTATAAAAGCTCTCCGATGGAAGCTCATTCTGCTGTACCTCTTCCTCTGAAGCATCCGGCTGTGTGGAAGCCTCCGCAACTGTTTCAGCGTAAACCGCCTCATCTTCAGCTTCCGGCTGTGAGGAAACCTCCTCCGCTGTATCTGTCCCAAACTCAGCAGATACCTGGTTTTCCTGTTCTGCTGCCGGTGCAGTCACTGCTTTACGTAATTTGAAATGTCCGTTTTCCTGAACCCAGTCTTCAGCCTGAACAACCACTGCTGCTCCGGTCTCCAGAGAACCATCTGTTACAACAGTTCCGGCTGTTACAGTAGATAACTCATCCTCTGCATCAGAGCTGAACTCATCCTGTATGTCGTCAGCGTCATCTGTCTGAGCATCCTGCTCATCCCCATCGCCTGCAGAAAACACATCTGCGTTTTCTGTTTCTGCCATTTCTGCCTGAACTATCTCACTGTCCGGTGAACTGAATGCCGCTGCTCCTGCTTCTCCCACAGTAGCCAGACTTAACGTCAGTCCCAACATCACTGCAACCAATCTTTTCTTCACAATAACATCCTCCTTCTTATATTTCCCTATATCCGGAATCCACAGCTTTATTCTCCCAGTCCGCCATCAATTGCACCTGTCAGACCGTCCAGAGCCTCTTGCTCATCAATTCCTTCACATATAAGTTCTATTTCATCCCCACATTTTATACAGGCTCCCAATACACTGAGTACACTCTTCGCATTGGCAGTTCCTCCACAGTAATCAAAAGTTACCTTAGACTGATATTTTATTGCCTCATTGCAGAGGATTCCTGCAGGTCTCAGATGCAGCCCCGTGGGATTTTTAATTGTTACTTTCTTACTGACCATTCTATTTACCTCTTATCACTTGCTCTCATCCGAAACGGAGGCGGGCGAGATCACAACCTCTGTATAGACATCCTCCACCATTTCATATCCATCCGGAAGGCTCAGCTTTACAGGGACCTTATAGTTTCCGGCCTCCTTATCCTTCAGATCTATCTCAGCCTTAACATCCTCATCAATATTCAAATCTTCCAGATCCTCTGATTCTGATTTAATCCTGAGAGCAATCTGTGCAGTTTCAAATGTTACCTGCAGATTATCCGGTTTATTTTTGACCTCAATATTTTTAGTTGGCAGATTGAATTCCTGGCTTCCAACAGGAAGGATACTTACAGTCACCCATACATCCTCACTGGAATCACTGGTAAGCTTTACATTGTCCGGAAGGAGATTCTTCAGACTGATCTTTCTCTCCACATCCTTGGATTCACCTGAAATATCAATACGATCTGCCGGAATGGTAATCACATTATCATTTTCAGACAGGCTCTCCAGACCCTCTGTATTTCCCGCAACACTGATCGTATCCGGCACTGTCTTTACAGAACCAACCTGGTATCCGCTGGCAGGTGTTCCTATATATCCTGCTGCAATTTTAACTCCTGTGCGGATCTTCCAGAGCTTGGCAGTGACAACAACCTTGGCATTATTCTCAATTCTCAGAGAATTCATCTCAGATTCAGAAAGTGTCTCCTGATTCTTGTCATAGATCGTAAGATTTACCTCCTGGGTATAGTCCTCTGTATTGCCATCCAGGGCAATGGTAGCATTTACCTTATCTATTTTATTCACCAGGGTTTTGGGACCTGTAATTCTAATTTTCTCCGGACTGGCAGTCAGGCTTCCCACCTCGTAATCCTTTCCCGGCTTTGTGTCTCCCTTACTCACATTCACCACAAATTCCTGGGTTTCTTTTTCATCCAGATTAACTGTCAGATTCTGAGGTGTAACCTTAATATCACTTGGCAGCACTCCAGCTGCCGAACAGGTGACTGTGATCGGAACCATCACCGGATCTGTATCCAGACTTACCGCCTGCTGCAGATCTGCTACAGCTGTAATATCTGACAGTCTGATCCTGTCCCTTACTTTTTTACTTGCAGTAATAGCAACCTTTACAGAATCCTGGTTTTCTTCCGGCATACACATTTTACCAATGGTATCTGAAGATTCTACATATTCTTTATTGATCAGCTCCACATCTGTGATCGTATAATAATTCGTACCAACAGGATTATCGATATTCACTACAATCAGCCATACAACGATTGCGATTGCCACAGACATGATCTTCAGAGAAAGATTATCAGTGAGTTTTCTCTTCTTCATGCTTCATTCTTCCTTTCAGTAAATGCCGAAGCTTGCTGTTGTCCACAACCTGTTTATTCTGAGCCCTTACCAGGATTTCTCTGAGTTTGGCACTGTTTACTCCCCGGATCAATCTTCCGTTCTGAGCCACAGATACTTGTCCTGTCTCCTCCGATACAATAATCGTCACAGAATCTGTCTGTTCACTGATTCCAACACCTGCTCTGTGCCGTGTTCCCAGCTGTTTACTCAATTCCATATTATCTGAAAGAGGCAGGTAACAGGTTGCTGCCACAATTCGGTTCTCTCTCACGATCACAGCTCCGTCATGAAGCGGAGTATTGTGTTCAAAAATATTGATCAGAAGCTGGCTGGTCAGAATTGCATCCACATTAATACCTGTACGGATATAATCTGTCAGCTTTTCCTCCTGCTCGATCACAATCAATGCCCCTGTTTTTACTTCTCCCATATCAAAGCATGCCTTTACCAGTTCACTGATTGTTTTATCTGTAAATCTCTCCTTAACCTCCTTGCCCGCATCAAAAGGAATGAGGGCAGCCATGATCTTTTTCTGTCCCAGCTGCTCCAAAACTTTACGAAGCTCCGGCTGGAATATAACGATCACACCTACGATCAAAGTGCTGGCCAGATTGGAAAAAATCCACAAAATGGTATTCATCTTGAAGATATAAGCAACAAGGATAAACAGGAGAACTACCAGAATTCCTTTCAACAGGGTATAGGCATGGGTATATTTTATCCATACCATGAACTGATATACAAAAAAAGCAATCAGTGCAATCTGAATAATGTCGATTATGCCTACCTTGGGAAAAGCGATTCTTGACAAAATTTCTACCAGATTTCCTGCAATATTCTGCATAACGTTCTCCTTTCCAAAATAACAGAGCTTCCCCGGTTATTTTTAATTTGTAATCCAATTTTATAAATCTTTTAAAGATTCTTCCAGTTTTTTCTCAAAGTCTGATGGATCTACCTCATTCTGTCTGACCACAGGTACTGCGTCTGCAGCCTGCTGTAAGGAAGTATTTTCACCGTGAAAGATGGGATTTGCATAGGAAACCACATGATCCTCCACTGCTGTATCCTCTTTTACAGGTTCCGCATTTATCTTCTTAATGCTCCGCTCAGAAGTAGCTACCGCTGCCTTGGGAACAGCTTTCACATAGTAATAATACTCATCATCTTCATATTCCAGTCTCTCTGTCCGGCTGTAATCTCCGCCAAACACCAGAAATTCCAGAAGCAATCCTACAACCACAGATACTACTGTATAAATAATAGTCTGTACAATATTAATATTCAGTCCAAAATAGAAACCACCAGCCAGAATTATGAGCACATAAACCACGCCGCCCATTACAATGGAAATTCTCCATGCATAATCAAAAGAACGGGTACGGATCAGATTCACAAGGAGGATCACCGCCACAAAAGCCACCACTGTGATCCACATTCCCCAGTTCTGCACCACTCCGTCTGCCAGAAGCTTCAGCTTATCTGTCATAAGGACATCCGGATTCTCCAGAAGCTTATGCTGCACTTTCAGAAAACGAATAAAATAATAAACAATTACTCCGCAGCCTGCCGGAAGTGCGGAAACTGCACTGCTTAACAAACCGCTTCCAATAGGAAGAAGAGCCGGTATGCTGAATCCAAAAGAAAGAGGAGTAAATACCAGTACCAGATTTGTGCCTGCGCTGAATCTGAGAAAAAGGATCAGCATAAATAAGATCAGTAACAGCAGAAAACCTGCCACTTCCACTCCCAGCGCATACCCGTGAGCGATCATCAGAGCAAAACCTGCAAAAATCATAACTCCGGAAGGTAAAATCGAACAGATCAGAGCCAGGATAAGAACAATAAATATATTGTTAAGCTGGCTCATATATCCCATATTGGCATTGATCCATGTAAAGTATAAAAGTGCCAGAATACAGCGAAGCACCGGCAGGATATAAATTTCATACTGCCCATATAAATTTTTAATCTTCTGTTTTAATTCAAGTAATGCTGTCATTTTTTATACCCTCCTGGAATTCCTCTGGCCGAGGATTTTTTTTCTTCACGTCCATATATCTTGTTCAGCTGTGTCAGTTCACTGTAATATTTTTTCACGCTTTTTTTCGCACGGTGATACTTCACAGAATACTGTATGTATGTGAGCAGTGAGAAAACGATCAATACAGCAACATACCCCACAACAATCTCTGTTCCCAGCTTTACCAGATCCATTTTATGGATATTCTCCATCAGGTATTCTCCGAAATATGCTGCAACTCCGACCAGTACAAGGCCATATCCTATGGTCACAAGGAAAAAATTCTTGATCAGAGCCAGGCCAATATAATCACTTCTGTAATATTTGCTCACCGGAAGATATTTTTTCCCTTCTCCCTGTTCATACATTGCAAGCTTATTCATGATTTTTATCTTTTCTTCATTTAACATAAATAACTCCTTAAACGCACATGAACTTGTAATCATACAGATTGATTGTATCATACATCATCGGTTAATGAAAGCCTTAAATCCAATTTATATCCTGCCGATACACACAGTGAGAAAATAAACTGCCGATGCCCCTTTTTTCTTCAGACAGGAAGCCATAGCATCTACGGTACTGCCTGTAGTATAAACATCATCCACCACCAGAATCCTCTTTCCCTGCACATCTTCATTGACCTGAAAAGCTTCCTCCAGATTTTTTCTTCTCTGTACTGCGTTGAGCTTTTTCTGAGATTTTGTCTTCCGGATTTTAAGAACCAGATCCTGCCTGACAGGAATCCCCGTGTAACTGCTCAGTTTTTCTGCCAGAAATGCAGCCTGATTAAATCCCCGCATCCGAAGCTTTGTACGATGTACAGGCACAGGTACGATCAGATCCGGATTCCAGTCTCTCACATCCCTGCTGCCATAAAGATACATTGCCCTGGCATAAAACTCTCCGTATTCCCTGCACCCACTGTATTTATATCTGAGAACAGATTTTCGCATCCTGTCATCATACACAAAGATACCTCTGCCCTGATCAAAAATATGGGGATGTCTGAGACAATCTGCACAGTATTCACCTTTTTCCACAGGCTTCCCACACAAATAGCATCTGGGCTGACCGATAGGTTTCAGTTTTTTTTCACATTCCGGACAGATCAGTCTGTTCTGATCCTTTAGTATTTTCTGACACACCGGACAACATCTGGGGTAAAAAACATTCAGGATATTTTTCAGCAGTGAATTCACTCTTCGCCTTTCTTTATTGACTCATTCAACTCCCGGATCCGCTCATCCAGGGCACTGTAACGTTTCTGCTGTTTTTCATTGCGGATCATCTCCGCAAAGGTTTCCTCACTGCCTACCACAGTTACACATTTCCTGGCCCTGGTCACAGCAGTATACAAAAGGTTTCTGTTTAAAAGCATCTGAGGGCCGGACAAAACAGGCAGGATCACTGCCGGATATTCCGAGCCCTGGGATTTATGTATGGTAATGGCGTAGGCCAGTTCCAGCTCTTCCAGCTGCTTAAAAGAATATGTGGCAAAACGTCCATCTTCAAACTCAACCTCCGCAGTTTCGGCAAATTCATTAATCTCACATAGGATTCCGGTATCACCGTTAAAAACTCCAATTCCCTTTTCTACCGGGATCCCGTATCTTCCCCTGACCTCCCATTCCATCTGATAATCATTCTTGATCTGCATTACCTTATCGCCCTGACGGAACAGGCGGTCTCCCAGTGTTTTTTCCTTTTTGGAACCATCCTGAGGATTCAGATATCTCTGGAGCATCTGGTTTAGCCGTTCCACTCCCAGAAGGCCTTTTCGCATAGGTGTCAGTACCTGGATTTCAAAAGGTCTGGCATTTACATATCTGGGCAGCTTATCCTGGATCAGCGCGATCACCACACGGATGATCATATCCGCATCATATCTCTTCAGGAAAAAGAAGTCCCTGCTTTTATTATTGATCTCTACCGGTTCTCCACGGTTAATCTTATGGGCATTTACCACAATGTCACTTTCAGAAGCCTGACGGAAGATCTTCGTCAACTCTATTACCGGAAAGCAGCCGCTGTGGATAATATCTCTCAGCACATTTCCCGGTCCCACACTGGGGAGCTGGTTTTCGTCCCCTACCAGGATCAGTCTGGTTCCTGCTGTAATTGCCAGAAGCAGGGAATGCATCAGATGAATATCTACCATGGACATCTCATCAATAATAATCACATCTGCCTCCAGAGGATTCTGTGCATTTCTCTCAAAATGGACAGCCCCTGTACTTCTGTCATCCTCCGGCATCCCATTCAGTTCCAGAAGTCTGTGGATAGTCTGTGCCTCATATCCGGTAGCCTCTGTCATTCGTTTGGCTGCTCTGCCTGTAGGTGCAGCCAGCCGAAGCTCAGCGCCCTCTCCCTCAAAAAAACGGATGATTGCATTGATCGTAGTTGTTTTTCCTGTACCCGGTCCTCCGGTCAGTATGAAAAGTCCATGGCCGGCTGCTTCTGTCACTGCTTTTTTCTGCATCTCATCCAGCACTGTACCGGTTTCCTTTTCAATGGCTGCAATCCTCTTTTCTACAATATTCTCATCCTCAGGGCAGCAGATATTCAGTTCACAAAGCATTCTGGCAGTATTCAGCTCCAGATAATAGTACTGGCTGGGATAGATGATTTTTTCGCCCTTCTTTTCCTGCATTACCAGCTTTCTGTCCAGAAGCATATCCATAAGATGCTTCTCCATATAAGATTCATCCACTCCCAGAAGCTTTGCACATCTGGAAAAAAGCTGATCCTTGGGAAGATACGTATGTCCTTCTCCCGAAGCCTGCAGCAAAGTATACAACATTCCACTGCGGATTCTGTAATCTGAATCTGCATGGATTCCTATTCTGGCTGCAATCTCATCTGCGATCTTAAATCCTACCCCCGAAATATCCTCTGCCAGTCTGTAGGGATTTTCCTGCAGTACTGTATAAAGGGAATCCTTGTACTTCTGATATATTTTAGCTCCCAGATTCAGAGAAATCCCATATTTCTGCAAAAAAATCATAGCTTTGCGCATTTCTGTTTTTTCTGTTACCTGAGCCGCAATTTCTCTGGCCTTCTTCTCGCTGATCCCCTTCACTTCAGCCAGACGCTCCGGTTCCTCTTCCACAATTCGGATGGTATCCTCACCAAACCTGCGCACAATCCTGGCTGCCAGTGCTGCACCAATGCCCTTGATCGCTCCTGAACCCAGATATCGTTCCATAGCATATGTGTCCTCTGGAATCTTCTCTACAAAAGATGAAATCTGAAACTGTTTTCCATATACAGGATGATGGGTATAAATCCCGGAGGCCTGGATGGTTGTCCCCTGCGATACAGCCGGGAAGCTTCCTACGCAGGTTAGTTCTTCCTCATTTTCTGAATTTTTCACCACCATAACTGTATAACCATTTTCTTCATTTCTGAAAATGATATGATCTATATATCCTGTAACAGTTTCACTCATTTATTTTCTTCCTTTCCCTGATCCTAAAGCAAAAAAGGCTGCCATATAAGCATAATAATATCCAAAAATGCTTACTCCGGCAACCCTCTTTCATTTATCCGTCGAGCCTGGCCACGACTTCTGCATATTTTCCTGTACCTACTGCAACTACACCCATTGCATTCTGCACTGTCAGCGTGCTCACACCGGTTCTCTGCTCGATCAGTGTATCCATTCCATGAAGCAATGCCCCACCTCCGGTAAGGACAATTCCCCTGTCCACAATATCTGCAGCCAGTTCCGGAGGAGTCTTCTCAAGAACCCCATGAACTGCTTCCACGATCTGTCCTGTAGCATCCTTAAGGGCCACACGGATTTCCTCTGAGGTAAGTGTAACAACCTTGGGAAGTCCTGTGTTTACATTACGTCCCTTCACCTCCATAGTTCTGGGGTCTGGTTCCTCACAGGCAGTTCCGATCTGTATTTTAATCTTCTCTGCCATATCTTCTCCTATAAAAAGGCCATGACTTTTTCTGGCATAATTCATGATCGCCTGGTTAAAAATATCTCCGGCCACCTTGACAGAAGCAGAAACAACTACTCCTCCCATGGAAATCACTGCAACATCCGTAGTTCCGGCTCCAATATCCACTACCAGATTTCCAAAGGGCTTGGTCACATCCAGTCCTGCTCCGATGGCTGCTGCAATAGGCTCCTCTACCATATACACGTTTCTGGCTCCCGCCTGATAAGTAGCCTCCTCTACTGCCTTTCTCTCAATCTCCGTAATTCCGCTTGGAACGCAAATACTGATCCTTGGCTTACGGAAAGCACGCCTTCCCATTGCTTTGGAAATAAAATATTTCAGCATTTTTTCCATAACATTATAATCTACGATCACGCCCTGTCGGATAGGGCGAATAATCTCCATATCAGAAGTAATGTGTGCCTCCGCACTGCGGGCTTCTTCCCCGATTGCTCTGATCTTCTCTGTATTTTTATCATAAACTACAACGGAAGGCTCATTAAGCACCAGACCTCTTGTTGTAGAATAAGCCAGACTGTTCCTGGTTCCCAGGTCAATTCCAATATCACTTGCAGGCATAGGAATCCCCTTTCTTTCTGTTTTGATCAAGCGGATAAAATCATCCGCTCTGCTGTTTGCGTATTCATTATATACAACTTTTATTGAAAAAGAAAGCCCTGCAATGTTATTTCAGATATTATTCCAGGTATTTTTTCACATATTTTCCGGTATAAGAAACCGGCGACTGTGCTACTTCCTCCGGTGTTCCCCAGGCAACTACCGTACCTCCCTTGTCGCCCCCTTCCGGACCAATATCAATAATATAATCGGCTGTCTTGATCACATCCAGATTATGTTCGATGACTACTACCGTATTGCCACCCTCTGATAATCGCTTCAGAATCTCCACAAGCTTATGCACATCAGCAAAATGAAGACCTGTTGTGGGCTCATCCAGAATATAAATGGTTTTACCTGTACTTCTCTTACTCAGCTCTGTGGCAAGCTTGATCCTCTGGGCTTCTCCTCCGGAAAGCTCTGTGGAAGGCTGTCCCAGACGGATATAAGAAAGTCCCACATCATAAAGAGTCTGGATCTTTCTTTTAATTGAAGGAACATTTTCAAAAAAGGTCAGTGCCTCCTCCACAGTCATATTCAATACATCATAAATACTCTTGCCCTTATATTTTACTTCCAGAGTTTCTCTGTTATAACGTTTTCCTTTGCAGACTTCACAGGGTACATAAACATCCGGAAGAAAATGCATCTCGATCTTTATAATACCGTCACCACTGCAGGCCTCACATCTGCCGCCTTTTACATTAAAGCTGAAGCGTCCCTTCTTGTAGCCCTTCGCCTTGGCATCTGCTGTGGCAGCAAAAAGATCCCTGATCTGATCAAACACTCCGGTATAAGTTGCAGGATTAGACCTGGGTGTACGCCCAATCGGTGACTGGTCAATATTGATCACCTTATCAAGCTGATCTACTCCCAGAATATCCTTATGTTTACCAGGAATCACTCTGGCCCGGTTCAGGTCTCTGGCCAGACGCTTATACAGAATCTCATTGATCAGAGAACTCTTACCTGATCCGGAAACTCCGGTAATGCAGGTCATAATCCCCAGCGGAACTTTCACATCAATATTCTTAAGATTATTCTCTGCTGCCCCTTTGATCGTAAGGAACCCGGTCGGTTTACGTCTCTCTGCTGGTACCGGAATCTTTAATTTTCCACTCAGATAAGCTCCTGTAATAGAATTTTCATTCTTCATCAGATCTTCAGCAGTTCCCATGGCAACCAGCTGTCCGCCATGCTCTCCTGCTCCCGGCCCGATATCCACAATACAGTCTGCAGCACGCATGGTGTCCTCATCATGTTCTACAACGATCAGGCTGTTTCCCAGATCACGAAGCTTCATCAGGGAACTTAGAAGTCTGTCATTGTCTCTCTGATGAAGTCCGATACTGGGCTCATCCAGAATATAGGCAACCCCTACCAGACCGGAGCCGATCTGTGTAGCCAAACGGATCCTTTGTGCTTCCCCGCCGGAAAGAGTACCCGTAGCACGGCCCAGAGACAAATAATCCAGACCTACATCAGACAGAAAGCTGACTCTCGCTCTGATCTCCTTCAGTATCTGCTTACCGATCAGCTGCTGCTGTTCCGATAACTGCATATCTGCCAGAAAAGCCTTCAGCTTCTCTATAGAAAGATTGGTGATCTCATAGATATTCTTATCTGCCACTGTTACAGCCAGAGATTCTTTCTTCAGTCTCTGTCCTTTACAGGTTTTACAGGGAGTGATGCGCATAAAAGACTCATACTCCTGCTTCATGGTATCTGAGCCTGTCTCCCGGTATCTCTGCTCCACATTTCGGATCAGTCCCGGAAATGCCACATCATAAACACCCTCTCCGCGCTGACCTTTATAATAAACTTTAACGGAATGCCCATTGGTTCCATTGACCAGAATATCCTTGATCTTCTCCGGATAATCCTCAAATGGGGTTGCCAGACTGAAATCATACTCCCTGGCAAGTGCATCCAGGATTGCTCTGGAAAAACTGCCCTCGCTTGTGCATGACTGCCATCCTGTCACCACAATGGCACCCTCAAGAATACTCAATGATTTATCCGGAATCATCAGATCAATATCAAATTCCATCTTATATCCCAATCCCAGACAATCCGGGCAGGCACCAAAGGGATTGTTAAAGGAAAAACTTCTGGGCTCGATCTCATCAATACTCACTCCACAGTCCGGACAGGAGAAACTCTGGCTGAAATTATGGATATTTCCATCCATAGTGTCTACCATCAAAAGCCCTTCTGCCAACTCCAGTACAGTCTCAATGGAATCGGAAAGTCTCTTCTCAATCCCCGGCTTTACGATCAGACGGTCTACAACGATCTCTATATTATGTTTGATATTCTTATCCAGGCTGATCTCCTCAGAAAGCTCATACATATTTCCGTCAATCTGCACACGGACATAACCGCTTCGCTTGGCCTGATCCAGAAGCCTGGCATGGGTTCCCTTACGTCCTCTCACAACAGGAGCCAGCAGCTGGAGCTTCGTTCGCTCAGGAAAAGACATAATACTGTCTACCATCTGGTCTACTGTCTGCTTCTTAATCTCTCTTCCGCATTTGGGACAATGGGGAATTCCCACTCTGGCATACAGAAGTCTGAAATAGTCATAAATCTCTGTCACAGTCCCCACTGTGGAACGGGGATTACGGTTGGTAGATTTCTGATCAATGGAAATGGCAGGGGGCAGACCCTCGATACTTTCCACATCCGGCTTCTCCATCTGTCCCAGGAACTGCCTTGCATAAGAAGAAAGGGATTCCATATATCGTCTCTGTCCCTCTGCATAAATGGTATCAAAAGCCAGTGATGACTTACCGGAACCACTCAGTCCGGTAAGCACTACAAACTTATCTCTGGGAATATCTACACTTAAATTCTTAAGATTATTAACATTCGCTCCTCTGATCCTGATAAATTGTTTCTTCGTTGTATCCGCAGCCATTGCCTGCCTCCTGTTTCCTATAGTACTTCATTCCACTTCATTTCCGAATTCTGTTCCCAGTATAATATAGGAACATTTGTTCGTCAAGCTGTTTACAGCAAAAATTCCGCCATAATCGAATTACTTACATGGATTCCATCCCTGCTCAGGAAGATCCTGCCATCTTGCTCCAGCAGCAATCCCATGGACTCATACTTCTCCAGAACCTCTTCATATACTGACTCTATTGTACAGCCAAAATTCTCTTGAAAATCAGACTTTACAATTCCCCTGATCATGCGAAGACCAAGGAACATAAATTCTGCCATTTCATCTTCTCTTGTGAGAGATGGCTCTTTTTCCCTTATTTTTTCCAGATTTCTGCTGTTTTCCAGATATTTTTTCATATCTGCAGTATTGGCAAAGCGTTCTTTTCCATAAAGGGAAGAAGCTCCCAGACCAAATCCCAGATAATCCTGTCTGGTCCAGTAGCCTACGTTATGTCTGCATTCCCTGCCTTTTCTGGCATAATTGGAAATCTCATACTGTTCAAACCCATATTCCTTCAGGATCTGTGCAGTTGCTTCATACATATTATATTCTGTATCTTCATCAGGCAGATTAAGCTTCCGCGCAGCAAAGGGTGTCCCCTCTTCCACGATCAGGCTGTATGCAGAAATATGTTCCGGTTCCAATTCTGCAACTGTTCGCAGATTTTTCACCCAGCCCTCATAGGTCTGATCCGGAATTGCACTCATTAAATCAATATTAATATTGTCAAATCCAACTATCCTTGCCTCTTGATAGGTTTCCAGAAACTGCCCGTAATTATGAATTCTTCCCAGAATTTTCAGCTCCCTGTCCTCAGGGGACTGCAGTCCTATACTTAATCGGTTGATTCCCATTTCTCTGTATGCCTGAAGCTTGCCAATATTTGCTGTTCCCGGATTTACCTCTATGGTAATCTCTGCATCCTCTTCTATTTTAAATCTGTTTCTGATTTCTTTCAGTATGTCTCCCAGAAGTCTCTCATCCAACACAGAAGGAGTGCCTCCTCCAATAAATATGGAGGATACACTCCTTCCTTCACCTTCCTCTACTGCCTGTATTTCCCTCAGAAGAGCCTGTACATAATCAGCTTGCTCCTTTGGTCCCGAAGGCCCTGAAAGGAAATCACAGTAATCACATTTTCTGATGCAGAACGGAATGTGGATATAGATTTCCATAGGAGAATTTTCTTTCCTATTCTTCATTTTCTCCTGCCAGATATTCATTCACCATTGTCAAATTTCCGTTTGTAGTAACCGCTGCAGAGTCCACCTGTTCCACAGAAGGAGTAGGTGTATTAGAAGGCGCCGCCACAGTAATAGGCAGCACCTTGGAAGAAGCCGCATCCAATTCCTTCTTTTTTCCACAGCCAGCTATTATGATACAGAATAAACTTGCCAGTAAAATGACCACTGCCCTTCTATTTATTTTTATCATGCCAAACACCCTCAATTCTTCTGTGCGGTTTTTATTTATCATCCAGCTTCAGTACACTCATAAAGGCTTTCTGCGGAATTTCCACATTACCTACCTGGCGCATACGCTTCTTACCTTCCTTCTGTTTCTCCAGAAGTTTCTTCTTACGGGAAATATCACCACCGTAACATTTGGCAAGAACGTCCTTACGCATAGCACGTACCGTCTCTCTTGCAATGATCTTGCTTCCGATGGCAGCCTGGATTGGAATTTCAAAAAGCTGGCGCGGAATCTCATCCTTCAGTTTCTCACACATCTTACGGCCTCTCTCATAGGCAGTATCTGCATGTACGATAAAGGAAAGGGCATCCACCTCTTCTTTATTTACCAGAATATCCAGCTTCACAAGTTCACTTCTCTCATATCCGCAAAGTTCATAGTCCAGGGAAGCATAGCCTCTGGAACGGGATTTCAGCGCATCAAAAAAATCATAGATGATTTCATTTAATGGAAGCTTATATTTCAGAAGGGCACGTGTTTCTTCCATATAATCCATTCCCAGATACTGTCCTCTTCGCTCCTGGCAAAGATCCATAATAGCACCGATAAATTCTGTTGTCACCATGATCTCAGCATTTACCATAGGCTCTTCCATATATTCGATCTCTGACGGGTCAGGCAGATTGCTTGGATTTGTCAAATTGATAACTTCACCGTTTGTCTTGTGAACTTTATAAATTACGCCCGGTGCTGTGGTTACAAGGTCAAGGTTATATTCTCTTTCCAGACGTTCCTGAATGATCTCCAGATGAAGAAGTCCCAGGAATCCGCAGCGGAAACCAAAGCCAAGAGCTACAGATGTCTCCGGCTCATAGAAAAGAGAAGCATCGTTAAGCTGAAGTTTCTCAAGTGCATCTCTTAAATCTCCATATTTGGCACCGTCTGCAGGATATAATCCGCAGTATACCATAGGATTTACTTTCTTATAGCCCGGAAGTGCTTCTGCACATGGTCTGTCCTTATCTGTAACTGTGTCACCTACCCGAGTGTCACCAAGATTTTTAATGCTGGCAGTGATGTAACCAACCATGCCTGCTGTCAGTTCCTCGCATGGAATGAACTGACCTGCACCAAAGTATCCTACTTCTACAACCTCTGTGGTGAAGCCGGTTGCCATCATATGGATCTGAGTGCCTCTTTTCACACGGCCATCCATAACACGGCAGAATACAATAACACCTTTGTATGCATCATAGATTGAGTCAAAGATCAGTGCCTTCAATGGTGCATCTACATCACCGTGAGGTGCGGGGATCTTTGTCACAATCTGCTCCAGCACTTCTTCCACGTTCAGTCCTGTTTTGGCAGAAATTCTCGGAGCGTCGTGGGCTTCAAGTCCAATAACATCCTCGATCTCATTTACTACACGGTCCGGTTCTGCACTTGGCAGATCGATCTTGTTGATAACAGGAAGAACATCCAAATCATGGTCAAGTGCAAGGTATACATTTGCCAGTGTCTGAGCTTCGATTCCCTGTGCTGCATCTACTACCAGGATCGCACCGTCACAGGCAGCAAGGCTTCGGGATACTTCATAGTTGAAGTCGACATGACCTGGGGTGTCAATCAGGTTAAAGATATATTCTTCCCCGTCTTTGGCTTTGTATACAATACGCACTGCTTGGGATTTGATGGTAATCCCACGCTCTCTTTCAAGCTCCATGTTGTCCAGTACCTGTGACTGCATTTCACGTTCAGTCAAAGTTCCGGTCATTTCGATAATTCTGTCGGCAAGGGTGGATTTGCCATGGTCTATATGTGCAATAATACAGAAATTTCTGATTTTGCTCTGATCTATCATTCAGGAATTCCCTCCTAGGTTCTTTTCTTTCTAATTGTTCATTTGCTAGTTGGATATTATATCATATTATTCAGGGCTTTGTCATCTATTTCTTCTTATCCCTGCAGGACTTTATTGAGGATGTAAGCAAATGGTTCCATGGCGTTTTTTACTTCCTGGACAGTGTTGGTCTGTGCACCGACTTCCAGGAGGATGGAACGAGGGCGTAAGTGAAGGTTATAGCGATAGCCGGCAAGGTAGATTCCCCTGTAAAATTCAGGGTAATATTGGGCTGCCTGATATTCCAGCTGGAAAGAGAATGCCAGGTTTTGCTGTATGTATGGATTGGGAAGATATTCCAGTGAACCTTTCGCTGTAGTGTAGCTTAGTCCATTATAAAAGAGGATCTGAGCTGTAGGTTTTCCATTAATCTCTGTTACAAGATGGCGGTCCTCGGGAACACCATCCCGATGGAGGTCTATGATCACCTGGATATCCGGATTTTCCTGAAGGTAGGGTTCCAGATAATCCCGGGCATAATCATAGGCAGCACTGCGGTCCAGTTCCCCTCCTGCCATGTCGAACTGTTCTTTGAGATGGACAACCTGATATCCATAATTTTCTGAAAGAAGCTGTGTCAGATAATCTCCCACTCCTACAATAGTATCCGCCTCTTCCCCTTCTCTGGAATCTGCAAATGTTTCCTGTGAATGACTGTGATAGATCAGAATCTGGGGTGTATCTGTGTCTTTTGAAATTTTAAAATCCTGTTTCAGAAAATCTCTGGCATTCAGCTGTGCAGGATTGGTTTCTGTATTGGAATCTACAATATAAAACTGTCCCAGCAGATAATCATAGTCAGCCAGCAGGTCAGGAGACAGATCAATTACCGGATCAGGGACTGCTGTTGAAATAGTCTCCCGGGAAGTGTCCTTTTTTTCAGTCTTCTTGGTTTTCTGTTTCTTTGTTTTCTGCTTCTTCTTACTTTTGGAATTTTCCTTCTTTTCCTTCTCTGAAATTGAAGTTTGCTCTTCCTTCGCCTTTTGTCTCAGATATTTTCCATTTTCACTGGCAATGGCCTCATAAGTTTTCTGATCACCATACTGGTCTATTTCCCGGGATTTCTTTTCCAGAAAACGATACAGCGGCAGATGCCTGTACACATTTTTTCCTGTAAAAACAGGCTCTGGCACAATTGTCAGAATTGTAAAAAAGCACAGACTCAGCAATATGCCAAGCGCTTTCTGAAATCTGGTCACATGATCACCTCTCAGGAGAATCCTATGACAAACTTTCCTTAAATATACTTCTGACCTGTCAGCAAAACGCCAGATTCAGCCCCTCTGAAATAGTAAAGCTTAAATATTTTACAGTTTCATCCACATCCTTCGGGGTCACAAACATGGTATGAAGATGGGGTGAGATCATTTCCTCCAGAAACTCCTTCCGTTCGGCCTCTTCCAGAGCATCCAGCAGATGGGCCATGGAATCATGAACAATTGTTGCCGCATCTACCACTGTAGGAACTCCAATACCGATCACTTTTGTCTGTAAATTTTCCTCTGTCAGACCAATTCTGTGATTTCCAACGCCGGATCCCGGATGAATTCCTGTATCTGTGATCTGTATGGTTCTGTTTAACCGTCTGGTACTTCTGGCAGCCAGCGCATCTATGGCAATTACCACATCCGGTCTGGTCTCTGCCACAATTCCCTTAAGAATCTCGGAGGTCTCCATTCCTGTCTGCGCCATTACACCGGGAATAATCCCGCTGATGCGGTGCATCTGTTCCTTTCCCAGATTTTTTAATCCGTATTCCTTGATCATATGTCTTGTGATCCGGAGATTTTCCACCACATGAGGCCCCAGAGAATCTGCTGTGATAGCCGAATTTCCAAGCCCTGCTACCAATATGGACGTTTCCTGTTCCAATGAGATCAGATTTCTGAGATGTCTGGCAATTTCCCGGGAAATTTCTCTGTGATAATCCTCATCCGACATGGAAAGTCCAGGGGCTTCTATTGTAATATAGTTTCCCTGGGGTCTTCCCATTGCTTTGGCACCGTTTTCTGTAGTTATTTTTACCACCGTAGTTCGAATGTCCTTTTCCTCATCATAATTCTCACGAACCTCTACACCCCGTATTTCTACATTTTTCTCTGTAAACTGCTCCCTGGCTTCCAGTGCCAGATCTGTCCGGATTTCGTAGCTTCCCAACATAATTTTCCTCCTGTGTATCTAAGGTACTCTCAGAGTCTTTATTGCCATTTACACAGGATCCCCTGTGAAGTGCAAATTTATTTTTACATTGTCATTTTCCACGTTTTCACGATAAATTATACACTGTCACAAATATGTCCTATTTTCCTCTATAATAATATGATTTTTTCTTTATTTTAGGCCAAAAATATATTGACAAGTCAAAAAAACTGTAATAATATATATAAGCATGTTCATGGGAACGCCCGTGTCTGTTTCTATGACAGGACATTTAAATCGAATAAAATTGGAGGTGTACGAATTGGCTAACATTAAATCTGCTAAGAAAAGAATTTTAGTAAACAGAACAAAAGCAGCTAGAAACAAATCTATCAAATCTGCTGTTAAGACTTCTATCAAAAAAGTTGAGGTTGCTGTAGAGAACAAGGATAAAGCAGCTGCAGAAGTAGCATTAAAGGATGCAGTTTCTACAATCAGCAAGGCTACATCTAAAGGTGTTTACCACAAAAACAACTGCGCAAGAAAAGTTGCTCGTTTATCCAAAGCTGTTAACAGCATTGCATAATAATATATTTTAGATTTTAATTATAAGCTTATGATTAAAAGAGACAGCCATCACCGTCATGTGGCTGTCTTTTTTTATGCTTTTGAACTGTATTTGATGATCAGTAATTCTACACTGAGCTTATCCTCCAGCCTGCCGGTTTTTACAGCTTCTTCTGCATCCACAAAATCTTCTACTGCACATTCCAGCTCTGAGACTGTATAAGCCCGGGCACAGGAAAGAACGTTGCGAAGAGCAAAAACCGGAATTCCAAGCTTGGAAGCGATCTCCGTCTGGGCAAGACCGGAAGCTGCAAATTGTTTGGCCAGAAGAAGCTGTCTGTATTGTCTGGCAAGAAGAAAAAGGATACGCATAGGAGGCTCTTTCAGAGTAAGGAGATCATAATAAAGCTCCAGAGCCCGTTTTTGATTCTTCTCCGTTACTGCACGTACCATATCGAAAATACGGTTCGTGGTCTGGGTCGTACAGATTTCTTCAATATCTCCGGCAGTAACAACATCCCGTCCTTCTGTGTAGCAGATCAGCTTTTCAAGCTCCATGCGCAGGTTTCCCATGTCTGTACCTGTTTTTGTCAGAAGCAGCTCCATATCCCTCTGTGTAATTCTTTTTCCTGCTTTTCCCAGAAGTCCGGCCGCCCAGCCCATCAGTGTTTTCTCATCCTGTCTGATAAATTCCGCAATAGCCCCACAGGACTTCACAGCTTTATACATACGGCTGCGCTTATCTACCTCTGATTCCACAAATACCATACAGAGATAATCCGGAAGCTCCTTCATGTACTCTGCCAGTTCCTCACATTTATTTTTGAAAAAGCCGGTATCCTCCAGAATAATCACTCTTCTGTCTGCAAAAAAAGGCATAGTTTCACACAGATCAATAAGCTGCCGGATATCAATGCCTTTTCCTTCATAATGCGCAAAGTTCATAGTATCTCCGTCTGGATTCAAGGCTTTTTCCAAATTTGTTTTATACTGCTGCTTCAGATAAGCTTCTTCCCCATATAAAAGATATGCTTTTCTGAAATTCCCTGTTTTAATGTCTTCCTGTATATTTTTCAATAGTCTTTACCAGCCATTTCTGTTCATTTTCTTTCAGTCTAGCGGAAATCTGAAGATCAGTCAATAATAAACCTCTGTACTTTCATTTTTTCCTCATCTACCTCCACTATCACCGCTCCACTTCTGTCTGTCCTGCAGATTTCAGTTCCTGCATCCTCCAGGCGGTGGAGTGTTTCCGGCGAAGGATGCCCATAGGTATTAGAGGCGGAACAGGAAATTACTGCCAGCTCCGGTTTTACTACATTCAGAAATTCTTCACCTGTAGAATACCTCGAACCATGATGGGCTACTTTTAGAAAATCCACATCCTCCAGACGATGGGCACTCTGAAGTTTTTTCTCTGTTTCCATACCAATGTCTCCTGTAAAAAGCCCCTTGAATTTCCCATATTCCAGTTCCATCACCATGGCCTCCTCATTCACATCCTCCCCCACAGCACCTTTTTCCGGCCAGAGAATATCCAGCTGTGCATTTCCATAACAGATTCTGTCTCCTGCCTTTACCTGAAGCACCTGCACCTCTGCAGTCTGCGCAAGTTCTCTCAGTTTCAGATAATTTTCCGGTTCTTCTTCCCAGTCCGGCAAAATCAGATGATCGACTCTTATGGAAGTGAGCCCCTTCCCAACATACTCAAGAATTTCCTCTGCACCACTGATATGATCCCCATCTGTATGGGAAATAAAAATCCCATCCAGCCTGGATATACCCCTGCTTTTCAGATAAGGCAGAATCTGATACTGTCCCACAGCACTTTTGTTGCTGCTCCCTCCGTCAATAAGCAGATTCCAGGTTCCTTCAATCTCCAGGACAATGCCATCCCCCTGGCCCACATCCAGACAGGCAATCCGCAGATCCGGTCTTGCCCTGTACCCCAGCAGCAAAATCCCAGATCCAATCATCCCGATGCACAGCATTGGAAGCTTCCATCTGCGTATACGCACCCTCTGTATTCTCTCTATACATTTTTTATACATCATTTTAAAGTACTGCGCTCTCTAAAATATGAAAAACTTCAAGTGTTATTTGAACAAATGCTTGATTTTATTGGGTTTTCTGGCACTCGATTTCTTAACTTACCACTCGCTTACCACTCATTTTTTCGCTACATAAAATTCGCTATTCGTTCCATCTCATCCGTCAGCGTACTTTCTCGTACATGGCAATACAGATCCATCGTCATCTGCAAAGAATTATGACCTAATATTTTCTGCAATGTCTTAGGCTCCATTCCGTTTTCGAT
>CAKRYE010000003.1 GCA_934426285.1 uncultured Blautia sp.
TCATGTGTAAAGAATTTTCGAGAATCGTATGTGTTTCACTGTTTAGTTATCAAGGTTGTCTGTCTTTGCGACAGCTTTTATATTATACCAGCTGACTTTTATGTTGTCAAGAACTTTTTTATTTATTTTTTAAATTCTTTTTCAACAATCCGCATCAGCAACTCTGATATAATATCACATCCATTTATCTCTGTCAACAACTTTTTTACCTTTTTTTAGTTTCAATTTTGTTTCTGAGAAAATAGAAATCCGCCTCATTCAGAAGCGGATTTATCATACCATTGTTTTTCGTCTACGTCAAGCACCTTTTTACATTTATTTACATTTATTTTTCATTTACCTATTTTGTGTAAAATATATTCATAAAGATTTTAATCAGAATATCCTTATCATACAAATAATTTAACAAAGGATCCTGCATGATAAGTTTCAGGGCTGTATCTCCCAGTTTCGTATTGCACAAAACGGTAAATACTAAAAACAAAATCCAGATCATAATCACAAATTTCACGCCTCCCAGCAATCCCCCTGCAATTTTGTTTACCCCACGGATTACAGGAAGCCCGGCGATCAGATTTGTAGCCCAGGTAATACATCTTATGAATAAAGTTGCCAGTATAAAAGAAATCAGAAATGAAATTCCATTTACTACAATTTGCGCCAGGTATCCAACAACATAATCTGAAAATGTATTCACCGAAAGATATTGATAAACTGATGAATTATTATTCTCTGTCAGTCCGCCGGACAACAGATCCGGAAAATCCAGATCAGATATGGCGTTCTCCTGGCTTTCTTCTGTCACAGTCTGGGCTTTTATCCCCTTTTCTTCTGCAAATTTGCTGCAGTTTTGCTGTATGGTTTCATATATAGATGTGTTTTCACGGATATAGTTATTCACATATGGATTAATAAACCATACCAGAACAATAGACAGGACTACGCATATCAGTGAAACTACTTCTCGGATCAATCCGCGTCTGTAACCGCGCAGGCAAGACAGGATCAAAATTGCAATCGCAATAATACCGGGCCAGGTTATATTCATATTATTCCTCCTATCCCAGCTTGATCACATCTACACCACTGTCCAGAACGAGCAGATATCTGTTCCACCCAATCTTAAAGAAATCCTTAATGGTGCCGTCTACTGATCCCATATATTTCTGAACTCCTCTGCTGTTCATTACACATATCTGTGAACTGTTATACATCAGAATATTCCCACCGCTCAGTTTAATGGTAGTATACGGAATATTAAAATTCTGTTTGAATTTCAGATTGCCATCTGTAGAATACACTTCCATCGTATACTGCTTATCCTTGCTGTCATTCTTAAATACAAGCCCTATCATATCATCATCGAAAAAGGTGCTGACAATTTCCTTTTCCACTTCCACGGTTTTACCTTCTTTGGGAATCTGGCTTCCCTGGTAAAGAGTAAATCCATTATCTTTAAGCGCAACAGCGCGTCCCTTTTCCAGATATTGGATCTGGGGGATCACCACACCTTCATATTTATATCCACTGACAATACGGTCATCTTCATTCTGGCCTACATCCCCAAAATTATAAAAAGCCACATAGCTGGTCGTATCATTCCCATCCACAAACTGGTAAGTAACCATCATGATAACCCCATCGTCTGAAATAGCAACATCCAATGGATAACCAGGATCATCTACTTTTGTCTGGTTTTCTGCGATCAGACTTCCGTCTGTACTATAGAAATCAATCCAGGTGTCATCGCCTCCATCCAGAATCGCAGCAACTAGACCGCTTTTGGACACTCTGGCTTTTATAATACTGTAAGACGTAGTAACGCTCCCCGTTTTGCCGGATTTATCGTAAATCTCCAGGGTAGTCCCATCTTTATCTGCTATTACTGCACGATTTCCCTTCACATCAGCCACAGGGTTCTGCATCTGATACGTCTCACTCCAGATTGTATCTATACTATCCGAAACCAGAGATACTCCGTCCGGACTATACCGCAAAATATCTCCATCCATTTCCACATAGCTGGTAGATACCACATCCTCCTGTTCACTGGATTTAACTATCTTATAATTATGGTAACTTCGTTTCTCCACATAAATGGCCACAGCTGTCACAGCCGCCACGATCACCGTTGCTATGAGCACAGTTTTTTTCACAATACTTCTTTTGTGTCCGTTATGCGAATTCTCACTATGCTCCCGGCCTGTGCTTCCCTGTTCTCTGGCAAGCCTTGCTTTTTCGGCAGCCAGTTTTTTCTTTTTATGTTTTCTCATCATTTTTTTTATTGTATTTGTCATTTTTATCCTTACCTTGCAGTATTTTAGTCGAACGGACATACTCCGCATTTACCTATCATCATTGATCATTCTGCAATCTGCAGCTGCCACAATCCAGAATTTATTATAACACATATATCTAAGGTAATACAATTACTTGTCCCGGATAAATGATTTCATCTTCTTTTATACCATTCAAAGCACAAATCCGGCTTATTTCCTTTGCATCACCATAACGTTCCAGACTGATCTGAAAAAGAGTGTCTCCCGGCTGTATCACATAAGATTCATGGACAGATTCTGAAGCAGCTGTTTCGTTTTCCTTTTGCAGCTCCTCCCGCATTCTTTTCTGTGCTTTTCTCGTATCTGCCTCCTCTCTGTAAATCTGCTCTGTTTTATCAGACTGATCGATTTCTCCTGTCTGATTAGCTGGTTTGGGAGTCTGTTGTACAGAAACTTCCTTTTTTTCATTTTCCTTACTCTTTATGGTTTTCTTTTTTATCCTTTCGTTATCTGCAGTTTTCTTTTCTATCTTCTTTTCTATCTTCGGGGTTGGTGATGGCGTAATTTCTTCTATAATTACAGAGGACGCAGCTTTACTTTGATCCTTAGAATATCCCGGATTCTGAAAATTCCTGTAAAAATTCATTCCCACCGTCAGCACAGCGATCGCCAGACACACAGGCACTGCATAGGAAAAAACCGAAACTGTATTTTTTTCTTTTTCCTCCTTTGTTTTTTCCGTAATGATCTTTCTGAAATCCTTCACAGCCTTATCTTCATATTTTTCTGTCAGATCCGACTGAAGCTTCTCGTTTTTCTCCACCATATAATTTTGCATACAGGTATTTTTCTCATAATACAGATAATAACCTTCCAATCGTATCATGGTATTGTTCTCATAACGAAAAAAAGCATCTTCACTTTCCTGAGGTTCCATAAGCATCAACACTTTTTCTCCTCCGAAATGCTTCAGATGTACTTTTTCCAGAAGTTCTGTTGCCTCCATAGATATCCGTGGCTGAGAAAAGAACCAGCCAACAATCTCCTGATCTTCAAAATATTTCTTTTGGTCTTCGTGAATCTGTTTCCATACCTGTCCTGAAAAGTCCACATGATCCACAGCAGCTTCCATATCTTCTGCCATAACAGCTCCTCTGATAAACAGATATGCTGTTCCTGTCTTCCATTTTATTTCTCCTGTAAGTACAGCAACCCTTCCTTTCTGTACCTCCTGGTTTTCTTCTGTCCTGGCCAGCCTTATCAGAAATGTATATACATAATCCTCCATATAGATTTTGTATTTTTCTCCTGCCACTCCTATCTGCCTTATATTTCTGGGCAGGCAAAATCCTTCCTCCCCCTCTTGTATATCTGGATTTTCCTCCTTATAAATTACTTCTATCATTTCCAAATCACCCCTTCGGCTATCAGAATAGCATACAGAAACTGCGGATTTTATCAGATTGTAAGAGCAATCTCCAAAAACTTACCGACAGATTTTGCATCATGCATAAATAGCATTCATTAAGGATATGATAAATCAGACAGAGACTTTCTTGATTTCTCTGTTCACAGACATATAAGCCAAAAACAATAATAAAGCCCAAGTAAACAGGAGAAATTTTATGGTGTTTTATGTAAACTCTCAAGAAAAAGAATCCTCCAGCGAAATTGCCTTTCTTCTAAGAAAATGCATTCTCCATCATCCGGGTCCATGGTCTGAACTGATCTTTCTCTGTATCGGCAGTGACCGCGTAACCGGCGACTGTCTGGGACCTTATATCGGTCATCAACTGAGCCAGAAGGAAATACACGGAGTTTATGTCTACGGAACTCTGTGTCATCCTGTGCATGCTCTGAACCTGGAAAAGGCATCCGACTTTATCCATACCCATCATCCCCAGGGACTTGTCATTGCCATTGATGCCTCTCTGGGTCAAAAAAAGCACCTGGGATACGTGACCATCGCAGATGGTGCACTTTACCCAGGTGCCGGAGTCCAAAAAGAACTTCCTCCTGTAGGTGATATCCATATCACAGGAATCGTAAACATTGCAGGTATGCTGGAGCAGCTGACGCTTCAGACAACCCGGCTGTCTACTGTGATCTCACTGGCAGATACCATTACACAGGGAATCTTAAATTATACAAATTCTTTGATCTGTTTGTAAATGCCTTCTGCATCCAGACCATATTTCTCAAGAAGAGCTGTTGCAGGGCCGGATTCTCCGAATACATCATTTACACCGATACGTTTTACAGGTACAGGTGCTTTTTCAGACAGGCATTCGCATACTGCTCCGCCAAGTCCGCCGATTACTGAATGCTCTTCTACAGTTACAACTTTGCCTGTTTCTTTGGCTGCTGCAACTACAAGTTCTTCATCCAGAGGCTTGATCGTATGGATATTGATCACTTTTGCATCTACGCCGTCTGCCGCAAGCTTCTCTGCTGCTTCAAGAGCAGGAGCTACGCAGAGACCGTTTGCAATAATCGTAAGGTCTTTTCCTTCACGAAGGACAATACCTTTACCTAATTCAAATTTATAGTCCGGTCTGTCATTGATAACCGGAACTGCCAGACGTCCAAATCTCATATATACAGGACCAACATGCTCATAAGCTGCTTCTACCATAGCTTTTGCTTCAATATCATCAGAAGGGCAGGCAACAACCATTCCCGGAATCACTCTCATAAGAGCGAAATCCTCACAGCACTGATGGGTAGCACCATCTTCACCTACAGAAATTCCGCCATGAGTAGCGCCAATTTTTACATTGATCTTCGGATATGCGACAGAATTACGAACCTGCTCAAAAGCACGTCCTGCTGCAAACATTGCAAATGTGCTGGCAAATGGAACTTTTCCTGTAGTAGCCAGACCTGCAGCAATACCCATCATATTACACTCGGCAATACCACAGTCAATATGACGCTCCGGAAATTCTTTTTTGAATACGCCAGTCTGAGTAGCTGCAGCAAGGTCAGCGTCCAGAACGACCAGGTTCTCATGTTTCTTACCTAATTCAACCAGTGCAGCACCGTAGCTTGCTCTTGTTGCGATCTTCTTTACTTCTGACATAATGCTTCACCTACCTTTTCTAAGTCTGCCATTGCCTGTGCATACTGCTCGTCATTTGGAGCTTTGCCATGCCATCCGGCCTGGTTTTCCATGAAGGAAACGCCTTTTCCTTTAACAGTTTTCATAATGATTGCTGTAGGCATTCCTTTGGTAGCCTTAGCTTCATCAAAAGCTGCCTTTAACTGATCCATATCATTTCCGTCTGCAACGTTGATCACATGGAAGTTAAATGCTTCAAATTTCTTATCGATCGGGTATGGAGAACATACATCGTCAATCTTACCATCGATCTGAAGTCCGTTGTTATCTACGATCACTACAAGGTTGTCCAGTTTTCTGTGGCCTGCGAACATAGCAGCTTCCCATACCTGGCCTTCCTGGATCTCGCCATCACCTAATAAGGTATATACACGATAGCTTTCGTTGCTTAATTTAGCAGAAAGTGCCATACCTACTGCTGCAGAGATTCCCTGTCCAAGAGAACCACTGGACATATCAACACCCGGGATATGTTTCATATCCGGATGTCCCTGTAAATAAGATCCCAGATGACGAAGAGTCTTCAGGTCTTCTTTTGGGAAAAATCCTCTTTCTGCAAGTGCAGAATAGTATCCTGGTGCTGTGTGGCCTTTGGAAAGTACAAAACGGTCACGGTCAGCTTTCTTAGGATCCTTAGGATCAATGTTCATTTCTTCAAAATATAAGTATGTGAATACATCTGCTGCAGACAGAGATCCGCCCGGATGTCCTGCTTTTGCAGCATGTACTGCTGTAACGATATCCTTGCGGACTTCGTTTGCAATTTTCTGAAGTTCTAATTTTTCCATTATTATAAATTCTCCTTATTCACCAAATACGGCTTTATAGTCGTTCTGGAATTTCACAATACCAGCATCTGTCAGAGGGTGTTTTGTCATCTGTACGATTACATTGTATGGAACAGTTGCAATGTCAGCACCTGCAAGTGCGCAGTCTGTTACATGGATCGGATTTCTTACGCTTGCAGCGATGATTTCTGTCTCAATCCCTGCTACTTCGAAGATCTCAGCGATCTCACGGATCAGATCTACACCTCTTGTAGAAATATCGTCAAGTCTTCCAAGGAATGGAGATACATAGGTAGCACCTGCTCTTGCAGCCAGAAGTGCCTGGTTAGCTGAAAAGATCAGAGTAACGTTTGTTTTGATTCCTTCTGAATGGAGAACTTTAACTGCTTTCAGACCTTCTACTGTCATAGGGATCTTAACTACCATATTCGGATGGATTGCTGCAATAGCACGGCCTTCTTTGATCATGCCTTCAGCATCTGTTGTTGTAGCTTTTACTTCACCGCTGATCGGTCCGTCTACAATAGATGTGATCTCTTTGATTACTTCTTTGAAATCTCTTCCTTCTTTTGCGATCAGAGATGGATTTGTAGTAACACCACAGATCACACCCATATCATTAGCCGCTTTAATATCCTCTACTTTTGCTGTGTCAATAAAAAATTTCATCTTAAAAACCCTCCTGTTTTTTTGCTTGATTACGTTGATATCCAGAATTTCTCTGTTGATAACTTCATTATAACAAGCTTCCAGAAAAGGTCAATCCCTGTGAAATTTTATTAATAATTTTTGTATTAATAATGTATGTTTTTATAAATAATGATTTCTACCTGTTCCTATGCATTATTTCTGTTCAACTGATAATTCTATATGTCAGACTGGGACATTCTGCGCAGCTGTTTGAAATAGTTTTTATCAGTTCTTACACCAGCCCTTTACATTATTAATAATAATTTTTTGAAAACATATTTAATTATTTTTTTCCAAAGGGTTATTTCTGACATGAGCATAACCTGTAGTGCGTCTTGCCATTAGTTTAGGAGTATACTCAATATTATACAGGCTGATAGGAGCTGTGTCTGTAAGAAACTGCTCCTTCGCATCAATTTTGCGGATTATGATATCGCAGGCATCCTGTCCCTTAAGTGCTACAAAATGATCAATGGTAGTCAACGAGATCCTGCGGATCCCGGAATAAAAAATATTGTCACATCCAATCACCGACACATCTCTGGGAACATGCACCTTTGCCTCATGCAGTGCATCCAGTGCACCAATGGCCATCATATCATTCTGTCCTGCAATAGCAGTAAACTGGCGTCCCTCCTGTAAAAGCTCCATGGTAAGCTCATAGCCCATAGAATATTCAGAATCCATTCTGGGGATCTGAGAATCTATGGACTCATCTGCCGCTTTAATGATCACGTGATCCTTCAGCCCCTCTTTTTCATATTCTTTTACAAATCCATTTACCCGTTTGGTTCTCTGCCATTGTCTCTTTGTCAGTGGCGGCGTAATAAATGCCACATCCCTGTGTCCCAAATCCAGCAAATGTCTTGCCATAAGTCTGCCCACCACGGTATTATCCTGATTAATGGCATCTACAGTAGTAGTTTTCTCTTTGTTACTGATAATAACAAGGGGAATTGTCTGTGCCATTTCCTCTACCTGTGACTGAAAATCCGGATTTGGATTACAGCTGTAGATAATTCCCTGCGGCTGCAAAGTCTGCATCATCCGCAGATATTTTTCTTCCAGTCTGGGATCTCTCTGGGTATTGCAAATGAAAACTCCATACCCCTGTTTATCTGCCACCGCCTCAATCCCCTGTAACAGCAATACATAATAAGGATTGGTAATAGTAGGACAAAATACAACGATCAGCCTGTCCTTTTTGCTTTCTTTTTTGTTTCTGCGACCAGGAAGCTGATATCCCAGTTCTCTGGCTGCCATCTCCACTTTCTCTACGGTTTCCCTGGAAAAAGAAACATTATACTTTTTATTCAGTACCATAGATACCGTAGCCTGAGACACACCAGCTTTTTTAGCCACATCAGAAGATGTTGCTTTTTTCTTTGCCAAAGGTCTCCCTCCTTTGCATCAAAGTTCCACTCTTCCTTCCAGGGCGCGAAGCAACGTCACTTCATCAATATACTCCAGGTCTCCGCCTACAGGTACTCCACTGGCAATCCGGCTCACTCTGATTCCGGTAGGCTTGATCAGTTTACTGATGTACATAGCTGTGGTTTCACCCTCCAGACTGGAGTTCGTGGCAATGATCACCTCTTTGACCTCATCTCTGGTAAGGCGCTGCATCAGTTCCTTGAGTTTAATATCATCCGGCCCTATTCCCAGCATAGGAGAAATAGCTCCGTGGAGCACATGGTAAACGCCTTCAAATTTCCCCGTCTTCTCATAGGCTGCCAGATCTCTGGTATTCTCCACAACCATGATCACAGAGTGATCACGTTTGGGATTCGCACAAATAGGACAGATTTCTTTATCTGTCAGCGTATAACAGCATTTACAATACTGCACATTCTCTCTGGCATTTACAATGGACGTGGTAAGCTGTTCAACCTGGTCTCTTGGCATATTCATAATATGAAAAGCCAGCCGCTGGGCTGATTTTGCTCCAATCCCCGGCAAATGGGAAAGCTGCTCGATCAGCCTGTTGATATGACTGCTGTAATATTCCATCAGAATGGAAGACCTCCTCCAAGTCCGCCCAGTCCTCCTGTAAGTTTGGACATCACTGCTGTGGATTCCTCTTCCACCTTGCGAAGCGCTTCATTGGTCGCTGCTACGATCAGATCCTCAAGCATTTCAATATCGTCAGGATCTACAACCTCTTCCTGCAGTTTTACCTTTACCACTTCTCTCTTACCGGAAATAGTCACCTCTACAGCTCCGCCACCTGCAGCAGCTGTAAATTCCTTTTCTTCCAGTGCTTTCTGGTTCTCTTCCATCTGGCGCTGCATTTTCTGCGCCTGCTTCATTAAATTATTCATATTTCCCGGCATACCCATGCCCGGAAATCCTCCACGTTTTGCCATGGCGGTATCCTCCTCAATTTCATTCACTTTCATTTTTATTCTATTTCATCAGGATCCTCTTCTGTGACTATATCCATATGGATATTCTCACGAATCGCCTGATCTACGCTCACCTGTGCCAGGTTGGTGTGCTGATGCTTATTGGCTACCAGCATCTGGATCTCTACGGATTTTCCTGTCTGTGCTGCAATAATATCCTGCAATTCTTTCACTGCTTCCGGATTATCCACATAAGTCTGTCCCAGAAAATCCTGAAACTCTACATACAGAACAGATTCTCCTGTCTCTCCATTGTACTTCGGCACAGATTTCTGCAGCATCTGCTTAAACATTCCTGTAGTCTGTCCGATGATTGTTCTCCATCCGGCTACGATTTTCTGCAAATCCTCCGGAGCAGCTTTAGCAGGTGCAGCCTGATGGTTTTCAGGGATCTCTCCTGATATATCCGGTCTTTTTTCACCACTGCTCTGAACAATGACCTGCTGTACCGGCCTTTCATCCATACGCTGTTCCAATACTCTCAGGCGATCCAGAACTGAATCCAGATTTGTCTCCATCGCAGGACGACATAGCTTGATCAGGGCAATCTCCACCAGAACTCTTTTTTGGGCAGCATAACGGATCTGGTTTGACAGGTCTGAAAAAATACGGATATAACGCATCAGTGTTTCCACATCCAGCATTGTACTCTCTTCCTTCAGAAGCTTCATGTTCTCAGAGGAAACATCTATAGCCTCCTCTGGTTCCTCGGAAGTTTTTACAAGAAGCAGATTTCGCATATACCATGTAAAATCCCCTACAAACTGTCCTAATTCTCTGCCGCCTACGATCAGTTCTTCCAGAATATGGATAGAACCGGTCACATCCCCCTGGATCACTCGCCGAAGAAGCTTGCTGAATACCTCTGTGTCCACAGCTCCCAGGACTTCCAGGACCTTATCATAGGTCAGGGTCTGTCCCAGATAAAAAGCAATACACTGATCCAACAGACTGAGAGCGTCTCGCATAGAGCCATCTCCGGCCTTGGCAACATACCGGACTGCCTTCTCTTCTGCCTCTACGCCCTCAATATTCAGAAGTTCTTCCAATCTGGATGCAATGGTATCTATGGTAATCCGGTGAAAATCATACCGCTGACACCTGGACAGAATCGTAATAGGAATCTTGTGCGCCTCTGTTGTAGCCAGAATAAAAATCACATAAGATGGTGGCTCCTCCAGTGTTTTCAGCAGCGCGTTGAATGCCCCTGTGGAAAGCATATGAACCTCATCAATGATGTAGACTTTATATTTTCCCTCTGTGGGACGGTAGGATACCTCCTCCCTGATCTCACGAATATTGTCCACACCATTATTGGAGGCAGCATCGATTTCTATCACATTCATGGCAGTTCCCGCCTGGATTGCCTTACACATGGCGCACTCGTTGCAGGGACTTCCATCTACAGGATGCTCACAGTTCACTGCCTTTGCCAGGATCTTAGCTACTGTGGTTTTACCTGTACCCCTGGTTCCGCAGAACAGATAGGCATGACCAATACGATTATGCTTAATCTGGTTTGTCAGGGTAGTTACTATATGATCCTGACCCTTAACATCCGCAAAATTATCTGGTCTGAATTTCCTGTAAAGGGCAGTATAACTCATGAATTCACTCCTGTTCTATAACATTTCTGATAAACCATGCAGTCAGGATCAGTCTCCAAAGCTGATACCAATCTGCTTGGCAGCAAGTACCAGCTGATCTTTCGGAGAAACCATTTTCAGCTTACCTGCACATTCCTCCAGCGGAATACGTTTGATCTTGCCGTTAACCACACCGATCATCACGCCGTAAGCTCCATCCACAATAGCCTGGGCTGCTCCTGCACCGATTCTGGTGGAAAGGACACGGTCATAAGGGCATGGCTCTCCGCCTCGCTGTGTATGTCCCGGAACAGTAACACGTACTTCGCTTCCAATCTCCTGGAAAATCTGATCTGCGATTTCATAAGATACAGATGGGTATTTCTTTGCTCTCGTTTCCAGTTTTTCTTTGTATTTCTTTTTCGGAAGTTCTGCATCTTCTTTGGAAATCGCACCCTCAGCAACTGCAAGAATAGTAAAACGCTTGCCTGCTTTCGCACGTTTCTGGATTGCTTCGGTAACCTTCTTGATATCATAAGGAATCTCAGGGATCAGAATAATATCTGCACCACCGGCCACACCTGCATGAAGAGTAAGGCTTCCAACCTTATGTCCCATGATCTCTACAATAAACACACGACCATGAGAAGAAGCCGTGGTATGGATACAGTCAATGGCATTGGTCGCAATGTTAACTGCACTCTGGAAACCGAAGGTCATATCTGTGCCATAAATGTCATTATCGATAGTCTTCGGAAGATGAATAATATTCAGCCCCTCCTCGCGAAGAAGATTGGCTGTCTTCTGCGTACCATTACCTCCCAGGATAACCAGGCAGTCCAGGCAAAGCTTATAATACGTCTGCTTCATAGCCTCAACTTTATCCAGTCCCTTTTCATCCGGAACACGCATCATCTTAAACGGCTGTCTGGAAGTACCCAGAATAGTACCTCCCTGAGTCAGTATGCCGGAAAAATCTTTGGATGTAAGCATACGGTACTTTCCATAGATCAGTCCCTTATATCCATCATCAAATCCATAGACTTCCAGTTCATCCACACTATTGGACAATCCCTTAACAACGCCTCGCATAGTTGCATTTAAAGCCTGGCAGTCGCCGCCGCTGGTAAGCATACCAATTCTTTTAATCATGATAGTATCCTCCATTTCTTGTATCATTACTGTTCACTCTAGTTTCTGAAACCCGGCATGTACTCTCAATATTATATAATATTTCCCTTTTTCACACAATAGCGTTCCAGAATTTTCTGTAACTTACCCTGAATGTATTGACAAAACGCTCTCCAGACTATATAATAAATTCCGCGCAGCCGGGGAGATAGCGGTGCCCTGTACCTGCAATCCGCTACAGCAGGGGTGATGCCAATCTGAGGCTTGTATCTTGTGGAGCTGCCCTCTATAAGTGGCGTTGACGTCTGGGTCTTACGCAACAGGAATCTGTGAACCGTGTCAGGGCAGGAATGCAGCAGCACTAAGCAGAAGCTCTTGTGTGCCGTGAGGGTGCCTGGACTGAGTTAACTGTAGAGGTAACGTCTGTGAGACCATTCCGAGGTGCGGCGCGCAAAAAAAGAATATAATCATTTTTATATAAAAGCAGCATCCGGAATTTTGTATTCAGAATTCCGGATGCTGTTTTTTCTACATCTCTACAGCTTTTACAGACTGTACATTTTTATATTTTTTCATAACATAGAAATAATAAGGCACTATAGGGATCAAGGCAGCCAGCCATGCTGCCGGATCCGACAGGCATACTCCTGCATAAGAAGCATGACCTGCCACAACTACTACAATACCGGCTCTGGCTACCAGTTCAAATACACCACCCAGCATAGGTACCAGGCCGTATCCCATTCCCTGCAATGTATTTCTGTACAGGAAAATACTTCCAAGAAATGGATATGCCCAGAATACTGTTCTGAAGTAAGTAACCGAAGCCTGTACAACAGCCTCCTCTGACGGATCTACAAACAGATAAGTCAGATACCTGCCAAAGAAAAACAACAGGATCATTCCCATAACACTCCAGGCCAGAATCATAATCTGCGTACATTTTACCCCTTGTTTTACCCTGTCTATCTTTCCGGCACCACGATTCTGTCCCACATAAGTGGCAACTGTCGCGCCAAAAGAAGTAAATACAGTACAAAAAAGGTTCTGAAGCTTACCTGCAGCAGAAAAACCAGCCATATACACCGGGCCATATATATTAATGGCACCCTGCACAATAATAGTTCCAATTGCTGTAATGGAAAACTGCAGTCCCATAGGAATTCCCAGTTTCATAAGCTTTCCAAGGCTTGTCCATGCAATTTCAAAATCCGGCTTCTGCAAATGAAGGAGAGGAAAACGCTTAATAATATATATAAGACAGCAAACAGCTGATATCCCCTGGGCAATCACTGTCGCATATCCACAGCCCTCTACTCCCATTCCCAGATATACTATAAACACAATATCCAGAATAATATTGATCACTGCGGAAATGATCAGGAAATACAGCGGAGATTTTGAATCCCCTAATGCCCGCAGAAAAGCAGCCAGTGTATTATAGGCTCCTGTAACAAGCAGGCCCGCATAAATAATCCCCATATATGCGCTTACATCCCCAAATACTTCATCCGGGGTATTCATCAGGCGAAGGATCGGCTTATTGGCAATCCCAAAACCAACAGTCATTGCCAAAGAAAAAAGAACCATCAGATAAATAGACATTGCCACATAATGACGCATTCTGTCATATTTTTTCGCCCCGAACATCTGAGCCACAATAATGGCAAACCCGCTGCTCAGGCCATTCAGCCAGCCGGTCACAAAAAACATCAAAGAACCTGTACTTCCAATAGCAGCCAGTGCATTTACACCAATAAATTTACCGGCAATAATGGAGTCTGCAATATTGTAAAACTGTTGAAAAAGATTACCCAGACACATGGGAATCATAAATTTGATAATAAGGCTTACCGGATTTCCCGACGTCATATCATGAATACTATTTTTCATTTTCTCTCCTGCTCCTTTCTTTTTCTGCTTTTTTCCGTTCCCTGAGTTTTTTGAAAAAATCAGACAACATAGTTGAACACTCTTCCTGCAAAACACCCTGGGTAATCTTTACCTGATGATTAAATCCATCAATCTGCAAAAGATTCATCACCGAACCTGCACAGCCCGCCTTGGCATTCATACAACCAATCACCACTTCGTCAATCCTGGATTGCACCAAGGCTCCTGAACACATTTGGCAGGGTTCCAGAGTTACATACATAGTACATCCTTCCAGCCGCCAGTCTCCCAGTTTTCTGCTGGCCTTACGGATTGCATTCAGTTCCGCATGAGACAAGGTATTCTTGTCCGTATTCCTTCTGTTATATCCTCTGGCTATGATTTTCCCCTCATAAACAATCACACAGCCAATCGGGACTTCGTCCAATGCCTCTGCCTTTTTTGCCTGACGTATGGCTTCTTTCATAAATTTTTCCTGTTCCGTCACCTGCTCACCCCCTGTTCTGTCAATGATTTCGAGCGCAAAAAAAGCCTGAACACATAATGTCTTCAAGCTTTCTTCTATGCAGTCGAAGCGACGGGATTCGAACCCACGACCTCTGCGTCCCGAACGCAGCGCTCTACCAAACTGAGCCACGCTTCGCTAATGCAAAAACTATTATATTAGTATTTTATTCTTTTGTCAACAAGTTTTTTCAAGTTTTTTATTTTTTTGTTTTTTTCGAATATTTTCCCATGAATCACATATACATTACTGAATCAATGAGCATGGAGGTTTTTTCATGTCCGGATATCGGCGTTTTGTTGCATATGTATATGAATATCTGAAAGGAAAAAAAGGAAACAACTGCGGATTTATCAAAGTCGAAGAGCGGGAACAGCAATGTAGAATAGAACTGCATCTGCATTGCCCTGGACTCCCAACAGACCTACCGTGTAAAATTTACGGTTTTGTCCGCAAGGATGGCCTGATGAATGGCATCCTTCTGGAGATCCTGAATACCAGGCCAGATGCTATTGAGGGTTCCATTGAAACAGATTCTGCCAGTATGAACGCTTCCGGAATATCTCTGGATCAGTTAAACGGAATGCTTTTCCTCACAGAATCCGGAAGCTTTCTAGGCACCCAATGGGATGACCTGCCTATCCGTCCAGAAGATTTTCGGGAAATAAAACCTGATCCTATGCCCGAACCGAACATTGAGGCAGCCGAACAGTCTGAAGAACCATCTGAAGAACCACCTGAATCCCCGGTAGTTCTTACCCAGCAAAGTGTAGAACAGACTGTCCCCTCCCAATCAACTGCCCCTCAGATATCTAACGCTTCCTTTCCCTATTCACTTCAGGATTCTTTCGTACCCTTTACAGACGGATGGCTTACCAATGCCTGGAAGATCCAGCTAAACGACCTGCGGCATCTTCCCTCACAGCATAACTCCCTCCGAAATAACCGTTTCATACAATACGGATTTTACAATTTCGGGCATCTGCTGCTGGGCATTACCTGCGAGGGACAATATATCCTTGGTGTCCCCGGATGCTACAATCAGCAGGAAAGTTTTATGGCAGGTATATTTGGATTCTCTTATTTCCGGGAAAGCAATCAGATCCAGCTTCCTCATTCCAAAGGAGGATACTGGTATCGCTCAATCTATCCCCCGGATTTCCACTAAAGATATTGTCTCTTTTAAAATTTTCCGAAAGGCCTGCAATTCCGTCAGGGTATAACTTCCAAATCCAGGCTTAAGGACTCCGTCCGAGTCCTTATATGCCTGGAGATAATATTCCTTTGCGCCCTTGAGCCACTGTCCGATCTCTCGGAAATCCTCCTCAGTATGAAGCTCTTTTACCACAGTGGTCCGGAACTCATAATCTAATTGTCCATGAAGCAAAAAATCCACTGTTTCTCTGACCTTGTCAATTGCCGGAGCTGAAATCCCGGCTAATGCGGAATAATGATCCGGCCCGGCTTTAATATCAACAGCAGCCTTGTCAATGAGCTTTGATTCTGCCAGATGCTTTACCACCTCCGGTCTGGTACCATTGGTATCCAGCTTGATCAGATACCCCAGAGCTTTGATTTGTCTCAAAAATTCTTCCAGGTCTGCAGCCAATGTGGGCTCTCCTCCCGAAATACATACTCCGTCCAGAATCCCTTTCCGTTTTTTCAGAAAAGCCAGAATATCCTCTCTGGCATAATCCGGCTGTTTCTCTGGATGCAGCACCAGTACACTGTTCTGGCAGAAGGGGCATCGGAAATTACATCCTCCCAGAAATATAGTACTGGCTACCTTTCCCGGATAATCCAGCAAAGTTGTTTTATTAAATCCGCAGATTCTCATGATATCCGTCTCCTTAGTTCAGCTGGTAAACCTCTGCAGACTGAAGTCCAAAGCTTAAAGCATCTGAATGATTATCAAAGAAGATATCTACATGTCCGTAGGGAGTTCCCAGATCCTCTACTGTATACACATTTCCATTGATCAGAAGCTGTGTGCCAAAAGGAACTCCTGCCATAGCAACAGTACGTCCGGCTGCGGGAACAGTTCCGCTGGCTGTCAGATTACCTGCTGTACCGCAGCACTGCGCACAATTACAATAGGCTGTCAGAGTGAAATTTCCAAGATACTTACCCTGTCCGGAATTCGTACTTTCTGAAGAAGACTGATCCTCTGAAGCATCTGAGCTGTCCTCTGTGTTTTCAGAAGACTCCTCTGCACCTGAAGTATCCTCTCCGGAGTCCTGGCTTTCATCGTTCTCCTCTGTATCGTTTTCCTCTGTATCGTTTTCCTCTGTGGTATCTTCCTCATAATCCACTGTATCTTCTGCAGCATCTTCTTCAGTGGTATCCTCCTCACCGGAAGCTTCCTCCGCAGCTGCCGCTTCTGCCTCAGCTCTTTCCTGTGCAGCTTTTTCCGCCTCTGCCTGCTGGATCAGCTGTGCGATACTATTGTCTGCACTGTTGATCTGAGCTGTCAGTGCTGCTGCTTCCTCCTGACTGGCACTGATCTGTGCTATATAAGAAGAAATATTATCACTGGTGCTTGCAGCTAGCTCCTGCACTTCCTGCTGTTTAGCGGAACGCTCCGCAAGAAGACTGTCAATGGCTGTTTTCTCTTCCTGGGCTGCCGTTTTCTGCTCCTTAATAGTCTCCTGAAGATTCTCATATTTCTCAAGCATATTTCTGTCATACTGGGAAATCTTTGAAACACTCTCTGCAGTATTGAGAAATTCTGCCAGATCTTTGGAAGAAAGCAGTGTCTGCAGTGCTGTAGTTCCTCCATTTTCATACATATACTGAATACGCAGCTTCATATTTTCATACTGCTTATCAGAAGCTTTCTGAGCTTTCTTTAATTTCTTCTGAATATCTTTTAACTGGTTTTCTTTTTCACCTGCCTGAACGCTCAGATCAGAAATCACATTAGTAAGTTCCTCATACTGTGCATTCAGATCTGAAAGATAGTCCTCCAGCTCCTGTTTCTTGCCCTCCATTGCACTGATATCAGCCTGAGCCTGGGCAAGTCCTGCCTCTGCCTGCTGTTTCTGTGCCTGCATATCTGCAATTTCACCTTCTGTGGCATATGTAACTGTTATATTAGAAAGAACAAATAACCCTGCCAGCAGCAATGAAATAATCTTTTTCTTCATAAACAAATCACCTTTCAAGTTTTTCTGAAGGTAAGTATAACATAAACCGTAAAAAAATCAACACTTTTTCTTAATTTTTGTAACAAATATGTAATATTTACCACATAAAAAGACTGTTGTGATTGATATTTCATCTCCTCACAACAGTCTTTCTAAAGCAATTATTCTTTTATTTATTCCTCTGCAGCAACAGCTTCCTCTTCCGGCTCAGCCAGTATAGCTTCCTGATATTTGTTCAGAATGATAGTCTGAATCCGATCACGGGTTCCGGAATTAATCGGATGGGCAATGTCCCTGTATTCTCCATCTGCTGCTTTTCGGCTTGGCATAGCAATAAACAGGCCTTTTTCTCCCTCGATCACCTTAATATCATGTACCACAAACTCATCATCTATGGTAATAGACACAACGGCCTTCATCTTTCCTTCTTTTGCTACCTTCCTCACACGCACATCAGTGATATTCATAACGTTTACTTGCTCCTTTCAATCTGCCAGACACTTCTGACGGTTTTTCTTTCATTAGTCAATCGGATAAAATCATCCGCTTCGCTACTTGATCATAAATCTGATTTACAATACATAACGATCGTTTTTCTCTACAACGATTTTTACTTCTCCTTCACCACAGTAATAGGAGTTGGCACGGATTGTGTCTCTGCTTTCCACAATACAGTTTTCAATATGTGTATTGTCTCCCAGATATACATTATTCAGAATAACAGAATTCTTGATCACACAATTATTTCCCACAAAGACATCTTTAAAAAGAACAGAATTCTCAACTGTACCATTGATAATACATCCACTGGCCACCAGACTGTTCTTCACCTGGGCTCCCGGATTATATTTTGCCGGAGGCAGATCATCAATCTTTGTCTTCACGGTTGGCTCCTGTTTAAAGAAATAATTACGGATTTCCGGCTTCAGAAAGTCCATATTTGTTTTATAATAAGCTTCTGCTGTAGAAATATTACTCCAATAAGAATCAATCTTATATCCATAGATTCTCTTCAGATTCTTGTAACGGATAAGAATATCCTTTACAAAATCATGGCGTCCCTCCAAAGCAGCTCTCTCAATCAGCTCAATCAGCTGTCTGCGGCGGATCACATAGATTCCTGTGGAAATTGTATTATAAGAAGACACCATAGGCTTCTCTTCAAATTCCTCGATCCTGCAGTCCTCATTCATACGGAGTACACCAAAACGCTCAATCTCCGCCGGATCCTCACAAGTAGTGCATACTACTGTAACATCTGCCCGTTTTGCAATATGGTATTCCAGCACTTTATTGTAATCCATTTTATAGACACAATCACCGGACGCAATTACCACATAGGGCTCATGGCTGCTTTTCAGAAACTGAAGATTCTGATAGATTGCATCTGCAGTGCCCTGATACCAGAGGCTGTTTTCCTTAGTAATCGTAGGTGTGAATACAAAAAGTCCTCCCTGCTTTCTGCCAAAATCCCACCATTTGGAAGAACTCAGATGCTCATTCAGGGATCGGGCATTGTACTGTGTCAGCACTGCCACTTTCTGAATATGAGAGCTCGCCATATTGCTCAACGCAAAATCAATGCTTCGATAGCTTCCGGCAATGGGCATAGCTGCAATTGCTCTCTTATTTGATAATTCTCTCATGCGGTTATTATTGCCGCCCGCTAAAATAATACCTATTGCTCTCATTTCCCGTCACCATCCTTTGCTGTGATCACCTGTCCGCCTGCCAGTTCTCCATTCGGATAATCCTCCGGGGTAGTCACGCCTGATATGGCAGTATTTTTACCAATTTTTACATTGTCCGGAACCACACTGCGTTCACCTACAGTGGCAATTCCAAAAGCATAAACTGCCGGCTTTGCCACATTTGGTGCTTCCTCTCCGCAGCCCAGGACAACATGATTGCCTATAACAACATCTTCTGCAATGATCGCCTTGTCCATCTGTACGTTCTCTCCCACCACGGAATTACGCATAATAATGGAGTCACGGATCACACTGCCCTTTCCAATAACAACATTAGGGCCAATCACAGAATTATGTACTTCACCATAGATTTCAGAGCCTTCACCTATAAGGCATCTGTCGGTAACAGCCTCTGCTGAAATATACTGAGGCGGGATAATATCCCCTTTTGTATAAATCTTCCAGAACTCCTCATAAAGATTAAATTCCGGAATAATATCGATCAGTTCCATATTGGCTTCCCAGTATGAGCCAAGGGTTCCTACATCCTTCCAGTATCCGTTATATTCATAAGCAAAAAGTCTTTCACCTTTTTCCTTACAATATGGAAGAATATGCTTTCCAAAATCACAGCCATTCTGATCCTTCAGAGAGACCAGCGCCTCCTTCAATGCAGGCCAGCTGAAAATATAAATACCCATGGATGCAAGATTACTGCTTGGATTCTCCGGCTTCTCCTCAAACTCGGTGATCCTTCCCATATCATCAGTCACCATAATACCGAAACGGCTTGCTTCCTCCATAGGTACAGGCATACAGGCGATTGTCACATCTGCTTTATTTGCCTTGTGAAAATCAAGCATCACCTCATAATCCATCTTATAAATATGGTCACCGGATAAAATCAGGACATAGTCCGGATTATACTGTTCCATGTAATCCATATTCTGATAGATCGCATTGGCCGTTCCTGTGTACCACTCACTGCTTGTACTTTTTTCATATGGGGGAAGTACGGTTACACCACCCTCGTTTCTGTCAAGATCCCACGGAATACCAATACCTATATGTGTATTAAGCCTCAACGGCTGATACTGTGTTAATACGCCTACTGTATCGATACCCGAGTTAATGCAGTTACTTAAAGGAAAGTCTATGATACGATACTTTCCGCCAAAAGCAACTGCAGGTTTTGCTACTTTTTCTGTCAGTACGCCCAGCCTGCTGCCCTGGCCGCCAGCTAAAAGCATGGCTATCATTTCTTTCTTTATCATGCAATCACCTCTTGTATGTTATGATTTTTTCATTATACCACACTTCCCATGGTTAGTGAACATTTTTTACAATTTTTCTTTCTGTTTTTTACTATTTTTATAGCTATTGTATATGTCTTTTTTTGACACGCTTCGATTTTTCTTATATTTATTATGCATTTTTTCTATATATTTATCTGTTTTTTGTATTTTTTGTCATATCCACGCAGTCACCCAAAAAAGATATAACCGAAAGTCTTTTCATTTTTCCTTTCCGGGAGTATAATAAGCCCAAACCAAAATAAGGAGAACCATATTATGTATCAGATAGATTTTCATAAACCGCTGCATATCCATTTCATTGGCATCGGCGGAATCAGCATGAGCGGTCTGGCTGAGATTCTTCTCGAAGAGAATTTCATTATCTCAGGTTCCGATTCCAAGTCCAGCCCCCTGACCCAGGCACTGGAGAAAAAAGGTGCCACTATTTACTATGGTCAACGTGCTTCCAATATCAGTGATCAGGTAGAACTGGTAGTTTACACTGCTGCCGTTCATCCGGATAATCCGGAATATGCCTGTGCAGTACAAAAGGGACTGCCAATGCTTACCCGTGCAGAACTTCTGGGACAGATCATGCGCAATTACGAAACTCCCATTGCCATTTCCGGAACTCACGGTAAAACAACTACCACTTCCATGGTATCCCACATTCTCCTGGAGGGAAACTGCGATCCTACCATCAGTGTGGGCGGCATTCTCCCTGCCATCGGAGGCAACATCCGCGTAGGCGAATCTGAAACCTTTGTCACAGAAGCCTGCGAATATACCAACAGCTTCCTGAGCTTTTTTCCAAAAATCAGTATTATCCTGAACATAGATGCCGATCATCTGGACTTTTTTAAGGATATTGAAGATATCCGTCATTCCTTCCGCCGTTTTGCACAGCTTCTTCCTGCTGACGGAACTCTGATCATTAATGCAGACACGCCCAGATACGAAGAGATCATCCGCGACCTTCCCTGCAATGTGATCACCTATGGTCTGGAGCAGGATGCAGATTATCAGGCAGGGGATATTACCTATGATAAATACGGTCACGCTTCTTTCTCTGTTCTTCGTCATGGCGTAAAAATAGGAAGTTATTATCTGAAGGTACCGGGTATCCATAATGTATCTAATGCATTGGCAGCGATTGCCCTGGGACATCTTCTGGGACTTTCCGAAGATGTGATCATCAAGGGCCTTGGAAGCTTCACCGGTACTGACCGCCGTTTCCAGTATAAAGGCCAGGTGGCAGGTGTTACTATTATTGATGATTATGCACATCACCCTACAGAAATCGAAGCTACCTTAAACGCAGCCCACAATTATCCTCACAATAAAGTGTGGTGCGTATTCCAGCCTCATACATATACCCGTACCAAGGCACTTCTGCCGGAATTTGCCAAAGCACTTACTCTGGCTGACCATGTAGTTGTAGCCGATATTTATGCAGCAAGAGAAACCGATGACCTGGGTATTTCTTCCGCAGATCTTCAGAAGAGGATCCAGGAACTTGGCACTCCCTGCGAATACTTCCCTACCTTTGATGAGATCGAGAATTTCCTTCTCTCCAACTGCCAGGAGGGCGATCTGCTCATCACTATGGGAGCCGGTGACGTGGTAACTATCGGTGAACAGCTTTTAGGTAAATAAAAAATCAGGAGACCGTCAGGATTTTCATATCCGGCGGTCTCTTTTTTTACTCTAAAATTCAGAATCACTTTTTTCAATTGGCGGTGTATTTATCCCAAAGTTATAAACAAATTGTTCCACATTCTCTGCCTGTGTTTTTTTCCTCTTTTTTGCACTTATCCACATTATCCACATGGTTATACACATTTTATGTCTCCCATTATTGTGGATTTATATGTGTATAAATCATTTAACATAATTCGACAGTTTTCTTAACATAAATTCTATGTTTTTCGCCCCAAATCGTTGTTTTTCAAGTTTCCAATAATCATTTACATTTTTGCTTTTCCACATTATCCACATTATCCACATCACTACTCTCTTCATTCTCAGCAGCGCCTCTTCACCAATCTTTCCTCTGGCACAAAAATAAAGGTTGTGCTATAATTCAGATGATATTAGGGTCGAAAATCAATATGACCATAAAACAGGAAAGCGAGCAGATTCATGACATCCATCACATTACAGACTGCTTCCCCCCGGGAAGTCACAGTCCTAACCAATGATTTTATAGACAACTATATGCCCAGAGCCAACGGGGAATTTGTAAAAGTATACATCCATCTTCTCCGTCTGCTGTCTGACGGAACCACTCCGTTCAGCCTGGAACAGATGGCAGATCATTTTTTCTGTACAGAAAGAGATATCCTCCGCGCCCTGAAATACTGGGAAAAGGAAAAACTCCTGATTTTAAATTGTCAGGACAGCGGCGAAATTTCCTGTATTACCCTGACCGAACCTAAAAAGCGGAATAAAAATTCCATCCCATCCGTTCCTGAACCCACCCCTGATTCTGCACCGGCTTCTGTTTCTTCCCTGACTCCTGACCGTGTAAAAGAATTGAAACAGAACGATGAGATTGTTCAGTTACTCTATATTACAGAACAATACCTGGGCAAAACTCTGACTCCCACAGAAGTCAAAAAGATCATGTTCTTCTATGATGAGCTTCATTTTTCCCCGGATCTCATAGAATATCTGATTGAATACAGTGTCAGCAGAGGACATAAGAGTATTCGATACATAGAAACTGTGGCGCTTGCATGGGCCAAAGAAGGAATCTCCACTGTTACCATGGCTAAGGAAACAAATTCCCAGTATAACCGGGAATATTACATCATCCTGAAAGCTATGGGAATCAGCGGCCGAAATCCTGTAGAAAATGAAATTTCTCTCATGGACACCTGGCTGAAGGATTATGGTTTCACACTGGACATTGTCCAGGAAGCCTGCAGCCGTACGGTTCTGGCAACCGGTCAGCCCAGCTTCCCCTATGCAGACAAGATCCTCTCTGGCTGGAAGGATAAAAGTGTCAAAAATCTTTCCGATATCCGCCAGTTGGATGCCCAGCGTCAGCAACGTAAACTGGAAAAAGCAGAAAAAGCATCTAACAAAAGAGACACATCTGCTAAACCTGCCAGTCAGAACCGATTCAATAATTTTCATCAGCGAAAATACGACTTCAACGAATATGAAAAGAAATTATTGAACCAGTAAAGAACCATATCACCTAAAGATATACAGAAAAGGAGGCAGTTCATGCCTTTACAGAACTATCAGTACGATAAGATTATGAGGGAATACAGCAAGACCCAATCCAGGAACCGTCGTCTTCTGGAAGAACATAAGCAGGAAATCTATGCCAAAATCCCCCGAATCAGAGAAATCGATGAAGAAGTGGCTACTTTAAGTACACAGAAGGCCAGAGCCTTGCTAAGCGGACAAGCTTCCGGTACCGAGGACCTGAAAGCAGCAATCTCTCTCCTGTCTCAGGAGCGGACTGCCTTACTTGTATGCAATTCTTATCCTGAAGATTATCTGGAGCTTCCCTACACCTGCCCCCTGTGTCAGGATACGGGTTATGTAGGAGATAAAAAATGTATCTGTTTCAAGAAGGCTGAGATAGAGTTACTCTACACACAGTCCAATTTAAAAGAAATTCTCAAAAAAGAAAACTTTGAGCACTTTTCTTTTGACTACTATTCTGATACAATGAGAAACGAAGCTACGGGACTGACCGAAAGAGAAACCGCCAAAAAGGCTTTCGATACCGCAAGAAATTTCGTAAGGACATTTGACACTTGTTTCGAAAATCTTTTTCTCTACGGAGATACCGGCGTGGGCAAAACCTTTCTCTCCCACTGCATCGCACAGGAATTACTGGATACAGCCCACTGTGTCATGTACTTCTCTGCCTTTGATCTTTTTGATCTCCTTGCAGATTCCAAATTCTCCAGGGAAAAAAACGAGGGCGCAGAATTTATACTTGACAGTGATCTGCTGATCATCGATGACCTGGGAACCGAACTGACTAACAGTTTCGTATCTTCTCAGTTGTTTTTGTGCATAAACGAACGAATCATGCGCAGAAAATCAACAATTATTTCTACAAATCTAAAACTTGAAAATTTCTCGGACACCTATTCCGAGAGAACCTTTTCCCGGATAGCCAGCAATTATCGTATGGTAAAGCTGGAAGCCAAAGATATCCGGATACAGAAAATATTCTTAGGAGGAAAATAAAATCATGTCACAGACAAATACAAAGGATTTAACTACACTTCCGGTGGGCAGACTGGGTCTGATCCCACTGATCAGCTGTAAAGATCTGGGAGAAAAAGTCAATGACTGGCTGATTCAGTGGCGTAAGGAACGTTCCCACGATGAACTGGGCTCCTTTGCTTTCGAGGGTTATCAGAGAGATTCTTATCTCCTCCCTGTTCAGACAGCACGTTTCGGTTCCGGAGAGGCCAAATGTACTATCCTGGAATCCGTCCGCGGCGATGATATCTATATCATGGTAGACGTATGCAATTACAGCATCACTTACAATATCGGACCATTTACCAATCTTATGTCTCCGGATGACCATTTCCAGGACTTAAAACGTGTGATCGGCGCAGTCAGCGGAAAAGCCCGCCGAATAAATGTAATCATGCCATACCTGTATGAAAGCCGCCAGAACATCCGCAACGGCCGAGAATCCCTGGACTGTGCAACTGCACTTCAGGAACTGGTAAGCATGGGTGTAGAAAACATCATCACATTTGATGCCCACGATGCCCGTGTCCAGAACGCAACCCCTATGCACGGATTTGAAACTATCCAGCCTTCCTACCAGTTTATCAAAGCTCTCTTAAACCACGAAGACGGTCTTCACATTGACAATGACCACTTCATGATCATCAGCCCTGATGAAGGAAGCATGAACCGTGCCATCTATCTGGCCAATATCCTGGGAGTAGACATGGGAATGTACTACAAGCGTCTTGATTACTCCAAACGAGTAAATGGCCGTCATCCAATCGCTGCCTACGAATTCCTTGGACCAAACCTTAAAGGCAAAGACATGATTCTCATCGATGATATGATTTCCTCCGGAGATACAGTACTTAAAATTTCCTCTCTCCTCAAAGAAAGAGGTGCAGGTCGAATCTATATCTGTTCCACCTTTGGTCTCTTCACCGATGGCCTGGAAAAATTCGACGAAGCCCACAAAGATGGCGTCTTCGACAAGCTGCTCACCACTAACCTGATCTACCAGTCCCCTGAGCTTCTTGCCAAAGACTACTATATCACCTGCGACATGAGCAAATACATTGCTCTGATCATCGACACTCTTAACCACGACCAGTCCATCAGCCAGCTCCTTAACCCTGTGGACCGAATCAACCGCTGCGTAACCAACTACATGTCCCGCTATATTAAATAAACTAGCTTTCCTTCCCAGCAGGAGTGAAGCAATCTGCGCCCCCAATAGAGCCTCTGCCAAAGCACAGCCAAAAGCGGCAGTTCCTCTGGGGCGATTTGTGCAGGGAGCGTAATAACTCTTAGGTTCGGGAAATCGGCGTTATAAAAAAATCCGCAACTGTCTGAGCCCATATGGGCGAGTTTTGCGGATTTTTTTATGTAGTTAGCCGATTTTCCAAACCTTAGAGTTATTAGCTCCCGAAACCATGAGTCCCAGAGGAACTGCCGCTTTTGGCGTCCCCCCAATACCTTTTAATAACCCCCATAGCCAGATTCAACGCCTTAATATTTATTTCCTCTCCTGCAGTCAGACAAACCCTATCCTCATACTCCCTGTATTCCTCCTGCAGATTTCCAAGCAAAACTTCCCTTTCACAATACTCCTGCTGCTGCTCCTCCCTGCTCTTCTTCAGTTCCTGCTGTCTGGACAGCCATTTCGCCTTCATGCGTCCTCTTTTCTGCAGTTCTCTGGCCCCTTTCATCCTTCCGGTTCCAAAGATACATACACATAAAGCCGCAATCACAAGAATCCCCAATCCCAAAACAGCACTGTCTGTAAACACAGTAGCTGCCACAAGCAGAACAATTCCCAGAACAGCAGACAGGATCATCCCTGCAGTATAAAAATCTCTCTTTTTCCTGGCTCTTTCCGTCTTTCTGTCCAGGATAGCCACTCCTGTCTCATCTCCAGGCCGCATATGAAGAGAATTCTCCTTTTCCTCAATCTGATTCAGATTACCCTTAAGAGTATTCATCTCTCTCTGGACATGTTCCACATTCGTCAAAAGCTTCTGCAGCTCCTCTTCCTCATCTCTGTGTCTTCTCTCCTGCTGAACCAAAAATCCCTTTCTGGACATTTTCAGCATCTGCATGGCGCGGTCCAGATCCAGCGAATCTCCAGCCTCCTTTTCGGACTCTCCCTTCATCCCGGAAAATCTGCCAGTCTCCATCAATGCCTGAATTCCATAATATAAGGCTTTCTCCTCTGTTTCTGTTCTATTCTTTTCAGGAAAATATCTGATATAATCTCCGATCAGAGTCCCGCTGTATTGCTTTTCCATCATCTCCAGATCATAAGATGGCCTGGACTCGTCCACAACTTCTGAAATAATTCCAAAGGTTTTCAGCTTTTCCGGCAGAAGCCAAAGCCCGGGAGCCCGGTTTCCTCTGATAAAAATCTTATAAATATTCATTCTGCCCTTTTGAGCCAAATCCGCTTTCAGCATATTTTCCGCAGATGCCTGTGTAGAGTCCTCACGCAGCATCAGCGTGATCTGCTCATAAGAGCGGCAGGCAAAGGGAACAAACCTGATTTTCAGACTTCCATTCTCCAGCTCTCCCTCCATATAGCCATGGGATCCCATATCTTCCCTGTCCACAGGTTCCAGTGCCCCTGCATAAGCAGCTTTGTCCGGAATCAAGATCTGAGGATCATGGATATGCCCCAGTGCAATATAATCAAATCCTGCGCCGGATACTGCCCCCATATTTACAGGAATATGCTTTGTATCTCCTCCATGAGCCAGCAGAATATGGATTCCCTCCTCTGCCCGTGGACTGGCAGAATCATAAAGGGGTTCCTCTATTTCCTGGTGTTCATAGCTGAGCCCATAAATATAGACATCCAATTTCTCATCCTTCACACAGGTCAGCTCTTCTTTTTCGAAAAAAAACACGTTGGACGACCACTGAAATCCTCTGTAAAAAGAGTTTTCTTTCAGGTAATCATTGTTTCCCGCCATCAGATAAACCCGAGTATCCGGTATGGAAGAAAACAAATTATTTACTTCTTTTAACTCACGCAGCAGCGGCTGACGATGGAACAAATCTCCTGCTATAAATAACAAATCCACCGGATTCTCGCGGATGCCCGCAATAACCCGGCGGAAAGTTTCCCAGATTTCTTCCTCTCGCCTGCTGCTCCAGGAACAGCCTCTGTCAGGGACTGCACCTAAATGTACATCTGCAAGATGGATAAATCTCATGCCAATCTCTCTTTCTAAATCAAACGGATAAAATAATCAGCCTATACTTACAGGTCACAATTCTTAACAGTTCTTGGGAATGGGATTACGTCACGAATATTTCCCATGCCGGTAAGGTACATTACGCAGCGCTCAAATCCCAGTCCAAAACCTGCATGACGGGTAGTACCATATTTACGGAGATCCAGATAGAAATCATAATCTTCTTTTTTCAGACCCAGTTCATCCATACGCTTTTCAAGCTTCTCCAGATCATCCTCCCTCTGGCTTCCTCCGATAATCTCTCCAATTCCCGGTACCAGACAGTCCATAGCTGCAACTGTTTTATTATCCTCATTCATTTTCATATAGAAGGCCTTAATTTCCTTCGGATAGTCTGTGACAAATACTGGTTTTTTGAAAATTTCCTCTGTAAGATATCTCTCATGCTCAGTCTGCAGGTCACAGCCCCAGAACACCTTATAATCAAATTTATCGTTATTCTTCTCCAGAATCTCTACTGCCTCTGTGTAGGTAACATGACCAAACTCAGAATTTACCACATGATTTAATCTGTCCAGAAGTCCCTTATCTACAAAGGAATTAAAGAAATTCATTTCCTCCGGAGCATTCTCCAGAACATAACGGATCACATATTTCAGCATAGCCTCTGCCAGATCCATATTGTCATTCAGATCAGCAAAAGCACATTCCGGCTCTATCATCCAGAACTCTGCCGCATGGCGGGTAGTATTGGAATTCTCAGCACGGAAAGTAGGACCAAAGGTATAAACATTGCGGAATGCCTGAGCAAAAGTCTCGCAGTTTAACTGTCCGCTTACTGTCAGATTGGTCTCTTTTCCAAAGAAATCCTGAGTATAATCAATTGCTCCCTTATCATCCTTTGGTACATTATTCATATCCAGTGTAGTAACCTGGAACATTTCTCCTGCTCCCTCGCAGTCACTTCCTGTAATCAGAGGAGTATGCACATATACAAAGCCCTGTTCCTGGAAGAATTTATGAATTGCATAGGCACAGAGAGAACGAACGCGAAATACTGCCTGGAAAGTATTGGTACGTGAGCGAAGATGTGTGATCGTTCTCAGGTATTCCAGGCTATGACGTTTCTTCTGCAGCGGATAATCAGGTGCTGAGGTTCCCTCTACAACAACCTCTGACGCCTGGATCTCAAAGGGCTGCTTAGCCTGTGGTGTAGCTACAAGAGTACCCTTTACAATGATAGCAGCACCTACATTCAGTTTACAGATCTCTGCAAAATTCTCCATAGTATCATGATAAACAACCTGAAGGGTCTCAAAAAAAGTACCATCATGAAGCACAATAAATCCAAATGTCTTGGAATCACGTACACTTCTGACCCAGCCGCCTACGGTAACCTCTTTATCCAGATACTGTTCTCTGTTTTTATAAATTTCTTTTACTGTTGTTAATTTCATCTCAATATTTCCTCTTTCTCCCATTATCAAACGAATATTGCTAAAAAGACGAAACGCTGTTAATTTCACAGCCGTCTCGCCTTTTAGTATAGACTATTCCCTGATTTCACGCAAGGAGTAATCTGATATTTTCCATAATCATTTATTAGTTACTGTTCACTCCATTCACAGCAACACGCTTCGCGATGCACAGAATTTATGCTAACCGCATAAATTCGCGCAGTATGTCTCGGGTTTTCTGTGACCTTCGCTCACAAAAAACACCTCGCGGGATATTGCCAGTGAACAGTAATATTTATTGTCTTTTCAGAGAATCCAGACATCTGGCATAAATTCTCTTATAAGTAGCCGCTGTATAGTGCAGTCCGTCATCTATCGTCCCGACACCATAATGATCACTTGCAAAACTATATCCCGTGCTCTTCAGATAACTGTACATGTCAATATAAGTATAGGCCGAAGATAAATTTTCCCTGAGGTAATCATTCATTTTTCTGAGTTCGGCTTCACTTCTGTCCGCCCTGCCCGCATTGGAAAGCATTTTTCTGTTCATAGGATTCACCGACATAAAATACAGCTCACATCCCTTACTTGTAAGAACAGGCTCAATAAGATTATAATAAGCCGCATATTCCTTATATTTTTTCAGGTCATTTACCCCAAAGTTAAAGATCACCGCTGTTTTCCGCTGCAAAATACTATTGGTATCATGCTCCACCAGACGGTACAGCTCCTGATAGCCGGTGCTGATCAGCCACTTGTAGCCTTCGCCTCTCTTGCACACAAATTTCACATTCTCAGTCACATTCGCCGGCATGTTTTTCAGCACATTGCTCATAAATTCTGTACGGGAATCTCCTACAAATACCACCTGCTTATACTGATAGGGATTTACCTGAGGCAGCTCCTCCGCCGGTAGATTTTTCTCTGAAGAATTCTTGAATACCACTGCATACAGATTCATATTATCATTCACTGTAATCTCCTGCTCTGCCTCATATTCAGGACTTGTGTTCTGTCCCTGCCTGGTTGACCAGCCCATAAATGTATACCCGGCTGCATCCTTCACACCAGGCAAAGTATAAGTATCTCCCTTTGCAAGAGTTACCGTAGAGGACACCACTCCGCTGTTCGTATAAAAAGCAATCTTCACTGCCTTTTTCTGAACAGCATACAATTTAAGATTCTTCTTCACCGTATAAGTAGTTCTGCTGGTAGCTTTATCTGCATTCTTCTTTGTGGACCAGCCTTTATTCACATATCCGGTTCTGGCCGGCACCAGTGGAAAAGTGATGGTAGTTCCCTCTTCCACCCTCATATTCAGCTTCTGGTAAGAAGCATTGGTTTTTCCATTTCCCAGGAAGAACTGTACAGTATAATATTTACTCTTTCTGCGTACTGCATAATAGGTAGTATTTTTTGTAACCTTTACCTGACTGCCTGCTGCATATACCGGATCTTTTCCTCCCTTTGTGGTAGTCCAGCCCAGATTGATATATCCCTTTGCTTTCGGAACCTCCGGAAGGGTGATTTTCTGATTTTTTGCTGCATACAGATCCAGTGAAGTATAGGTTTTGCTGGTACTGGTACCACTGTTATTATTAAAGGTTACTTTATATGGCATCTTTTTATAAACTGCATAGAAGTTAAGATTCTTCTTTACAGTAATCACTTTGCCTTGCGCATAAGCCGATTTAGATGCATTTTTACTCAGAGCCCAGCCCAGAGCCTGATATCCCTTTCTGACCGGCACCTTGGGGAGCTGTATCGTCAGCCCTTTTCCAACTGTCTGATTCAGCTTTGCAAATGTGCTGTTACTTGCTCCGCTCTGTGAACAGAAAGTCACCTGCAAAGCTGTACGGCGGACAATGTACAGAAACTGATCTTTGTTTACTGTATACTGGGAATTCAGTTCATATTTTACCTCTGTGCCTCCCGGTTCATCTGTCCATCCGTAATTCACATACTTTGTTCCTCCGGGATCCGGCAATGTCACAGAATTGGTCTCATAGGCTGTCAATGTCAGTCCGGAAAAGGAAGCTGTTCCGGAATTGTTATAAAGAACCACTTTACACTTCCTGGGCATATAAAAAGTCAGCACACCATCTTTGAGAAACTTTGGCCAGCTTTCTGTCTTTTTTAAAGTCAGCTTTTCACCACCATTAAAGGTAATGCCATCAGCAAGCATCTCATTTTGCTCCAGCTTCCACTTATCAGGAGCTGCAGAATCCGGCACATGGGGAAGCAGTACAGAGTCATCCCACTTTATCACTGTCCTGAGATTTTCGCACTCAATGCCATCACCATCCATGAAACGGATCTGCACTTCTTTCGCAGGATCAAAGGGTACCGGAGTAGGTGTTGGTGTCGGCGTTACCGTTGGTGTCGGTGTCACTGTTGGTGTCGGCGTCACTGTTGGAGTTATGCTTGGAGACACCTCAGGGGTTACTGTTGGAGATACTTCCGGAGTTACAGAAGGCGACACCTCAGGGGCCGGTGAAGGTGATACCTCAGGAATCACTGTTGAAACAGGTGTAGGTGTGACCTGCACTGCAGTCTCACCCCTATCACTTTTTTCCCCCACATATCCTGTGTAAGCATCATCCTCGCCAGAGCTAAACAGCCCTGCATCTGCGCAGGGAGCCTCAAACTCCACTGCCTGTACCGGAATTCCTGCTGTTATCACTGCCGCTGCCAGAAAAAGGCAGGCCAGCCGTTTTCCTCCTTTGTGTTTTCGTCTGTCCATACTTTATTACCTCCATTTTGCAAAACCCTCGGCACGCCGCAGGACATCCTGCAGCAATGCTTAGAGTCTGTCAATAAATTTCATAAACGCTGTTCTGCCCTCTGGTGTGCATTTATAAACTCCTGCATCCTCAAGAACATGAACAAAAACATTTCCCACTTCTTTGCGAAGCACATCCTGGATATTTTCTTTATCCAGATGTTCATATTTTGGCAGGAATTCTGCCACCCAGTCTGCATGCTTTTCTATCTTTTCATTAGAAGAAACATCCTTTCCTTCCAGAATATATTCTCCCAGAAGCTCCAGTTCCTCTTTCAGTCTTGCTGGAAGTACTGCCAGACCCATTACCTCAATAAGGCCAATGTTTTCCTTTTTGATATGGTGATACTGGGCATGAGGATGATATACTCCCAGAGGATGCTCCTCTGTAGTAATATTATTTCTCAGTGTCAGATCCAGTTCAAAGGTATCACCTACCTTACGCGCGATCGGTGTAATGGTATTATGCGGTTCTCCATCTGTCTCTGCAAAAATAAATGCAGCCTCATCTGTATATCCTCTCCACACCTCCAGAACATGTGTAGCCAGATCCACCAGACGTTTCTCATCCTTATGACGGATTCTCAGTACGGAAAGGGGCCATTTTACAATTCCAGCCTCCACATCCTCATATCCCGGGATAGTAACTGTTTTCTCAATAGGCGCTTTTGCCATTGCAAAGGTATAATGTCCTCCCTGGAAATGATCATGACTGAGGATGGATCCTCCTACAATGGGCAGATCCGCATTAGAACCCAGGAAATAATGAGGGAACAATTTTACAAAATCAAATAATTTAATAAAGGTATTTCTCTCTATCTTCATGGGGACATGACTGCAGTTAAATACAATACAGTGCTCATTATAATATACATACGGAGAATACTGGAATCCCCATGGACTGTCATTTACAGTAATTGGGATAATTCTGTGGTTTTCCCTTGCCGGATGGTTTACTCTGCCTGCATACCCTTCATTTTCAGGGCAAAGAAGACATTTTGGATAACTGCTTGATTTCACCAGCTTGGCTGCTGCAATGGCTTTTGGATCCTTTTCCGGTTTGGAAAGGTTAATTGTAATATCAATTTTTCCATACTCGCTGTCCACTGTCCATTTCTGGTCTTTTTTTACCCGATAACGGCGGATATAATCACTGTCCTGGCTAAGCTTGTAAAAATAATCCGTAGCTTCTACAGGATTCCTGGAATATTTATCCCAGAATTCCTTCTGAACCTGGCCCGGACGCGGCATCAGACAGTTCATCAGTCTGGTATCAAACAGATCACGATAAACCACGCTGTCCTCAATCAGACCTCTCTTCACCGCTTCATCCAGAAGTGCTTTCAGCACTTCTTCCAGATCGATATTACCATATTCTTCCTCCGGCTCTGTATATTCGTCTTCTTTAAATACATCAAGCAGAAGATTTGTGGCATAATTTTTTTCACATGCAGGTGTCAGCCCTGTCTCTATTCCATACTGAACCAGCTTCTTAATGTTTTCATATAACATATCCCTTTTCTCCTTTATCCTTTATATTTCATTTTTTTTCTTTATTCCTGCACTGCCTGCACCGCTTCAATATATGTGATAAATATATTTCCCGCCTTCTGGAACAGGTCAGTACTGTCATTCATACCATACGGGTATGTCTCCTTTTTTACAGGATCATACAGATAAGTATTGTACTCATCATATCCTACGATCACCACACTGGTGTTATCTCCTGTCTTGGCGATCACAGGCCTCTGGGCACTTACCTCATACAGCACACTGTCAAGACTGCACCCTGAAAGATCGATCACTGTACCTGTCTTTCTTAATTTCTTTTTCAGTACTTTTTTATCCAGAGTCCCCTCCAGTACTATATCAGGGATTTCCATGGTATCCAGCTGTATCTTTGTTTTTTTGTTACCTCTCTCCCATACATACTGCTGAGCACGGTTCAGAACAACTCCTCCCTGTTCATCAGCTCTCTGTACAGCTTTTGCCGGATCTGTCCAGGTACTGTCAAGCCCGCCTCTGGCATATACATAGTAAGTTGATTCCTGAGGGATCTGCTTATCAAGACTGATAAACTCTTCTTTTGTATTACTGATCTTTGCATAGAATGCAAGAGGATTTTCTGTCTGGGCAGTTTCACTGAGCACCAGCTTTACCCGCACCCCTGTGCGTGATGCAGAAATAAGCTCAATCTTAACATTATTGGCTGCTGCCTTTCCGTTATTCATAATCGTATCTTTTTTCTGCACAGTATAGGTATCCCCGGATTTTGCTGAAAGCTCAAATTCTATCAGTGTATTTCCCACAGAAATATTGGTAATATACAGTCCATCTCTGTGGTATTCCTTTTTCACATTTCCATCAAAATCCTCAATACGCAGAGTTTGAATTCCCTCTGATCTGTGTCCATTGGAATCCGTAAGAATATCGGACTTCTCCAGAATTCCATAAACCAGATCTTCATTGATAAACCCTGCTGTCCTAAGTCTCTGTCCTTCCTCACAGGTAATCGTACGGGTCTTTTTGGTGTCAAAATCAATTTCCCGGATACAGCCTTTTGAGTCTCCCTCTGTGATCAGCCATGCAGCATGATCATTATTATCAGAAGCTACAAAATTATCATATTTAATGCCTTCTTCCAGAATCTCATAGGAATTACCCTCTATGTCCACCTTATACAAATTCTGGGCAAAAAGAAGGAAAAGCTCATTTTGCTCATTCACATAGGATAATTTCCCCAGATCTCTTTTCAAAAACTCATAGGATTCAGATATAGGAATAAAGGCCTTTTCCTCCACCACATTCTTATCGCTGTTAAAATGATACACAACCAGACCTTCATAACCTTCATGAACTCCCCGGTTCATATATCCATAAAGAACAAAATCAATATCCCCCTCATCACTGACTCTCACAATCTTGATATTATGTTGATTTCTGGAATCTCTGAAATCCCCATCCTCAAGTTTTCGGAAGCTGAATACCCGATTTACTTTGCTGCTCCCCGGAGCATAGGACCACAGATCTCCCTGCTGTGTAAAAGCAACTACTGTGCCACTGTCATTTGACAAATACTCTACATCCTTATTTCGCACTCCCAGAATCACACCATCCTCTGAGAATACCGCTGTTTCCGGATCAAATATCTGATTCGCTGACCTCTGGAAATCCAACAGCCGGATTCTGGAGTCCATGTATCTCATCCTGTAAAATTCCTCTACATCATATACCTCTGTAGTCTCATTTTCATTCTGAGAAGTAAACTGATAATCTATGGAAATACTTGCAGTGGTCTCATTAATATCCTTGATAACAGGGATTCCTTCTTTATATATCTGCGGCTTCAAGGTTCCCCAGCTGACCTCTCCCAACGTAGAATTAATGCTGATATTGGAATAATTGGTAGCTACACCTGTTGTATCCGGTTCCAGATAGCTGGCCAGATCATCTGCCGTATTTTTATCCATACTGGTCTCGTAGAAATACTTTACAAAAGCTACATATTCTCCTGCATGCACCTGAGCTCTTGCCACTATTCTGGTATAATAATATATTTCGCGTCCGCCTGTCACCAGAGTAATCTGCATGGAATACTCCTGGTTCATTCTCAGGTCACTTCCGATTTCTACGGAAGCTCGAAGATTCTGACCATCCGGCTCCAGCGATTTAATTTTTTTATTCTCCAGAACCTTACTTCCATCTGATGTACGGATTTCATAAGAAAAGCTCTGAACCTCTGCCCCATATGGATTTACCACAAAAGTCAGCTTCTTAGAAGTATCCAGTGGTGTTACACTGTCTCTGGTAAAATCCGCCTGCATAGGCTGGGCATATCCATACATCCTGTTTGCCAGCGTACCATCCAGATCTACCATAACCTCAGGAAAAGTAGCCTCATTAAAATCCGAACGGTCATCCGTAGCCGTTCCATTCAGCAACAGAGCTGTTCCCGACACTCCGGCGAGAAAAATACAGAACAGGATCAATATTCTGGCTATCACCTGTTTCATATCATCTCCCCTCCCTCAATCTTTTCCAAGAGCCTGTCCAGAGTTGGATGAATCTCCAGCTCTTTCATCATCTTCTCTGTTTTGTTCTTTGCAGAAACTTTTGGATTCCCTGCAGACTTTTGGGTTTTCACTGCTCTGATCAGCAGATTTTTAGGCGTATGCTCCATATCTATAAACTCCAGAAGCTGTGTTTCATAACCTTTGCTCTCCAGAAGATTAGCACGTACCCCGTCTGTGATCAGTGCTGATATTCTCTCTTTCAAAATACCGTACCGCAAAACCGGTTCCAGCATTTCATTTTTTATCTGTCTGTTCACCTCATGCTGGCAGCACGGTACAGAGAGGATCACTCCTGCTCCCCACTGTACTGCCTTAGCCAGTGCATAATCTGTAGCCGTGTCACAGGCATGAAGAGTTACCACCATATCTACAGAAGATACGCCCTCATATTCAGCAATATCCCCTTGGTAAAAATGCAGCTTCTCATATCCATATTTTTCTGCCAGCTTATTACATTTTTCAATCACATCTGTTTTCAGATCCAGACCAATAATATTTACGTCATACCCTTTTATTTGCCTGAGATAATAATACATGGCAAAAGTCAGATAGCTTTTTCCGCATCCAAAATCCAGAATCGTAATTTCTCTGTCCCTGGCAAGCTGGGGCAGAATATCCTCAATAAACTCCAGAAAACGGTTGATCTGTCGGAATTTGTCATATTTTGAAGTAATAATCTTGCCTTTTTCATTCATCACACCCAGATCTTCCAGAAAGGGCACCGGAACCCCTTCCTTCAGGATGTACTGCTTCACCCGGTTATGTGCCTGAATCTGCACAGGCTCACTTACCGGATGTTTTTTTGTTTTTACAGTCATTTTCCCCTTTTTACTCACCAGAACCGTTCCATCCAACCGTCTTCCCCTGGCCTGAAACTGTCCAAAATGATCTGCGATCTCTTTTTCCAGATATTCGATCAGCTGCCCTTGAGTATAATTTTTATGAAAAATCTTTGTACCCTCAGTAGCAGAAGCCTGATAACAGATTTGATCTTTCAGCTTTACCGGTCGGATTTTCACCTTGGAGGGACCTGAATCACTCCGGCTTCCGCTTAAAACAGCCTGTATCAGGTCTTCATTAATTTGTTCTTCTAAATATTCTCTTAAATTCTTCATCATTTCTTTATCTATATCAATAAATCTGTAAGTTACTGTCTGACAGAACATGCAGACAATGCAATGTCCTCACCAGTGATAAAAGGTTCCTCTGCAGCGTTTTCTCCTGCATCGTCTCCTGCAGATTTCCTGTCCCAAAAGCACATGTACCAGTTCATCCAGAAAACAGCTCTGTTCTGCCTGGGCTTTTATCTCCGGTTTCATACTCTCTTTAATCTTGCTGCACAGATGATAAAACATATACTTATCCGGATATTCATCATATATCCTGCTTCCCTCATAATCCAACAGACGGCATTCTTCCTCCACCCTCTCCTGGATTTCCTGTACGATCCGGGGATAATAGGATTTCATCAGTTCAAATTCCTCTTCCTGCATCCTTTCCCCCTGATACAGCATTGGATTGGCATATGCAGCATAAAACGGAAAATATTCATCATAATACATATCGAGATCCTGCATTTCTTCTGATGATCTATTTCAGTATATGTAATATTTACCGTAAAGTGCCTGTTACAGTTCCTGAATCATTCTGACAGTAAGCTTTACGCTATGCTCAATGGCTGCCATTTCAAATTCTGCATAATCCATATGAGCGCTTCCATCTGCCTTGTCTGAAATAGCGCGGACTACCAGGAAGGGAATTCCATTGAGATAAGCAGCCTGTCCAATAGCAGCCCCTTCCATTTCCACTGCAAATCCACCAAATTCAGAGACAATGGCATCCTTTACTCCTTTATCAGAGATAAACTGGTCTCCTGAGCATATTCTTCCTTCAAATACATTGATCTCAGGATTTACTTCCCTGCACACCTTCATTGCCAGCTTGCGCAGCTTCTCATCTGCCGGGAAGGAAAATTCCTTCATCTGCGGAATCTGGCCTTTTTTATAGCCAAATCCCACTGCATCCATATCGTGATGCAGCACATCTGTGGAAAGTACAATATCTCCAATATTAACATCATTATTCAGACTTCCTGCAATTCCTGTATTGATCACAGCTTCTGCTCCATAAATATCTGCCAGAATCTGTGTACACATTCCTGCATTCACTTTACCAATTCCGGAGCGTACAACTACAACTTTCTTTCCTTCCAGAATTCCCTCATAAAAATCCATGGATGCCTTTGTTGTAATTTTTACCTCCTTCATCATTTCCTTGATTCTTGATACTTCCTGCTCCATTGCGCCTATAATACCGATACATTTCATAATCAAAACACCTCTTCTTTTTTATTTTTACGCCTGTCCGGTTCAGGACAGACAAATATAAAGTACCTGTTTACACATTGCATTTCCTATTATAACAAAAGTTTAATTTATATGGAAACTTTTTTTATATTCTGCTATAATATTCAAGGTTATAAATATAACTTTTTCTGCCAGACAGATAAGGGACAGCAGAAAGCACTATTTTTCACAGGAGGAAAAATCATGACATACAAAACCAAGGGTGTCTGTTCACAGGCAATTTATTTTGATGTAGATGAAGATCATAAGGTTCACAACGTTCAATTCGAAGGTGGATGTAACGGTAATACCAAAGGAATCGCTGCTTTAGTAGAGGGCATGGATGCCAGCGAAGTAATCAGCCGTCTGGAAGGGATCCAATGCGGTTTTAAAAACACTTCCTGCCCGGATCAGCTTTCCCAGGCATTAAAACAGGCTTTAAATCAGTAACTCAAGGAATAAAACACAGGCAGGTCGGAGAATTTTCTCTTTCCTGCCTGCTTTTTATCTATCCCATTTATCACATAATGACTGGACATCTCTGGAAAAGCGTTCCAGGTCTTTGTTAGGAATTCCTTCATTTTTCTTAATAACAGCCAGAAGACGATAGCCAAGGGAAAGAAGCTTTTCAAAGGCACGGGCTGCCTTGGATGCTTTCGGGGAAGTAGAAACCTTTTCTATCTTCACACCTGTAGCCTCATAAACACAGGTATTCTCTGTCAGATCATAGATGGTTCCGCTGAAAGGTGCCATCGTATCATACCCCAGTTCTTCATGCAGACGTTTTGCAAAAATTTCTGTCACTTCATCATTTCCATGAGTAACAAATACCTTCTTTGGTTTTTCCTTAAATGCCTTTGCCCATTCCATCAGGCCATTCACATCCGCATGTCCGCTGATTCCCGGCATATTACAGATGTGTGCCGCCACATGGATAGACTCTCCAAAAAGCTTTACATCCTTTGCGCCTTCCAGCAGGGCTCTTCCCAGTGTTCCTACGGCCTGATACCCAACAAACAGCACTGTACATTTTTCATTCCACAGATTATGTTTCAAATGATGCTTGATACGGCCGGCATCGCACATGCCGCTGGCTGAAATGATCACCTTAGGTTTATCATCAAAATTGATCGCTCTGGAATCATCACTTGTCACAGAAATTTTCAATCCAGGAAAACTGATAGGATTAATTCCTTTATTAATCAGCTCCATTGCCTCTTCATCAAAACAATCATACTTATGCTCTGAGAAAATGGTTGTTGCTTCATTTGCCAGAGGACTGTCCACATATACCTCAAAACCATCATGACCATGTATCCTTCCTTCCGCTTTGATCTGACGGATAAAATACAGCATTTCCTGTGTCCGCCCCACTGCAAAAGAAGGAATCACCAGATTTCCGCCTCTATCAAAGGTTTCCTGGATCACTTTCGTAAGAAGCCCTACATAGTCCGGCTTCTCTCCGTGGCTTCTGTCTCCATAGGTAGACTCCATAACCACGTAATCTGCCATATCCAGATACTCCGGATCCTTAATCAACGGCTGGTTTAGATTTCCGATATCTCCGGAAAAAACTATTTTTTCTTCCTTTCCATTCTCTGTCACTGTCAGTTCAATGCTGGCAGAACCCAGTAAATGCCCTGCATCAATAAAGCGTACAGAAATTCCCTCTGCTGGACTGAAAGCCCTGTTGTACGGACGTCCTACAAAATTCCGGAGCACCCCCATTGCATCTTCCATGGTATACGCAGGTATATATTCCGGTTTGCCCTGTCTTTTTCCCTTTCGGTTTCTCCATTCTGCCTCAAACATCTGAATATGGGCGCTGTCACGAAGCATAATATCACATAGATGGCTGGTAGCTTCCGTAGCATAAACAGGTCCCTGAAAACCTTTTGCATAAAGCGCCGGCAAATTTCCCGAATGATCCATATGCGCATGAGTCAGAAGAACAAAATCCAGTTCTCCAGGTGCTACAGGAACAGGAACATTTTCATAATAATCCGGTCCTTGCTCCATTCCATAGTCTACCAGAAATTTCCGCCCTGCAGCCTCCAGATAATAGCAGGAGCCTGTTACTTCATGGGTCGCACCAATAAAAGTAATCTTCATAAAAACCCTCCTTTCGGACTTTTCTCCCTTATTGTATATATTATACACTACAACAAAAATGATTAACAGTTTTTTTCTGAATATTTCTAACATAAAAAATGGGAACTGAAAATATCAGTTCCCGATTTTCTATGTCTGCCGCGGATTTTTATAAAACATTGCTGGTATTTTAATAAATCTCACGCAGCAGACACTTTCGGACAGAACGGTAATAGATTTTTGCAGATCTCCGGCCATTGATTTCATTCTGCCTGCCAACGTTTTCTCTAAGTGACGTTTCCGCATAAAACAAAGTTTTTCATAAAAGCAAGCCGGAACTTTACCACTGTAAAATGCCACTACATATATTATACGAATCAAACCACCTAAATATCACACAATCGTAAAAAAATTTTTTATATTTGCCAGGAAAGTCATTCCTGTAAGAAAAGCCATCATAAACCCTGCTGCCAGAACCCCACCTCTTTTTACCAGCAAATGAGTTCTTTTTCGTTTTTCTGTCTCCAAACGCAGGGCTTCCCTTTTCCTGTTCCAATCTTCAAAATTTATGATCGCATCTTCAGAATGTCTTTCTCTGTACTGACTTTTTCTCTTCAGGCTTGCCATCAGGCGATCATATCCAGCCTTGATTTTCTCCTCAGCTTCCGGTTCCGGACTCTCCTCAGGGTCTATACCAGCAGACCGTAATAATCCTGCTTCCATTGCTTCCGCTTCCCGGATATATTGCTCTTCTAGCAGTTTATCTGCTTCTTCATCACTTATTTTTTTTCTCATTTTATACTCCCTTATCCCTTCTGTGCTTTTTCTTGACATTTTCTCCCCATAGGTTCATATTAGTAAGAGAGATACAGCCTGCCTTCAGGCTGACTATTGTATTCAGAAATTATCAGGAGGCTTTTTATGAAACATATCGTACTCACCGGCGGTGGCACTGCCGGACATGTTACTCCAAATATTGCACTCATTCCACGACTGAAAGAACTGGGATATGAAATTTCCTATATCGGTTCCTATGAAGGTATCGAGAAAAAGCTGATTGAAGACATGCACATTCCCTATTACGGAATTTCTTCCGGCAAATTAAGGCGTTACTTTGATGTTAAAAATTTTACTGATCCTTTCCGCGTTATAAAAGGATTTGGTGAGGCAAAAAAATTATTAAAACAGTTAAAACCGGATGTGGTTTTTTCCAAGGGAGGATTCGTAACTGTACCGGTTGTAATTGCAGCCCGCAAATGCCATATTCCGGCCATTATCCACGAATCAGACATGACACCCGGACTGGCAAATAAAATATGCATTCCTTCCGCCGCAAAAGTATGCTGTAACTTCCCCGAAACCGTGCAAAGCCTCCCTGCTGACAAGGCAGTCCTCACAGGCACTCCTATCCGCGCAGAACTGTTAAACGGTGACAAAGAGGCCGGACGGAAATTCTGCGGTTTCAGTTCCGATAAACCAGTTCTGATGGTTATCGGCGGCAGTCTGGGTGCAGCATCCGTTAACCAGAATATCCGTCTGATCCTTCCTGAACTTTTGAAGGATTTTCAGGTAATCCATTTGTGCGGCAAGGGCAAACTGGATGAAAGTCTTGTCAATACAGAAGGTTATGTACAATATGAATATATCAGGCAGGAATTGGCTGATCTGTTTGCTCTGGCCGATGTTGTCATCTCCCGTGCCGGTGCCAATGCCATCTGTGAGATCAAAGCCCTGAACAAACCAAACCTTCTGATCCCGCTCTCTGCAAAAGCAAGCCGCGGAGACCAGATCCTCAATGCCCGTTCCTTCCAGCGTCAGGGCTTTAGCATGGTTCTGGAAGAAGAAGAAATTACAGAAAAATCTCTTCTCAACGCAATCAGAGAACTTTACCATAACCGCCAGTCTTATATTGATGCAATGTCCGGCAGCAACACCATTGATTCTATTGAAAAAATCACTGATCTGATCCAGGAATTATCATAGTGCTGCAGTTCACAGCAATACTATAGCTTCTGATATTCTTTTAACAGCCATCGCTTCGTTCGCAGAACAATATTATTCACATTATTTTCAGTAGTGTGAAACTGCTCTGCGACGATGCGTGATGGAATATGATAGATTTTCACCCTTACATATATTTCATAATTTCGTTTATTTTTCTTTCGAAGCTTCTGGAAAATAAAATGTAAACCGTCTTTTGTACTTAAAGCCTCTATGCTCTCTTCCACATTGTCACAGCCTGATATCTCTTCGTTATTTTCCAGCAGCTCAGAACTGGCATACTCATGCTGTTTGTATCCTTTTTTACAATAATCCTTAGCTCTGTTTACAGACATTTCCCTGATCATCGCACCTATGGTTTGCCTGTTCACTTTATCTTGCTCCATGTGGTATAAGGTTTCAAATATATCCTGACAGACATCCTCTGCCTCAGCTTCATTTTTCAAGATCATCTTCGCCGCACGCAATGCAGTACCACGGTATCTGGCATAAAATTCCCAAAATTCCGCGTCATCCATATCAGCTGAGCTGTGCCTTTACCTTCTCCAGAATTTCCTCTTTTGCCTCATCAGTAAGAGTTCCCGGTGTCCATGTAATTCCTACAGAATCTCCATTATATCTCGGAATCAGATGCATATGAAAATGGAACACTGTCTGTCCTGCACATTCTCCATTATTCTGCACAATATTAAAGCCGTCACAATGTAATGCATCAGTCATGACACGTGCCATTTTTTTTGCCAGGATCATTGCTTTTGCTGCCAGTTCGTCTGAAATCTCATAAATATTTGCGGCATGAGCCTTTGGCAGGATCAGTGCATGTCCCTTACTTGCAGGGCCCAGATCCAGAATCACTCTGAAATTCTCATCCTCATAAAGAGTTGCTGCCGGAATTTCTCCACCGGCGATTTTACAGAAAATACAATTATCCATTTTTAATTCCTTCTTTCTATTTTTCTGTGTCGATTTTGTACGAATTTTCCACTGCGAAACAGATTGCGAAGCTTAGGTCTGCAATGATACACTTTTTTCTGAGGTGATCATATATGCAGACAGAAACTATACAAGAGTCAGCAAAATTAAAACAGAATTTTCAGTTCACACTTTCCAGGCTCGGACATGAAATCCGTAATCCCATAGCCCTCATAAGCAGCGAACTTCAGCTCATGGCCTCTTCCCATCCGGAAGTATGCCGGTTTGAACAATGGGATGATCTCATGGACAATCTGGATTACATAAAAGAGCTGTTAAATGAGCTGTCAGATTTCAGTCATTCAGGAACGGTCTCCCTTACCCCGGTAAATATCACAGAATTTCTCAGTACAATCATCGCCTGTGAAAAACATACACTGGATTATCTGGGCATCACTCTGGAAACTCATCTGGAGCCCATCTCCTCTCCTGTACTGATTGATCGTATAAAAATGCGTCAGGCTCTGCTGAATCTCTTTCGGAATGCCTGCGAAGCTATAGCAGTACCAAGAGGCAAAATTATTGTCCGCCTGACAAGAGCTGATGATTGTATCTGTATCTCTGTGGCAGATAACGGATGCGGAATGACCAGAGAACAAATGCAGAAAATTTTTACACCCTTTGTCACCTACAAGCCATCCGGCACTGGTCTCGGCCTGGCAGTGACAAAGGAAATCATCACTGCACATCACGGAAATCTGACCGTAGACAGCGCCCCAGGACAGGGCTCTGTCTTTAGCATTTTCCTAAAATAAATCCTCATTATTCCGAAGTTTTTTTCCCGGATGATACAAAAGCATGCATAAGAGAAAGCCACAGATCATACCACCCACATGAGCCGCATTATCCACTCCCTCACTGGCAAATCCAAAGTAAAGAGAGAATACAGTCATAATAAGGATCTGCCTGAGGGAAAGATCCTCCAGCCTTCCTCTGCCCCGGATCACTGCATAAACCATGGCTCCCATCACTGCAAAAACAGCGCCGGAAGCTCCTGCTGAAATGCTGAACTCTCCGGTACGCATTTCCAGGAACATACTAAGGATATTCCCTCCGATTCCACCCAGAAGATAGATCAACAGATATTTAATCCGGCCGGCCGTACGCTCCATGCGCCCACCCAGTACAAATAATACCAGCATATTATTCCCCAGATGTCTCGGTCCAAAATGAAGAAACATACTGGTAAACAATCTGTAGAACTCTCCATTGATCACTGCAGGCGTATACGCAGCCCCACACTGAAGCATATGTCCGGTGTTTTCTGTTCCTCCGGTAAATTCTACAACCAGAAAAACCAGTACATTAACAAGGATCAGAAATACTGTCACCGGTTCTTTTTTCAATTCTTCCACACCAGACCTCTTTTCATCCTGTTTTATCCTGCTGTCACAGCAATTCATAAATATCAGATCAGGGAGCAGATATCTTACATCCCTTCCCTCATCATATAAATTGTATCAAAAAATCCTGATTTTTCAATCTTATTTCAAAAATATATATCTTGCCTGGGCAAAATCTACCTCATCCTCTTCCTGCAGCCGATATTCTTCCTCAGGGAGCAGAAGTCTTCCGTTCACAATCGTCCCGTTTCTGGAATTCATGTCAGATAAATAATATTCTTCCTCTCTTTTCCTTATTTTGGCATGAATCCGGCTTACTGTCGGCAGATCGATCACTGCATCACAGGCGTTTTCCAGTTTTCCTATCACTGTCAGTTCCTCCTGCAGATAGATAGGAGCCAGTTCCCCGGGTTCTCTGCTCACCAGACTTGCCGGTCCCGAAACAACTCCTGCGGACAGCACCACCGTCTCACCAAAATCCTCTTCTCTTTCCCTGTGCGGACTTTTCTTCTCCATCATGGTTTTTATAGAATCCTCCGAGCCCTCCTGCAGTATCTCGTTTACCGGCGGCCGGACAAACGTTTCCGATAACTGCGGCTTTTCCCTGCTCTCCCTCTGTGGTTGTTTATAAACAGCTTTTGCCTTTCGGATGATCACTACAGCCAGCATAATCCCACCCATTCCTGCCAGTACAATACCCAAAAGAACACTTATATCCTGATGAGGAAGATATCCTCCGGAAATCGCTATGGTAACACCTGCCAGAGCCAGCAATATCAAAGCAAATACAGTCACTTTTTTTCCAAATAATTTATGGCTGTCTGTTTTTTCTGCCTTGTCTTCCCGCCAGAAATTTTCCGACATTTCAGATGACTGCATAAGGTTTTCTTCCCCGGTTTCCTGTACAGATATTTCCCGGGAATCTTTTTTTGTTTCTGTCTTTATTTCCTCTTTATTATCCTGTTTACGATATAACTCTTCTTTAATGTGTTCCAAATGAAAGCTGTTTTCCATAGTTCTTCTGTAAACACCATACCCAAGGATCACAGCCTCACCATCTTCATGGTCAATCTTCGGCAGTATATACTCCGTCAACAGCTGAAACTGTTCCTTAATATCTTTGTCGTATCCCGGCATCAGGCAGAAAAAAAGCTCTTTTTTCTCACAGTCTGCAAAAATATACTGCGGCTTCAGAACCAGCTGTGCAGGGTTGATAAGGTATTCTGCAGCTTCCTCCATAACTCTGACAAATCCTCCAAAAATCAGCTGAAGATCTTCAATTCCCAGTTTTTTCTCTTCATATAAGGTGCTGACCGCCTGTTTTGAGGTGATATCAAAATACATCATAAATTTCCCATCCACACCCTGAATCCTGCATTTCAGAAGAGAAGGTATAATATTCCCCACCAGCATACGAACCTGATAAGAATCTGTATTAATATCTTTCTCACCATATAGAATCAGATAGTTATGATTCATATCTCTTTTATATTCTGCTTTCACCTTACTCCCCCGTTCCTTCAAGTACCGCTTTTGCAGCTCTGATCTTACGGATATGACTTACAGGATCTATGATTTCGGCTTTGCCCTCTGTTCTCATATGCCAGTTCAGCCCTCCATAAACAGATATTGTATCCAGATCATAGGTAACCTGTACTTCCTTTCCCACATTGGTCTGAGTTGTCAGGTTTTCCGCTCCGAAAAATCCAGTACTTCCCAATTTCTCACTGCACATCCTGGCAGTCTCATATACCTGTCCGTTTTTCTTATTTCCTTCCATGCTCCCGCTCAACGCAGATTCATAGGCAGCCGCTGTGAGCCATGCTCTGTTATGGACAAAAAAGCTCAGATAAATCGTGTCAAAAAGTACCAGCAGAATTAAAGGCATAATGCATGCAGCTTCCACTGTAAAGCTTCCCTTTTTTATCTTTTTTATCTTTTCCACCATATTCCTACCTCCACAAAAACAATTTTCCCAGATATCCCAGCATCAGAAAAGGTACAAATGGAATTTCTGTATTTCCTTTTTTACGAAATAACCACAGCAGAATGCCTGCCCATGCCGCGCTGATCAACATAGCTGCAAACAGCATGGAAAAAAATTCTTCAGGCATCAGGACTGTGCCCAGAGCAAGCAGAATCCATCCGTCCCCCATTCCCATAGATCCTCCGGTAATGACACTTATTCCAAGAAAACAAACACCTGTCATTATGGGCAGAAGCCGTTCTATAGAAACGGTTCCCCTGTACACAGTCCAGATCATTCCCGCTGCCGCCAGCATGGCAGCCAGTACCAGTGATATTTCTCTTTTTTTAATATCCATCCAGGAATTCAGGCCCAAAAAGACCAGCACGCAAAACTCTCTCACAATTCCGTCTCATCTCCCATCATTTATAACTATTCTCTCAGATATGACTTATGTCTCCCTCAGATCTGTCTCTGCAGTCTGTCAGTTTCAGCCGCACCTGCTGCAGCATTTCATCCCTGAAGTTTCCGTTTCCTTCACCATCCGGACTGTACGCTTTAAGCCACTACATGTCTCCAGGTTATGATAATGATTTCCCTGCTCTGTAACAAAAACCACACCTGCAGGCTTTTGATTTCTACTGCAGGTCTCACAGGCAGTATAGTGTTCTCCATATTGATTATTTGCAGCCAAAACAGAAGTACCGGGAATCTGTTTTAACGAAACATTCAGATAACTGCAACCGGGATCCTTATGATATACACTTCCGGATTCTGTAATATAAACCATCTTTTCCGGGATACTTTCATTTCCACTGTCCCCTTCAAAAGTTCTCCCTGTCCAGGCATGCACTTTTACATGATTGTAAATCACAACTTTGGGCAGGGGAACCAGACCGCCAAAGGGCTCATAGCTGTAAATATCCGGCAGAGTGATATCCTCTGCACTGCTTTCTCCTGTAAGGTACGCATACATTCCGGCCTGTTTCGCCTTTGTACATAACTGACTAAGATGCTCCGTCTGCACCTTATAGATATCCATAAAGCAGATCATGGTCAATATTCCCATAAAAAACAGTGGTAATACAAATGCAGTCTCAACTGCCAGACTGGCCCTGCGCCAGCCAGAGATGCAAAAAGATGCCTTTACAGAAAGCTCACATCTTTTTTTCGGGGGGAAAAAGAACAGATTTGTACGAAAACTTAGAGAGCGGTTTCTCCTTTCATAGATTATTTCTTTTTTCAGAACATTTCTTATACTTAGTTTATTTCTTTTTTTCTTCTTTTCTTTCTGTAAAAGCACCTTTTTGCACCTCTTTTCACTATTCATAGCAATATTGACGTATCACCTGAAAATCTTTCTTTTTATTTGCTTTCACATCAGCAAACGCTTCCAGTGCCACAATGCAGGAATCCATACAGAAATTCCTTCTTCCTTTCTCCCGGATCGTATTCTCGATCATATCCATAGCACGCATTACCTTTTTTTCTTTGGATACTGTCAAAACCAACACCTGCAGATAATCTTTATAAGACATTCCCTTCTCGTCATTTCTCCGCATAGAATCCAGTCCTTCCATAAGATCAGGAAGGTTTTCCAATGAAATCTGCCAGTCCCCAGAGGATTTTACCAGCGGGATCCTTCCCCCTGCAAACAATTCCCTGACATCCAGTACGCTTTCCGCAAAAGCCCAGCACAAAATCAGGGCTGCCTCAATAATTACAGCTGCCGGCGGAACCAGAAATCCTGACGCAATGGCTGTTGCCAGCGCCTGAGCCTCTGATCTTTTCACATTATCCGCCATTAAACATGCAAAATTCACTCCTTCCCGGATAAATAATAATTTAGATGCTACTGCTTTCAGATTGTCCTCGTCACTGTCTTTTCCTCCGAAAATATATTCCATCTGATATGCCAGTCCGGCCGAAGAAGGCTCTGCATAGCTTCCCAGATGCTCCATAAGATACTGCTGAAAAAGGACTTCTGAAGTATAACCGTTTTCAGTTGTCATTCCATCTGGCATCTCCAGCCCCTGCTGCAGACCTCGCCCGGAAACAAGAGTTCCTTTCTCAATCTCCTTTGTTGACAGCCCATTTCCACCTGGCAGTACTAATTCCAGGACTCCCCTTTTCATAATTCTTTTCATAATAGTGATGGGATTTTTTGCAGGTGGAGCCTGTGGAACAACCTGCGCTTCTTCAGCCGCCTGCTGACTTTTTTCAGACGCCTGATTCATCTCTGAATCATATCGATCAATGGACCCTTTTGATTGTGCCTGATTTGCAGACTGATCTGCCTGAGCTGTTTTTTCCTGTCTTTCTGACATTCTGCCAAGGAGGAGCTGTATCCCCTGACTTCCCAGTGTTTCCTGCATATACCCTACAATCTGCTGATAAAATGCTTCTCCGTTCTGATCTGTCAGCAGCCGATATCCTGTCAATCCGCTTTGACATAGTGTAAGCTTCTGACTGTTCTGCTTCAATACAGGATTCATATAAGCTTCCAGTTCATCGCAGACAGCAGCCAGATTCAGTTGCCCACCTCCTCTGGAACCATCCAGGGCAAACAGATCATAATCTGTCAGCAGCTCTTTATCATATTGTCCAAATAATGAATATAATCCAATATCCATACCATTAAGGATCTGTGTTCTGGCTGATGCCATACGTACTGACTCAATACTTGCACATATCAGTGACAACAACAGACTGAGGATCAATGTCAGAAAAACGGTAACGCTTCCTTTTTTTCTCATCACAGAAAATACACCTCCTCCTTGCTGTACATCAGATTGAATTACTTTGTTTCGCTATCTTTGAAAGAAGGCTGTTTACCAGATTTGTGATCTGCTCTTTAAATATAATTACAAGGCCGATCAGCACCACCAGTATGAGTATAATTTCTACTACACCCACTGCATCCTCTTCCTTAATAAAATCCCATACCCTTTCATTCAGTTTCTTCATTTCTCTACTCTTCCTCCGTCTTTCTGCGGGCATCGCCCTCTGCTTCCTACGCACCTCCATAAAAAGAAAGAAATGCCGGAATCATCACGATCGCCATTACTACAATCAACATCAGCATCATAGGAAACAACAGCTTAGTTGCAGCCGCCTCTCCCAGCACTCTGGCCTTTCGTTTACGTTCCTCCCAGGCTTCCACAGACTCCCGTTCCAGCATATCTGCCATCTGACGGCTTCCTTTCTGCAGATTTTGGATCAGCAGCGTAGCCAGAGTTTTATATTTTACCTGTCCACATCTTTCTCCAAATCTTCGATAAGCTTCTCCCTCGGAGACACCGCTTTCCATCTCATAACAGACTACACGGATTTCCTCATAAGCTGCCCTTTTTATAGATTTTTTCTTTCTTCCGTAATCCAGGGCGATTTTCTGGAATGCTTTTCTGACTGTCATTCCCGCCTGTACCAGCAATGTAAATTTCATGATCAGCCCCGGATAATCCATCAAAAGCTCCTCCTGTCTTTTCTGGAGCTGAACCTGTTCTTCTCTGCCTTTCATTACAAGCACTATCATAGCAGCAATCAGAAATATTCCTGTCAGCATTTTCCCGGACGTATCAGCAGGGCTTATCCACTGAAGCTTTTTCCCGTTCCACTGCTCTGGCAGGTAATAATAATCAGGATCTCTCTTTTCTTCATTATAACGGGCAATTTCTTCCATGATATCCTTCTGTTCCTGCTCCTTTGCTGTCAGCTTCTGAGTCTGTTCCTGTTCTTCCTGTTCCTGTACCTCTTTCTCCGGTATCTGTACATACAGGGTGCCTGTCTTTTCTCCATCCACGGATACCACAAACTTCTTCTCATATGATCCCGTATCCTCCTTTTCCAGTCGATATCCCCGTGAATACACCTGTTCACCGCTTCCGGCTGTAAGCATCATCCCCAGAAGATTGCCTGCAACGGCTACCATTGTGAATAGCCTGATTCCTTCTTTTCCGCCAATTCCGGAAGAAGGGATCCACTTCATTCTCCACCCCAGCAGCAGAAGCAGAATAATAACAAATATAACAATATGTACCCACATCTCTGTCATTACACCTCAATATCCACGATTTTTCTGCCCATCCAATATGCAGCAGCATAAATAGCAAGGCAGATACTCATAGCGGCAATTCCAAAGGGATTTCCATAAAGAACACTTAAAAAACCAGGGGAAGTCATCTGAAGATATACAATGATTCCCGCAGGCATCAGGCTCATGATCATCTGTTCCGATTTCTTTGCAGCCAGCGTAGCTTCTATTTCTTTTTTTACATCAATCTTATCTCCCAGCATCCTGGACACCTTTTGCAGTACCTGATTCATATCTCCGCCTGTGCGCTTGGCTGTGTAAAAAACAGATGCAAAATTCTCAATATCTTCTACCTGGCTCCGCTCTCCAAAATCCAGAAACAGCTCCTCCAGAGGTACACTGACATGCTGCTGGCTTTCAATATAGCGAAACTCTTCTACCACATCTGCACCCCTGCCATAAAGCCGTTCCAGATCCCGGGTACAGGCTTTCACCGCACTTTCCACAGAATATCCGGCATGAACTGCCACACTTAAAGATGTCAGTGCATCTTTAAACTGATAATTCAACCTTTTCCGCCTCTCCCGGATCAGCCGGTTCTGCTGCCATTTCAGATAAAGCAGACTCACTGGCACCATAAGCACAAGCAGCCACACACTTCTGTAAAACAGATAATCTACTGCCATACATAAAGCAGCTGCCTGTCCCAGATATTTCACACTCTCTTTCAATGAAAAATGATAATGATCATAATCCTTCTTTGCATAGCTTTGTTCTTTTCTTTTCCCTTTCATAGTTCAATCCCCGCTCTTTCCAATTTTTCCATATGCAGAAGATCTGCTGTTTTTACCAGCCCTTTTCCCTCCTGCCACTGGTACAACGGCCTTGTCTGGATTTCTCCTTTTTCAAAGCCGCATACCTCTGTTACTTCCAGCAGCTTTCTCGATCTGTCCCGCATTCTTCCCAGGTGTATAAGGATATCTACCCCTGAGGCAATCTGTCTGCGGATTGCCTCCAGAGGAAGATCCACGCCCATCAGAACCATTGTCTCCAGCCTTGAAAGCATATCGCGGCTGCTATTGGCATGGGCAGTGGAAAGGGAGCCCTCGTGTCCTGTATTCAGAGCCTGAAGCATATCCATTGCCTCTCCTCCCCTCACCTCGCCCACAATGATCCTGTCCGGTCGCATTCTCAATGCTGACCGGATCAGATCACGGATCGTTACAGATGCTGCCCCTGCCATATTGGCCATTTTGGCTTCCAGCCGTACCAGATTGTCAATTCCCCGGATACGAAGCTCTGCATTATCTTCTATGGTAATGATTCTTTCATCCCGGGGAATATATTCCGACAAAGCTGCCAGGAAAGTAGTTTTACCGCTTCCTGTTCCTCCGCCGATAACCATGGAATATCTTGCCTGCACCAGCTTTTGCAAAAATCCGGCACATTCCGGAGTAATACTGCCCAGACTGGTCAGCTTCTCCATGGTAATAGGATGCTCCGGAAAACGCCGGATCGTCAGAATTGGTCCGTTTAATGCCACCGGATAGATGACAGCGTTAACTCTGGAACCATTCTCCAGTCTGGCATCCACAATAGGCATGGATTCATTTACTACTCTGTTACACTTACCAACAATCTGCTGGATTACATCCTCCAGTTTTTCTCTGGAGGTAAAACTTTTGTGCCATTTCATCAGTTTTCCTGCCCGCTCCACAAAAATCGTATCCGGACCGTTTACCATAATCTCTGTCACAGTTTCATCGTCCACCAGTTCCTGCAATACATCCAGCTTGCGGACAGAATAAAATAACTCCTGCCGCAGCCGCACCTTCTCCTTTAATGCAAGTCTCATGCCTTCTGTCTGATTCAGGATCAGTTCATCGATCACATCCAGGATTTCCTTATCTGACAGTTCTCTGGAAAGATCCAGCTGCTCCATCAGCATCTGCCGCAGCCTTCCAAATATTTCTCTGCTCATTCTCTTTCCTTTCTCAATATCTCCCTGACATAATCTCCCAGCTCACTCCACATCAGCTGTTCAATATAGTTGGGAGAAGGTGCTGTAGCCATATGAAAGGGCGGTTTTATTTTCACTGTCTTTTCCAGGATCTGCGGAAAATCCCAGATACGTACCAGATTCTCAAACTGCGCGATCTTGCACATTGAGACAGCATCAGACAGTACAGGCATATAAATCCTTCTACACAGGTCAAGAAGCTGAAAATTATCATCAATTCCACTTCCCATATCCAGCACGACCACCTCATAAGAGCTTTCTGTGGTGATCATCTGAATCAGCTGCTCCCAGTCCTGCCAGGCTGTTCCCCTGATGTCTACCGGCATCTGCACAGGGGGAATGTAATCCAGATTGCCTATGGTCTGTACCATACTGTTCATCTTGTGAAGCAGATTCTGATTATCCTGTCTGACATAATAAAGAAGATCGCTCAGATTATGAGCAAATCCTTTTCCCAGCAGCTCTTCAAACCCTGAATATTCTTCCATATTCAGGTATAGAACTGCCTTATCTTTTGCCAGTATCTGTCCAAGTGTCAGTGCAAAGGAGGTTTTCAGGCAGCGTCCCAGAGGAGAAAACACTCCCAGTATTTCTGTGGTCTTTTTTAAAACCCTATACTGAGGTGTTGTTTTCTTTTCTGCCCCATAGCATTCCATCACTTCACGTATCACATCTGAAGAAGACTGATATTTATATACACTGGGATATTGATCAAGCTCCGGAGGATGTACTCCCTCCGAAAGTATAATAATTTTCCCGATATCTAATTCCCGGACCTCCCGGCACATAGCCCGTCCGGAAATCAACAGCAACTCTATATGTGTTTTTTTCCCATAGGAGATCAGGTTCTCTACTGCTGTAAAAGCCTGAATCTCAAAAGGAATATTCTTCTTCTGATTCAGATAGTCCATGAAATTCAGGGCATAGTCCACCTCCAGGTCACAGACTGCAAATATATTCTTCTTCAATAGATTCCTCCTGCATACAACAAAACACTTAAAAATATGGGAACCGTAAAATGAAAATTTTCAGGAAGTGAAACATCTTTTTTTCTATAAGAAAGAATTTGCTTATTTTCTACAGTATTTTCAAGATAGCTTATAAAATATCGGATTCTTTCACAGAAATTGTGCTCAGAAATCAGAATAGCCAATGAAATGCAGGCTCCGATCATAAAAGAAATACAGATACACTTCAGAATTTCAGAAAAACCCATCACGCTTCCCAGCGCACAGAAAAGTTTGATATCACCAGCTCCCAGCATTCCAAAAACAAACAGAAAGGCCAGAAACAACGGAGCTCCGCTTCCCATAAGGAAAAAACGGATTCCCGGAATTCCTCTTTCCCGGATGCAAAGAACAAATCCCACAAACATAGAGAACAGGATCCATCCATTATCAACCTTTGCCGTCCAAAAATCCATGATCATTGCGGTACCGGCAATCACTACGGGAAAAAGGTAAATAAAATCATTCAGCATCACCTCGCTTTTTCACATATCCTGTAAATATGCGCTATTTTCCCTTTAAAGACACAAGATGATCTATGTCCGTTTTCTCTTTTGTATTTTAAATTAAAAATAGGAATTTCCCGCCGAACCGGCGGATATGATTACCAGAAGATCTCTGGTGAGTTTTATTATAGGGCCGGACTTTTGATTTGTCCAGCCCTTTTTTCATAAAAATAATTAAAAAATTATAAACCTGTTTTTATCCAGACCTGCATCTCCCCTGTTCCTCTGTTATTCCAGAGATAATAAGGCACTGCAACAAGCTCTGTACTTTCTCTGGAAGCACAGTAGGTCGTGTAAAGCTTATCCGTATCAGGTACCTGCGTTCTGCTGCCTCTGGCTTTCAATGCCACATAGCCTCCCAACTCAGGTTTTTTCTCTTCTGTAAGTCCTGCGTCTGTATCCACTGTCAGCTCTGCCAGATATTTTCCGTTGTCTGCCTCTTCCAGACAATAGACTAAAGGTCCCCGCATAATCGCAGCTCTGCCCAGATCATAATGAATTCTTCTGTTTGCACAGATGAAACGTGGCTGCATGTCAAATTCCAGTTCAATATGAGCAGCTTTTGTCCAGCAACGTGAAATCAATGCATACCCATTTTCCACCTGATCCGGAGTAATCTCTTTGCCATCCAGCCGCAGAGTATAATGTTCTGCCCATCCCGGAATACGGAATGCCAGTCCGATTTCACGGTCTGAGTCACTTTGTACTGTGAAATTAATCTTTCCATTTTCCGGATAAGAAGTATTCTGAGTAATATTCAGTATGCTTTCGCCAACCTGGATTTTCCCATCTCCTGCTATATAAAGATGTACATTCACCCGATCTTCTGAAGCTGTATAAATATAATCCCATAATCCTCCGATAAGGCGTGCAATATTAGGAGGACAGCATGCACATGCAAACCATTTCTGCCGTTCCGGCTTCACATGATGGCGCTGGGTATTATCTCTGCATACCTCCGGCACAGATTCCAGTGGATTTACATAAAAGAAACGATTGCCCTCATAATTCATTCCCCCAAGCACTGTATTGTAAAGTGCCTGTTCCATCACATCTCCATAAACAGAGTCAGTCTCTGACATCAGCATTTTCTGAGCAAAAAAGATCAATCCAATAGAAGCACAGGTTTCTGAATAATTGGTGTCATTAGGAAGATCATAATCATTGGTAAAGGCTTCTCCTGAATTGGTGGCACCAATTCCTCCAGTGATATACATCTGCTTTTTCACAATATTATCCCAGATTGTCCGGCAAGCTGCAAACAGCTCTTTATCGCCTGTCTTTCCGGCCAGATCTGCCATTGCAGTATACATATAAACAGCGCGTACTGCATGTCCCACTGCCTTCTTCTGCAGACGTACCGGACTCTGGAACTGATTGTAATAATTATATGGATACTGATTATAATACCTGTTTGGTTCCGGTGTTCTGGCTTTCTCCCAGAAGCTGACATGGTCTCTCTTTTCAAATTCTTCTTCAAAGAAATGATTGGTTCCTCTGGTATTGATAAAGTATCCTGCCAGATTTAAATATTTCTCATTTCCAGACAGATCATAGAGCTTTAACAGGGCAATCTCTATTTCCTGATGTCCCGGATAGCCATGAAGCTTACCTTCCTCAGGACCGAAAACCCTGTCCAGATAATCCGCCAGTTTATAAGCAATCTGAAGAATTTTCTCCTTTCCTGTTGCCCTGTAATAGGATACTGCACTTTCAATAAAATGTCCGGCACAGTAGAGCTCATGACATTCCAGTACATCCGTCCATTTTTTATCTGGCTCCTCAATGGAAAAATAGGTATCCAGATAACCGTCCTCTTCCTGGGCTTCCGCGATCAGATCAATGACAGAATCTGCTTTTTCCTCCAGTTCAGGGTCTCTCTCCAGCATCAGGATATTGCCTACTGCCTCCAACCATTTATATACATCACTGTCCTGAAATACCTGTCCATAAAAATGTCCTTTCATTTTTTCGCCGGCAATTCTCAGATTGTCAATGGCATGGCTGGGCTCAGCATCCTCTCTTCGGTCATTTAAGATATCCCACTGATAAGGAATTACCATATTTTTTACCAGATCAATATAACGGTTCCAGAAGGAGTTGCGGATTACGCACTCCTCCTTCTGAAGCAATCTGTTTTTATTCATGCTTAGATTGTAACCTCCATCTTGCAGCCTTCCGGTGCCAGAAGCATTCCATCTTCTGTATCCTTCACTACACTGCCACCTATAACTGCGGAAGCTTCATGAATATTTCTGAGAAGATATGTCATTCCCGGATTCTCTTTGGTTGTTTCCAGAATCAGTTTGTTTCCTTCTCTGGCTGCATTTACTACAAATGCTGTCTCACCTTTATTTGTCACTACTTCACAGGAACCAGTTCCGTTCAGTTCGTAAACCTGGATCTGTACATCTTTTTCCAGTTCATAATCAACAGTAGTGTCTACTGCTCCCATAGAAAGCAGTGTGTTCTCTCTTACGAATACAGGCAGGGAAAAGAAATCATAAGTTTCTTCATACCATCTGCCTCCTTCTTTTACTTCTCCGCTTAACAGATGAGTCCATTTTCCCTTAGGCAGATAATATTCTACATGGCTTTCTTTATTAAAGATCGGAGCTACCAGAATACTGTCACCTAACATATACTGCATATCCAGATATTTCACAGCAGGATCATCTGTGAATTCCATGATCATTGCTCTCATGGATGGAATACCGGTTCTGTGTGATTTCACAGCCATAGAATACAGATATGGAAGTAATCTCAATTTCAGTTTGGTAAACTTACGGCAAACATCTACAGCTTCCTCATCAAACAGCCACGGTACACGATAGCTCTTGGATCCATGGAGACGGCTATGTGTGGAAAGAAGGCCGAACTGCAGCCAGCGTTTGTATACATCCGGTGCTGCTGTCAGTTCAAATCCACCCATATCATGACTCCAGAAGGAGAATCCTGATAAGGTAAAGGACAGACCGCCTCTTAAGCTCTCAGCCATGGAAGCATAGGTTGCAGAGCAGTCACCGCCCCAGTGAACCGGGAACTGCTGTCCACCTGCTGTGGCACTTCTTGCAAAAAGAACAGCTTCGCCTTCTCCCTTTACTTCTTTCAGAAGACTGAATACAGCTTCATTATAAAGGTATGTATAATAGTTATGCATAGAAACAGGATCAGATCCATCGTAATATTTCACATCTACAGGGATTCTCTCACCAAAGTCTGTCTTGAAGCAGTCAACGCCCATATCAAGCAGAGTTTTCAGCTTGTTTTGATACCATTTTACTGCGCCCGGATTTGTAAAATCTACAAGTCCCATTCCCGGCTGCCAGTTATCGATCTGTTTTACGCCCATTCCATCTGCACGCTGTAACAGATATCCTTTTTCCATTCCTTCTTTGAAGAATGCAGTTCCCTGTGCAATATATGGATTGATCCATACACATATCTTCAGACCTTTTTCTTTATAACGCTTCAGCATCGCAGGTACATCCGGGAAAATTCTGGAATCCCACTCGAAATCGCACCAGTGGAATTCTTTCATCCAGAAGCAGTCGAAATGGAATACACTTAACGGAATATCTCTGTCTGCCATTCCCTGGATAAAGGAGTTGGTTGTCTCTTCATCATAGTTGGTTGTGAAAGATGTTGACAGCCATAATCCAAAGGACCATGAAGGCGGCAGTGCAGGTTTACCTGTCAGATCTGTATATGTCTCCATTACACCTTTAATGTCATCACCATAGATCACATGATAACGGATCTCTTCCCCTTTTACAGAAAATCCTACATTCTCAACCTTCTCGCTGGCAACTTCGAAGGATACATTATCGCTGTGGTCAACAAATACACCGTAATGTTTACTGGTTACATAGAAGGGAATATTTTTATAGGAAATCTGGGAAGCTGTACCACCATCCTCATTCCATACATCCACTACCTGTCCGTTCTTTACGAATGCTGTAAATCTCTCACCAAGTCCATATACGCATTCCCCCGGGTCAAGAGAAAGCTCTGTTACCATATATGGCTGATACTGAGCTGCCATATAGTTTGGTTCCGGGAACTTGGTCAGTACCGCTCTGTCATACTGCATATATCCCAGGTTACGGAATCCGATATTTGTAAGAACTTTTCCGTCTGCTTCATATGTGATTTTGAAGTCTTTTAAGTCTACTCTTACTGTCATTCTTCCGGCTTTCATCACAGCTTCCTCTTCTGTGATCTCAACCTCTGTTTCCTGCGGCTCCTCATTCAGCTCATATCTGGGCTCACCTTTTACATAGCCTTCATAATGATAGCTTCTCACACTGATAATATCTTTACGCGCAGAAGTAAATTCTGTAGTGATAGTTCCTACATCCAGAGCACCGCCTCTGTCTGTGATCTGCCGGAATGGAGAAACAATTTTCATTCCTCCCGGAATTGCTTCAGCTGTAAATGCCTGAGATGCATAGGATGCATTGGCTCTTTCATTTTTTTCCCAATATCCTTCTGTAAATTTCATCTGATTTCTGATCTCCTTTTCTATAAAACAATTCTTTTTTATTCTCTGTTACGCAAGTCACGGTATAAAATAAGGGGAAGAAGCATAGCTTCTTCCCCAGTTATCATCTTTGTCTGCTAGTCTTAGTTTGAAGCCCCGTCAATTTCCTGATATTTCTGTTCAATTGTGCTGATTGTATCTTCTTTGGAAGCGCTGCCTTCTACATATGCCTGCATAGCTTCACCAAATGCCTGATGGAAGCTGTCTGTAGAGTAAATTATTTCAAGAGGAGCCGCACCTTTTTCTTCAACGGAAGCAGAACCCTGTTTGATTACTTCATATTCTGTATCAAAGTCACCCTTAATTGGCGGAACTACACCTGCAACATCTGTGAACCATGCTTTACCATAGTCAGAGGTATACCACCAGTTCAGGAAGTTCAGAACGATCTCCTGATTTTCGGAATCCTTGCTTACACGAAGTGCCTGGTCAGATCCTGTGATAACCTGACAATGAGAAGCGTCTTCATCTACCGGATATCCTGCAAATGTAATCTTAAGGTCTGGATTAATCTTCATCAGATCACTTTCAACCCATGCGCCCTGTCCAATCATAATAGCTGCTTTTCCAGCTGCAAGTGCTGCTTCTTCACCACTTAAATCTGTTTCCAGAGGTTTCTGATCTCCGTTATCCTTTACCAGATCAATAAAGTCAAAGAAGTTGTCTGTCAGGATCGGATAATTTTCCAGAGAATCAGATCCATCTTCAAATCCTGCTACCATTTTCTGCACATCATCAGATGCTGCATCTGCAAAGTGCTGGAATATATGTTTGAATACCCACCACTCAGCATATCCGCTTGTAAATGGTGTGATATCTGCTGCTTTTAATTTTTCTACACAGTCTTTTAATTCTGTCATAGTTTCTGGAACCTTCTCAACACCTGCTTTGTCCAGAAGATCCTGGTTATAGATCAGTCCGAAATAGTTTCCTTTGATCGCTATACCATAGCAGCCTTCGCCGTTGGCATCTTTCATAGCTGCTGCTACATTGTCGTCCATAGCATCAACTAATGGCTGTCCTGTAAGGTCAAGAGAATATTCTTTATATGTTTCAATTTCTTTTCCTGATGTGGAGGAGAAGATATCCGGGCACTCACCTGAGTTAAGTTTTGCCTTTAAAAGTGTAGGATAATCGTTCTGTGTTGTCTCATAGTTGATAGTAACACCCGGCTCTACATTTTTGTACTCATCAATAAGAGCTGTGATGGCATCTGCATACTCCGGCTGGGAGATAAACATATAGATCTCGCCCTCGTCATCACCTTCTGCATGAACTGCTACGCTTGAGAACATAGTAGTTGCCATTGCTGCACAAAGCATTACACTGATCAGTTTTTTCTTCATCTTAAAATCCTCCTTTTGATTTTGGTTTTATTCTGTCCGGTATGAAACCAACCGGTCATTTACATTATTATAGATTTTATTACAGATTTCAGATCATCAACCTTTTACCGCACCTGCAACAACACCTTCTACGATGTATTTCTGCAGGAAGATAAAGATAATGATGGATGGAAGTACCGCCAGCACCATGGCTGCCATTGCGTAATGCCACTGAGTATTGAACTGGCCTACGAATGTATAAGCGGAAAGTACCAATGTCTTGGTCTCGTTTGAACTGTTGACCATAAGCAGTGGAAGAAGGAAGTCATTCCAGATCCACATTACATCGATTACGATGACTGTAAATGTTACAGATTTCAGAAGCGGGAAAATGATGGAACGATAGGTACGGAAGGTTCCTGCACCATCGATAAATGCACTTTCATCCAGCTCCTTCGGAATTGTTGACATGAAGTTTCCATAAATAAATGCTGCCATCGGAATACCGAAGCCCCAGTACTGGATTCCAAGTCCTACCTTGCTTCCGGAAAGATTAACTATGTTCATAACTTTCAGAAGTGTGATCATGATAGTCTGGAACGGGATCAGCATAGGTGTTGTGATCACGAACTGAGCGAATTTGGTATATTTGTTTTTCTTTCTGCTGATGATATAAGCAGACATAGAAGAGAATACGATGATTCCCACAATACCGATCACGGTAATGATCACGTTGTTAAGGAACAGCTTGCCATACTGCATTTTGTCCATTACATAGGTGTAATTGCTCCATTCGATCTTACTTGGAAGTGCGATTACATCCATGATAACTTCGCCGAACGGCTTCACGGAGTTGATCACCATCAGAAATACAGGGTAAATATAGATCAACGCCAGGATAAGCATTACAATTGTAAGAACTATCTTTTTCGTTTTCTTTCTCTGGGCCATTGTCATTATAAATCTACCTCCCTGCTATGCATAGCTTTTAATACCAGCTGTGTGATAACCAGGATGATCACAAAGAATACCAGCGCCTTGGCAGATCCAAGACCATAATTGTTATTCTGGAAAGCTTCTCTGTAAATATCAAGTGTTACACTGTATGTAGATCCTCCCGGACCACCTTTGGTAAGTGCCAGGATGATATCAAATACCTTAACGGCATTTGTCAGGGACATGAATACACAGGTTGTAATGGACGGTCCCAAAAGAGGAAGTGTAACTTTGAAAAATTTCTTCCAGGAAGTAGCACCGTCTACCTCTGCTGCCTCAAGTACATCTGTAGGAACTGCCTGAAGTCCTGCAATATACAGAACGATATAGAAGCCAAGTGCCTGCCAGATACCTACAAAGGCCACCGCATAGAATGCGAGATGACTGTCACCCAGCCAGCTGAGATTTAAGAATCCCAGATGAGTTTTTTCAAAGAGTGCTGCAAATCCCTGTGAAAAAATGAATTTCCAGATGAAACCTACGATAGTCATACTCATGATATACGGAATGAAGAACATACTCCTCATTACGTTCGCAGCCGGGATCTTCTGTACAAGAGCTACTGCGATCGCCAGTGCCAGGATGTTTACCAGGATCATGAAGATGATCGTGTACTTGCCGGTAAAGATCAGGCTCTGCATGAAATCTGAAGAACCACTGAACAATTTCTTAAAGTTCTCCAGTCCAATGAATTTCGGTGATTTTGAAATTCCGTTCCACTCTGTCAGTGAGTAGTAAAGACTCATTACAAAGGGAATGTAGAACACCAACATTACAAGAAACAATGACGGAACTGTAAAAGCCGCACATTCCAGATATTCTTTTTTCTTTCTCTTCATATCTGTCTGTCCTCCTCTATTCAGTTATTGCAACTTTTGTTACTGTTTATATCTCATCTCAAACAGCAACGTTCGTTTGTCTTATGCATTTAATATACTTCATCTTATGTGAATTGTCAACATATTTCCACCTTGTACTTCGTACATTTTTATAGGTTTTCTACATAACCTATTCAAAGCTAAAACAAACTATTTTTGTGAACCTTGCCTAATTTCATTTGAAATTCCTCTGTATTCCCTCGCTTTACCTTGTTAAATTTATACAATTTTTGCTTTCGTCACTTTGCCAATCCAGTACCTCAGAGCCTTTTTTATGACTTAGTTTTTACACTTTCCCTTTCGATCAGCTGTACTCCTGTCATATATACATTCTTGTCACATTTTCCCCCATGTATAAGCTTCATCAGCACATCCACTGCGATCTCTGCTTTTTCTTCTACATCTACACGGATCGTAGTCAGGCGTGGATAAACAATGGTAGCAAATACATCATCATCCATACCTGCCACAGAAATTCCCTCCGGAATCTTCACATTATTCCTGTGAAGAAAAGAGATCATCTCTGCTGCATTAATATCTGCAGAAAAGAACAGGGCAGTCTCTGTTCCCACATATTTCAAAAAATCCTGATAACATTTCTCTCGTTCTGTAACATTTCCGGGCAGACGTTTCTCTTCCAGAAGAACGTCACTCTTTGCATCACGTACTGCTTCCAGCACCCCCAAAAAACGCAGACGATCTGCACCATGATTTGCATTTGCCAGATACACAATCCGTTTCATTCCCTGTTGGATCAGATACCCTGCCATCTCTCTGCCACCCTTTTTATCTTCAGATGTAACCTGATAATACTCTTCATTCCCTTCCGGCATTTCATCCATATCAATAGAAACTATTGGTATTTCAGATAACCCGGCTATTTTTTTCAAATGCCTGTAGGGCATAGAAATTGTAATGATCCCATCCACATTCCAGCCAACTGTCATCTTCTCAATTTCCTCTACATTTTTATCCGAGAAAATCATAATATAATATCCCTTTTCCCTCAGAAGCCTCTCCAGATGTCCCAGCATATTCCCATAAAACGGGGTCTCATAAGCAGAGCCTCTGGCAAACTTCGGCGTTGTAATAAGAATACAGATGATCCTGGACCTCCGGTTGGTCAATGCATTCAGCCCCAGCCTTGGGATATAATTATTTTCTGCCAGCAGCTTTTCCACCTTCTCTATGGTTTCAGCCGAAACCCTGGCATTTTTCTTGTGCAGAACATTGGAAACTGTAGTCGTACTTACCCCTGCCTGTCTGGCAATCTCTTTTATCGTAACCATAAAAAACCTCCCATCCTTTGGGTTAAGTATAATACACTGTGCCATAGAATAGCTAGAGTAAATTTATATACCGGTTGCCATCAAAGAACTATCAAGGTATAATAAAACAAATGCAACAATCACTCAGATACATGGAAACAGAAACAAGGAGAAATCATACATGTCTTCATTATTTATCGTAATTCCCGCATACAACGAGGCAGAAAACATAGAACGCACAGTCAGTGAATGGTATCCCATCGTAGAGTCTCACAACAAAGAGGGACAATCCCGTCTGGTTATCATTAACGATGGAAGCAAAGATCATACATATGATCTGATCTGCAAACTGGCACAAACCCGCCCGCTCCTGATCCCTCTGACCAAACCAAACGGCGGCCACGGTTCCACTGTTCTCTACGGTTACCGCTACGCCATTGAACACAAGGCTGACTATATCTTCCAGACCGACTCCGACGGCCAGACCAACCCCGACGAATTTGAAGCCTTCTGGGAAAAAAGAAACACCTACGATGCCATCATCGGGAACCGCAAAGTCCGAGGCGACGGAAAATCCAGAAAATTCGTAGAAAACACAGTCTGCCTCCTCCTCCGCCTGATCTTCGGAGTAAAAATCCCGGATGCCAACGCCCCCTTCCGCCTGATGCACACAGACCTTGTAAACAAATACATCCACCGCCTCCCCAAAAACTACAACCTCCCCAACATCATGCTCACCACCTACTTCGTATACTACAAAGAAAAAATAACCTTCCTCCCCATCACCTTCAAACCCCGCCAAGCCGGAACCAACTCCCTCAACCTAAAAAAAATCACCAAAATCGGCTACCAAGCAATCAAAGATTTCCACACCCTAAAAAAATCCATGTAGATAGACAAATATCGAAATCTAATCTATCTGTATTTCAAAACGTAACCCCATCCCCCAACTCCCCACTACCGAAAAAAAGCCACCGCGAACACGCGGTGACTTTTTTGACCCACCCCGGCAAATCAGCCAAGTTAACAACTTCCCCCATAAAAAAAACTTGCGCTCCAAAAAAAGCGCAAGGGGTGTCCAGAGGGGACGCTGCTCAAGCGTCCCCTTTGGGATTTTCCTACATTTATCCAAATGTACTCATATCTCTTTATGACTCGTAACCCTAAGTCGTGCCATAGCTCTTGACAGAGCCAGCTGATTCATATGATACTCCTGAATACTCTGCTTCTGTCTCATCTGCTCTTCTGCTCTCTCCTTCGC
>CAKRYE010000004.1 GCA_934426285.1 uncultured Blautia sp.
TTATTCCTCCTTAGCTCAGTCGGTAGAGCATGCGGCTGTTAACCGCAGTGTCGTTGGTTCGAGTCCAACAGGGGGAGCTTTCGGAAACATGAAGTCCGATACTAAATTAAATTTTCTACCAGGCTCCATGGTCAAGCGGTTAAGACACCGCCCTTTCACGGCGGTAACAGGGGTTCAAATCCCCTTGGAGTCATTATGTAAGAAATCTTACATATAATAAAAGTAAATATGGTGCCATAGCCAAGTGGTAAGGCAAAGGTCTGCAACACCTCTATCCCCGGTTCAAATCCGGGTGGCACCTCTGGAACTTCAGATATAATTTATCTGGAGTTTTTTTTGATTTGAATTTGAGATAGAATAAAAACGCCGATATACTGTGTTTTTTGCACAATATGTCGGCGTTTTATGCTTAGAAAGTAAGATCAGCTGTTCAGAATTCCCGCAGCTCTGAGACTAGAGAGAAGCTGATTAAACTGGGTTACTATATCTGTCTGACCGGTAGCATCAGCTACTGCTGCGGCAGGTGTTACAGAACCTGCTGGTCCAGTGGCACCTGTGGCACCGGTGGCTCCAATAGGTCCGGTAGGTCCAATAGGTCCGGTAGGTCCGATAGGTCCAGTAGCTCCAATAGGTCCAGTGGCACCGGCAGCACCAGTAGGTCCGACAGCACCGGTAGGTCCGATAGGTCCAGTAGCTCCGTTAGCGCCAGCGACTCCGGTAGCGCCTGTGACTCCGGCAGGCCCCTGAGGTCCTATTGCACCATTTGCACCAGTAGCACCGGTAGCTCCGGTTGGCCCTGGATATCCCTGTATACCAGGTTCTCCCTGAGGTCCCTGCGGCCCTATAGGACCAGCCGGTCCAGGACAACCCCTGGGTCCAGTAGGTCCGGTACAGCCACGTGGTCCGGGAGGCCCCTGACAGTCACAGCCGCAGCGATTGCTATTATTACAGCAGGAAGTGCCGGAAACATCGCTGGTCCGTGATTCAAGTGACTGCTCTTTGAGAGGATGACGATGAAACAACATGTATTTTACCTCTGATATTAGGAAGTTTCACTATTATTATATGGAGAATGCCAGATACTGTTCACAGATTACAAATTCTTTGTTACTTGTCTGCAGTCAATAATTGTTTCACAGTTTATCAGGAAAAACCATGCTTATGTAAAAAATACTGTTGATTTTGGATAATACAGGGCTCATCAGGATGAATTTTAGCAGCCGTTTGGAGGCAGTCAAAGGAGGTTTTGTATTGTCCAAGTTTGTCATAACAGACGCAGAGCTGTACCAAAGGAAGAAAATCATGGCAGTCAGGGATAAAAAATCCCCCATCTTGTTCACAGTAAGGTGCATTTAATGCTTGCTGGTACCAATAAACAGCAGAGATAAAAGCTGATTTTTCCAGAAAAAGATTTCCAAGTTCATAGCATATTTCAGCACGGGGAACATCAAACTGAAAGCTTTTAAAAAGAATATTCATTGCTTTATCATTTTCACCAAGAGCACGGTAGCAGTGACAGAGCTGCAGACAGGCATCCAGCTGGTTTTCCAGCCATGCTTCGGGAGTTTCCAGAAAGTGAAGAAATACAGCGGCAGCTTCTCGATAAAGCTTATGATAAAAAAGTTCTTTTCCATAATAAAATTCCTGACGGGAGTCTAAAACTTCGGCATTTGCGAGCATATGCTGATAAATCCGAAGATTGCGGTCTGGATCAGAAATCTTAATTTTGCGGTGCTCAATTTGAATAGGAGAGTAAAGAAGCTTACCGGAAAGTATGATTGCTTCATGTACCTTTCCGCACCATCTGAAATTACAGGAGGTTTTTAAAATACGCTCCCGGTAATAAGAAAATGCAGGAGACTGATCTGTGTGGAAAGCTGTAATATATTTCATCATTACGATATCAGTGTCAGAAGGAAAAGAACTTTTCAGGGAAGAAAGGAGAGTCAGATTAGGAGGAGTGATCAGATCATCAGCATCCAGCCACATCCAGTAGTCTGTGCGGACTTTCTCTAAAAGAAAATTTCTGGCAGCAGAAAAATCTTCACACCAGGGAAAGTCAAACACCTGAGCTCCATATTTACAGGCAATTTCTTTCGTCTGGTCGACGGAACCGGTATCTGCAATGAGAATCTGATCTGCAATATCAGTCATTGGTGAAAGAATTCGGGGAAGAACATCTGCTTCATTTTTGACGATCATGCATAAACTGAGAGAAATCATACTATAGATAATACTCCAGGATACTATTGCAACAAGATATGTGGGATTAGCGGGAAATATGATAAAAACCGTAGCTGTAAAAGTTACACAGCTACGGTTTTGACATATATTATTCATCAAATTCTGCAGTGACGATAAATCCTCGGGGAGTATGCTCGATATTCTTGATGATACCTTTTCGGGATTTGATCCGTCTGGCATTAGGATAGCATCCTGACATGGCTACGGCTGGCTCAATAATATAACTGTAATTCATGAAGGATTGGTATTCAGTGATTTCTACTTCATCACCGATTTCAATCAGTCCCTGACGCTCCATTTTAAATTTTTCCTGACGCATGGAAGACCCCTTCTTTCTTTAATGTTATTTTATTGAAGAAAGATATTCTTCTGTGAGTGCTACTGCGTCGTGAATACACTGAGGACAGCTGCAGAGAACTTTACCTGTATCAATGCCTTTTAATTCACGACAGATGCAGGAACCATTTTTTTCTTTGAATTTCTGTGTATAAAGTTTAATCTTTTTGTAGGTGTCCCCCTTGGTTCTGGAACCTTCAGCTGTGTTTCCGCTGCTGTTGGAAAGACCGATGATCATAGCCATTCCGGAAAGGGCACCACACATTTCCATAACCCCCATACCTAATCCGAATCCTTCTGCGATGCGGAACATTTCATCTTCAGAAATACCAAATTCCTGACAGAAAGAACAGGCAACAGCTTGTGCACAGTTACATCCTCTGTTATGTAGTTCTGAGGCATAATTAGTTTTTGTACTCATGTTTTTCCTCCTGATTGATAGTATTAGAATATCTGATAGTTGTGAATCATACTTCTATATTAACACATATGAGTAAATGAAGAAAGTCCTGTAAAAAGGGTACTTGCTTTTGTAGAATGAATTATATATAATATTGTAGAAGTTTTCTATCAAAACGATAAGAAAACAGGCTTGAAATTATGAATAGAAATTATCGGCTGAAAGGGTAATGAGTAATGCGTAAGATTATAGTCTGTGATGATGTGAAACTGGAAAGACAGCTTTTAAAAGACATATTACATGAATATTTTGAAGAAATCCATGAGGAGATTTGCGTTGAGGAATATTCTTCCGGTGAGGTACTTGTAGCTGATGCTGAGGAGGGATACCTGGAGGGAGAATTGCTTTTTCTGGATATCTATATGGACCAGTTGAATGGTATGGAAACAGCCAGAAAACTTCGTGCGCTTTCCTGCAAGATACCGATTATATTTCTGACAGCATCTCCGGATTTTGCTGTTGAGAGCTATGAGGTACAGGCATCTGGATATTTGTTGAAATCCTTTTCCGAGGAGAAAATAAAGAAGCTTTTGAATCGTATTCTGAAGACAGATATGCAGCGCAGGGTTGCAATTAAAAGTAAACGTCAGTATCGATATCCATATACAGATGATATTGTATATGTTGAAAGTGATAAGCATACCATTACACTTCATCTGTCCGATCAATCAGAAATTGTAGCACAGGATAAGCTTATAGAGATTGAAAAGAGAATAGATGAGAAGAGATTTCTGCATTGTCACCAGAGTTATCTGGTTAATATGGATTATATAAAGGATGTGAAAGAGGATTTTGAATTACAGGATGGGACAATAATTCCTATTCGTGTTCGAGGAAGAAAGGAAGTGCTGGATAAGTATAATGAGTATTTTGCCAGCCATTTTGAATAAGGTATTTAGTATTATTGAGGAATATGCCTGAAAAAATGAGGAAAATGCATAAATGGGAAATTTATAAAAAAGTCTGATATAATACATCATGAAGGAAGAAAAACCTGATTCAAAACGCGGAAAATGAATGATCTTTTTGCGATGCTGTGAAGCAGACAAAAAACGAAAATTGGAAAAGTGTGTATGTAAAATCCCCTCAGTGCAGGATGTGTCCGCGTCATCTGAACCTGAGGGGATTTTTTTAACCGAATCAAGTAAGTCCCCTGCTTCAATTGCGAAAAGCAATAAGCAGTGGGTGGGGACTTGCTTGTATCAGGAGGAGTGCAAACTCCTTCTGATAAACTGCGGAGCAGTTATTCGGTTATGAGCAAGTAGCGAAGCGGATTGCGAATATCCGCTTGATTAAATTACAGTGCCAGCTCCAATGAGGTATCTGCAAAGAATGTATTGGCATTGTACAGATATAGTACTTCTTGAACATTCTCAACCTGAAGCAGCTGTTCCAGATCTCCATAGTAATAACGGGGATCAATCATAATGATTTTACGGTAATGTTGTGCAAGAAATGGGATAAAACTGTTAGCATAAGAATCCTTCAGAACCAGAAGGGTATTATTACTTTCAGTAGGAGTGCTGATTTTTATCTGTGCATGATTACCGCCGAAGAACAAGGCATATTTGTCTCTGGTATTGAGCTTTGAAGTATCATAGAAGCTTGCAGATTTTTTCTGTTCATCTACATAATTAACAACAGAGGAAAGGGCATTGTCTCCATTGGGAAGGAAAACATCAATTTCGTCGGTTTCGCCGGAACGGAAACCGCTTTTTGCAGAGAGCGTTCCTTTAAATGTCTGGGATACAGGAGCTTTATCATAAGAATCAGAGGAGGTATCGATTCCCATGGCAGCAGCTGCCTGGAGATAAGCGTAGTAGGCACCCAGAGTGGTCCAGTGATGATCAGTGTGATAATAAAGATCTTCTGCTTTGTGATCAGTAAAGGTATCACGGATATCAATAAAGGTAACTCCTGCAGAAGTGAGAGAATCCTTCAGCTTGTCTATCCAGGGATTCTGATCGTCAGCAGGTGCAAAAGCAGGGAGGTTTGATTTCAGGATGTTTACTGAATTGGGAGCAATCAGTGCATATTGTTTCAGATCTGAATGCTCCTGCGCGAATGAGGTCATAGCATTGACTGTAGCATCATATTGAGTCTGAGAAGGAGCGTTAAAGGCTTCCATCAGATATCCATTTTTGCCAAGATACACACCATTTTCCTCTACTTTACCCATCAGCCTGTCTGTAGTGGCTTTTAAAGTAATCCACATATCACGAAGGGGGAATTGATCGTTCTCATAGGTTTCAAATTGTTTTTCGTATCCTCCGGAGATTATTTGATCCAGTTTCAGGGCAGGTCTGGATGCCAGTACCCGGTTTTCCTTTTCGGAGAATCCGGTGTCAGGCAGGATAATACTGCTTACCAGTACAATTACAGGAAGCAGAAAAAAAAGAAGTCCTAATCTGTGAAAGAATAGTCGGTAATTTCTCAGTGATTTTTTCATAGGTACCGTCCCTTCTAAAATTTCGCGTATAAAAATGGTGTATAGGAATTATAAACCATATAGGCTACAGACAATGCCAGCAGTATAAGATTTATAAGCAGTGCTACTGCTGGTTTTTGCTGAATCAGTCGCTTGAAACGTCGGTACAGTCCGGGTCTGCATGCCAGGATACTGATGATAAAAAGTATCAGGCCTGTTTTCAGATAATAAAGTGCAGTTGTGTCTGCAAAGCAGTTGGCTCCTATACCAAACAGTGCCCCCAGATAATGGCCAAGTGCAGAAAAGTTTGTCTGACTGAAAAATACCCATCCAATCATGACTGCAATCATAGTATAGGTTGTGCGCAGCCAGGAGGGGAGTCTATCCAAGAGGTTATTTAGTACAAATTTTTCAAGTAAGAGGAAAAGGCCGTAGTAGAGTCCCCATAACACGAAGTTCCAGCTTGCACCATGCCATAGGCCGGTCAGAGCCCAGACGACCAGAATATTTCGGATATGTTTTATGACTGAAACACGGTTTCCTCCAAGAGGAATGTAGATATAATCCCGGAACCAGCTTCCAAGGGAAATATGCCAACGTCTCCAGAATTCGGAAACACTTGTGGAGATATATGGATAATCAAAGTTTTTGTTAAAATCAAATCCTAACATTTTTCCCAGTCCAATGGCCATGTCAGAATAGCCGCTGAAATCAAAATATATTTGCATAGTGAAAGCCAGAATTCCAATCCATGCGGTAAGCACGGACATTTGGGTATTACTGCAGATTCCTGCATACAGAGCAGATAAATTATCAGCCAGGAGTACTTTTTTTGCAAGACCCTTGATAAAAAGCTCTGCTCCTGCACCAAAGCGGGAAATATTGACAGAACGTCTCTCAAGTTGTTCCTGGATATCTGCATAGCGGATAATAGGACCTGCAGCAGTGTAAGGAAACATGGTGCTGTAGGTGGCAAAGGTAAGAAAGTTCTGCTGTGCTGTAATCTTACTTATATATATATCAAAGAGATAGGACAGGTTCCTGAAGGTATAAAAGGAAAGTCCGATGGGCAGAGACAGTTCCGGATGGGAAATATGAATGCCTGTAATTCCGCCAAAGGTATCCAGCAGGAAACCATAATATTTAAAAAATACAAGAATGCCAAGATTGATAATGATGGCAAAAACAAGATTCAGTTTTTGCTTTTTATCATCATAATAAAGCCGCTCCAGTTCAGTACCCATATAATAGTTAAATACGCTGGAGAAAAGTATAAGAATCACATAAACAGGTTCTCCCCATGCGTAAAATATAAGACTGCCTAAAAAGAGCAGCAGATTGCGAAGCTTTCCCGGAACCAGATAATAGATCAGCATAAAAACCGGAAGAAAGCAGAAAATAAAAAAGATACTGTTAAATACCATAACGAATGTTCTCCAATCTGCCTTATATCAAGGATAGAAATGCATGCTGCCAGCTATGGGCATCGGCTCCACACATGTAATATACATAGTTTCCTTTTTTTCCTACAGCTGCATTATTTAAGAGAGCCATCTGGTCTGTACCATATCCTTCGAATACATTTTTCTGACTGGACAGGTGTGCCTGTGCGTTTTCCAGCAATATCTGTGCCTGGGCACGGTCTTTGGCCTTCATAATGCAGATTTCTTCAACTGCCATAGGAGAGGAAGCCTTGTAAAAGAAAAAGCCGTCAATATCCCGCTCCTCTGTTTGATAATAGCGTTTCAGATCAGCGCGGGTTTCTTTATTCAGTGCAGTGATGGTCTGATCTTTTTCCATAGATTGGACAATCTGATCCATGGGAATATTCCGGGCATTATCGGAGGAGTAAAGTGCTGTAAGATATATTACAAGCAGAATCACCAACCCGGTTTTTATAAGTATATGTTTATTTATTTTCATGTCTGTAACCCCGCTGCCTGTGCCATATGTGTGAGCCATTTGGGGTAATAATCCTGGATCACATGCTCACCGTCCGGTTCGTACAGGTCCTCTGAGCTTCCTTCCACAATGGCGGAATTGTCAATAAAGGTACATCCCATTTCCTGGCAGAGACTGATAAGTCCCTCGTTATACTGCGGATAATAGGCAAGATCAGGAGTCGCTTCAATAGCAGCATCCGTGATCGGAAGAATACAGTTTATGTAAATTGGGATATCCGGCAGTGCTTCCTGGATCTTGACAATTTGTTTTTTGTAATCTGCCACAAATCCGGAAGAATCAGCTCCGTAAATTTCCAGGTCATTGGAGCCGAAAGCCATGAAAACATGGCTAGGATTCAGGCTGATTGCAGTAGCAATCTGTTCATCAGCTCCGGCCACGCTTAATCCAAGCTTGGCTACTACCACATCAGTATCCAGATATCCATATTCCACAATAGAATTTGTGATGGAATCTCCAAGAATGACGCTGCCTGCAAAGGCCTGGCGGATCTGCACATCATCGAGAACAGTGCTGCTGTCCATATTGCGCAGAGAATCATCTTCTTCCGATTTTTTCAGATTCTGAAGCTGCTGCTCAGTTTGAGCAATATCTGCGTTTTCCAGTTCCTGAAGTTTGGCTACGTTCTCCTGGCAGATCCTATCATCGCCGGAGCCTGGCCGATTGTATAAAAAGACAATGCTTCCCACAAGGATAAGCCCTGCGGGAATGAGAAGTAAAAGCTTATTAAAATCTTTGTTTTTCAAAATAAATCCTTCCTGAAGTTCAATTGCGAAATGTATCGAATTTATTATAATACGTGAAAAAAAAACTTCAAGGAAAAATTCACAGCTTTTTCATATTTTTATAAAAAGTGATGGAGTTGTGTGTGGACGTTTGGAAAAATTAGAGGTATACTTTTATTATCTGAACGGATATGTCATCTGTCGGGTTATCTGTTTTTGATAAAGAAAATAACCGGAAGAGAGACAGAACTGTAAAAATAATTGTCAGGAGGATTCATCTGTGGAGAAAAAAACTTCAAAGTTTCTTAGAGGGGAGATTCTTTCCTCAATCTGTTACATTGCTTTGGGATTGTGTCTGGTCCTGATCCCGGATCAAACAGTAAACATTATCTGCAAGGTAGTATTTGGGCTGGTTATGATTGCGGCAGGAATTTATCATATTGTAATTTATGCTGCTGAAAAAGAGAAGGCAACGGTACTGGATCTGTTTACCGGAGTGATTGCTGCTGTTCTGGGAGTATTTCTTTTTTTTACGCCACAGATTGTGATCAAAATTCTGCCATACCTGTTGGGTGCTTTTGTAGTCGTTGACAGCATCTGGAAATTTAAGGGCAGCAGCAAACTGAAAAAGGTAAATCAGGGACAGTGGAAGGTGCTTTTTATTGGCAGTCTGATTTTTCTGGTACTGGGAGTCGGAGTGATGGCCTATCCTTTTAAAAAAGTTTCCAGAATGATTTTAGTTAGTGGAATACTTTTGATAGTAAATGGTGTTGCGGATTTAGTATTCCTGATTTTGATGAAGGTATGTCTGAAAAAGGGACAGAAGCGTATGCTTGAGAAAGAACAGCAGAATAATGTTTCAGATGAAGCAGCAGATCAGACAGAGGATTCTGAAACAGTGGCAGAAACCAGTATGCCTGAAACTCAGGAAGAAAATAAGACAGCTGTGGAAGTTCCGGAGGAACCGGTAGTGGAAACAGCAGCACCCATAGAATTGGAAACAGCCGAGACTGCAGATGCAGAGGCTGTGTTTTCCATGGAAGAGGATTCTGATAAAGCAGAAGAAAGCCCCAACAAAGAAATTCAGTCTATGCTGAAAAATCATGATGAACCGCTGGAAGAGTGGAAAGACTAAAGAAGGTGAAATGCGGTTTCAAAAGGGAACAGGAAAAATTATGAAAAAAAGAACACCAGTTATTATGAATATGTCCGGAATATATATAGAAGAAAAATTCTGGAAGGGACAGGAAACTGTCTGGGTAGAAGCAGAAGATATTACCGGTACGAATTGTTATTGTGATGAAGACGCAAGAACTGAGCTCAGTCGTCGTATAGATAAATTCTCACCGGAAGGAGTCCATTTTATTGATTCCGGAAACTATCACTATCTTACACGTTTGTGGATTGGAAAAATCCAACAACCTTTCAGGCTTCTGGCGTTTGATAATCATACAGACATGCAGCCTCCTGCTTTTGGGGGGCTGTTGTCTTGCGGAGGATGGATCGCAGCTGCATTGGAGGAACTTACAAATCTGCGACAGGTGATCCTGATCGGTCCGGATGAAAATGCATATAGCCAGGTAGATGAGGGGCTTCGGGAAAAAGTGATATTTCTTTCCAGAGAAACCCTTTTAACAATGAAAGAGGAAGAAATCTGTGGTTTCCTGAAAAATGTTATGATGGACAGTGAATTACCTGTTTATCTTTCAGTTGATAAGGATGTTCTCAGTTCAAAAGAGGTCTCAACTGCCTGGAGTCAGGGAGATATGAAACTTGCCACCTTACTTGCAGGTGTAGAAACCATGCTGGAGTGTGGAAAAAGCAATGAAGGACGGCTTCTGGGAGCGGATATCTGCGGAGAAGCTGATGTAAAGGGGATTCATGATAACGATGGCAATGACAGGGCAAATTTACAGTTGATGAAGTTGCTGTGTATATGATAGGAAAATAGAATCAGAAAAAATATTGTTTTTTATATTTTGAAATAAAAAGCATGATGAGGAGAAATATCAATTTATGAAAAATGAGCTTTTAAAAATAGGTCCGCTAACTCTTTATGGTTATGGTTTTATGATTGCCGTAGGAGTGCTGGCTGCCTGGCTGGTGGTGGAGCAGAGGGCAAGAAAGCTGCAACTGGCCTGTGAGCATATTTTCTATTTAGTGATCTGGTGTGTTCTGGGTGGATTTGCATCTGCAAAAATCCTGTTCTGGATTACAGAATGGAAAGAAATGCTCCGGAATCCGTTGGGGATGCTCAGTTCTGATGGATTTGTGGTCTATGGAGGAATTATAGGAGGAATCCTTGCAGGCTGGATTTACTGTAAGGTAAAGAAATTAAATTTTTTAACGTATTTTGACCTGATGATGCCTTCCATTGCTCTGGCACAGGGATTTGGAAGAATCGGATGCTTTCTGGCAGGATGCTGCTATGGAAAGGAAGCTCAAGGAGGATTGTCGGTGATTTTTACGGATTCGGATTATGCACCTAATAATATTCCACTGATTCCTACACAAATTTATTCCAGTATTTTGGATTTTCTGCATTTTTTTCTTTTGCTTTATATTGCCAGACATAAAAAAGCAGAAGGAGAAGTGGCAGCCTGTTATTTGATCTTTTACAGTGTGGGACGTTTTATATTGGAATTTTTCAGGGGAGATCTGGAAAGGGGAAGTATAGGGCTTTTATCCACCTCTCAGTTTATCAGTATTTTTACAGGAATCGCCGGAATGGTAATGCTTGGAGCAATAAAGAAAAGGACAAAGAAGTAAATATTCAAGGATAAAATACTATTTTTATGTTTTATGGCATAGCCTGTAATAAAGCCTGCATGTGAGGATTCGGTATGTTCGGGTCAGCAGATGTTGAAAAGAATTTTATAAATATGCAGCAGGGAATCTCCGGTTCTTCTTCTGGGCAGAATATAGCACCTGCCCAGAACCAGGAATACGGAGATTTTATTCTGAGAAACTGGGAAACGATTTCGGAGGCTGACATGAAAAGGATGAATGCTGTTTTTCAGAAGGTAAATGAAATGTTCGGTATTCTTTATATTCCTTTGGAGCAGGTCGGAGTTCTGGAAATCAATTCCTATACCTATTCTTCTATTCCCAAGTGCTATAGTCCTATGGATATAAATGCCATGGATGCCGGGGGAATCAGTCAGAGCTATCATCAGCCTTATCTGAAGCTGCAGGGTGAAGGAGTAGCTATAGCTGTGATTGATTCGGGAATTGACTATACACATCCGGTTTTTCGTGAAGGAGACAGGAGCAGGATCGCTTATCTGTGGGATCAGACAATAATGGAAAGTGGAAATGAAGCAGTTCCCTATGGGAAAGTCTTTGTGCGGGAAGAGATTGAGCAGGCGATTAAGTCAGAAAATCCCTATGAGACAGTACCGTCCCGGGATGAAAATGGACATGGAACAGCGTTGGCCGGTCTGGCAGCAGGAAATGTGGTCCCTTCTGAAAATTTTTCCGGGGCAGCACCTGGAGCAACTCTGATCATTGTGAAACTGAAGAAGGCTAAGACATACTTAAAAGAATTCTATCAGATTCCGCCTTTGGCAGAAGTTTATCAGGAAGATGATATTATGCTTGGAGTGTCTTATGCAGTTCGAATGGCAAAGAAAATGGGAATGCCTGTATCAGTCTGTTTGGGACTTGGAAGCAGTCAGGGAGCCCATATTGGAGATAGTGAACTGAGCCGGTATCTGGATTATATTAATGAAGATACAAATGTTTCTGTATCTGTGGCTGCGGGAAATGAAGGCATTGCCCAGCACCATTTTACAGCTGAATTATCAGAAGAGCAGGAAACAGTGGAGTTAAAAATCGGAGAGCAGGAAGGGGGATTTTATACAGAATTCTGGGGAAATCCACCGGATGACTATAGGATTTCAGTTCAGTCACCGGCAGGTGAGATTCTGGATATCAGTACCTCTATTGGGTCTGTGACCCAAAAGCTGTCATTTATTTTTACTGCGACACAGGTTCTGGTGAATTATGTAAAAATGGAACGATCTACCGGAAAGCAGCTGATTTATTTCCGGTTTCTTCATCCGGCCTCTGGAATTTGGAAAATTCGTGTACAAAAGGAGAAAGGGCCGGGAAACAGATTTCATATGTGGCTTCCTGTACAGGGATTGATTTCACAGGACACTTATTTTCTGCAATCGAATCCCTATTCTACAGTGACTGCTCCGGGAGATTCTGTGCGAAGTATTACTGCTACAGCTTATCAGTATAGGGATGCCAGTCTTTTTTTCCAGGCTGGCCGGGGCTTTACTCCGGATGGACAGGTAACACCGGATCTGGCTGCACCGGGAGTGGAACTGACAGTGCCTTTGAATGGACAGCATAATTTTGGGAAAGCAACAGGAAGCAGTTTGTCTGCGGCAATTACCTGTGGGGCAGCAGCTCTGTTGCTGGAATGGGCGATTGTCAGAGGAAACCTTCCTTATGCATCAGGGAGTGCTGTGAAATTTGCTTTGCAGAAAGGAGCTGTACGGGAGGAGCGGATGAATTATCCTAATCCTGAGTGGGGATTTGGAAGATTGTCTGTAATAGACAGCATACCGGAATAAGAAACATTTCTATAAAAAAGTAAGATTTTTTGGTATACTTGTAAGGTAAGAAATCAGAAAAACAGTAGGAGGAAAAAGATGGATCAGACAGAAAAGGATGAAATCATCCATAAATTAATTGATGCACACAGAACGATTTCCACAATGGAGAGCTGTACCTCCGGCTTGATCGCATCGACGATCACAGACACAGAAGGGGCATCTGCAATTTTTCCCGGAGGGTATGTTACTTATTTGAATGAGACGAAGGTATTCATTGGTGTGGATAAAAATGTGATTGCCCAGTATGGAGTATATTCAAAAGAATGTGCAGAAGAAATGGCAAAAACAGTACAGGAAAAAATGAAAACAGATATTGCCATAGGAATAACCGGAACGACCGGGAATGTTGATCCAAACAATGCAGACAGTGTTCAGGGAGTGGCTTTTTTCTGTATTCTTGTGCATGAGAAACCTTATGTTTTCGAGGTGCATGCAGAAGTTTCCGGTATGAGCCGTCATGAGATAAAACTTTTATACACAGACAGGGTATTCGAAGAACTAAAAAAACTTGTAAAATAATGGGATTTTTCTGAAATTACTGTAACAGAAAATAGAAGAGGAAAAGGATAAATGAGAGATAAAGAAAAAAGTGTGATGACCACTCACTGTTATCTGGAAAAGGATGGAAAATATCTGATGCTTCACAGAATTTCCAAAAAAAATGATGTGAATAAGGATAAGTGGATTGGTATAGGAGGACATTTTGAAGAGGGAGAAAGTCCGGAGGAATGTCTGTGCAGAGAGGTTTACGAAGAAACAGGGTACAGACTGCGTTCCTGGAAATTCAGAGGAATTGTAACCTTTACCCAGGAAGGGTATGGGACAGAGTATATGTGTCTGTATACTTCAGAGGAATTTGAGGGAATTCCCAGAGAGTGTGATGAAGGAAAATTGGAATGGATTCCCAAAGAAAAGCTTACTGAGCTGAATATGTGGCCGGGAGACAGGATCTTTAACAAGCTGATCAGAGAGAATGCACCCTTTTTTTCACTGAAGCTCAGTTATAAGGGAGATGAGCTGGTGGAAGCTGTACTTAATGGGAAAGCACTGACAGCTTCTGAAGGTGAGTGAACTGCTCACTGCCTGAGGCTGCCAGTGCTTCTCTATATTACATCCTATTTGCGGTATACAAAATCCGGCAGTCCGTCTGTACCAAGGGGAATTTCTACCGTTCCCTGGATTAATGGAGCCGCGTAGTCAAGAAAATCCTGGGTTACATCTGAACCATCAGCAGTGATCCAGTCTGTAGGAACTGTTTTTTCTTCATTACAGATGGCATTGACATCTTCCAGGCTGCATTTCATGGAATAGCTTCCGTCAGTGCCTCTTTCACGAAGGAAAGAAACCATTTTTCCGGTTTCACCATTCAGCGCTGCCTGTACACCGAAATTACCGGCAGCAACCGCTTCCATCTGGTCAGTGGCGGACATCATAGAGACGGAGCAGCGCTGGCTGACATTAAGTTCCACAGAACGTGCTTTTACGCCCAGACGGCTGCGTACCAGATTTTCCAGATATTTTCCACAACCTGCCAGCATTTTGTGTCCAAAGGTATCTGTGCCTACAGAGCTGTCATATTCGCAGATGAAAGTGCCCTCTGCGTCATGGATTCCTTCAGAGACACAGACGATTACATTGCAGTTCTTTTCAAAGGATTTCTCAACAGCTTTGAGGAAAGCTTCCTGATCAAAGGTTGTTTCCGGGAGATAGATCAGGAGCGGGTTGTCACCTTTATATTTTCGGGCAAGGGCAGAGGCTGCAGTGAGCCAGCCCGCATGACGGCCCATGATTTCTACAATAGTAACGGATTTTTTCTCATAGACATTTGCATCTGTGGTAATTTCACGGACTGTAGAGGCTACATATCTGGCAGCACTTCCAAAGCCTGGAGTGTGGTCTGTATGAACCAGGTCGTTATCAATGGTTTTGGGCTCTCCGATAATGCGGATATCGCTGCCTGTCTGGGCTGCATACCGGGAAAGCTTGCTTACAGTATCCATGGAATCATTTCCGCCAATATAGAAAAACCAGCCAATGTTCATTTCTCTGAATTTTTGAAAAAGTCTGGGGTAAACCGGATCTTCCAGAGATTCAGGAAGCTTATAGCGGCAGGAACCGAGATAGGCACCTGGAGTTGTTTTAAGCTTTTCAAGGTTACTTCCGGGAAGGGCTGTGGCAAAATCTAAAACAGTTCCTGCCAGAAAGCCTTCGATTCCATTTACCATACCGTAAATATGCTGAATTTGTTCGGGATGTCGTAACCCTTCGGACACAACACCGTAGAGACTGCTGTTAATGACTGCAGTAGGGCCGCCGGACTGACCGACGATCAGATTTTTTTTGGACATGAGTTACCTCCTGGATTTTTTTGTAAAAGATATGGAAATCTTTTACTGGTAAAGCTAAAATGATTATATCATAGAGCTACTTTAAATGAAAATCTTTTTGTGATATTATGAAAATCAGGTATTATGAAATGAAAACGGGGTGACAGTATGGGGGATCTTAAGCTGCATCAGGCATTGGAAATCTGGTTTGGCGGACAGCAGGAAAATCAGGATGTTAAGTATCAGGAAGCTGAGAAATATCTCAGGCTTCGGATACGTCCGGCAATGGAAATTCTTTTGGAAGAAGAGGATACAGAGCGGATGCAGTGTCTGGAGGAACAGGGCTGGTTCGGGAGAAAGGAACTGGATATTTTTATCCATAGTGCCAGTGAGAAGGAAAAGCTTCGGTCTCTGATATGGCTGCTGCATCTGAAAAATGAAAAGTATGGATATACAGGGAAAGATTTTTCTTTGTAAAACCGGGTAAAAGATCACAGCAGGAGAAAAAGAAACAAAGAATATGAGTAATGCTGAAAAACAGGAGTTTTTGGGAAAGAATATTCTGCAGAACTGCAGAAATGAACTGTATCTGGATTTTCCTTATCTGGACGGGGCGTTTGCAGGTCTGGAATACAAGGCGGACAGTAATATTTCCACTATTGGGACTGATGGAGAGAAAATCTATTTTAATCCCAAATTTCTCATGGAAAAATATGTGGAGGATCCTGTTGCTTTAAGGAGAGGATATCTGCATATTCTGTTACATTGTCTGTATCTGCATGTTTTTCTGACACCGCAGGGTTCGGAGGCATTAGCAGATGCTGTGAAAAGAAATGAATGGGACAGGGAATGTGATCGTTTTGTTGAAGATTTGATTGAAAAAGCAGTCAGGGAGAAAAAGATACAAAGTCTGGACAGGTGTGTCTCTGATTCTTCTGAAAAAGACGATCATTTTGACGATCATTCTATCTGGAGGATACATCAGGGATCTTCATCCGACGGCAAAAGGAACAAGGAGAAGTGGGAACATATTTTAGCATATACTTCTCAGAATAAGACCGGAAGTCAGGGAAAGGCCGGGAGCAGGACTGATAACCGGCAGGAAGAGCTGGATGAGATTTATCGAAGCAGGTACGATTACCGAAAATTTCTGAAACAGTTTTCCAGGCCACGGGAAGAAGTGGAACTGGACACAGAGAGCTTTGATTATATATTTTATCATTATGGGATGGAGCATTATAAAAATCTTCCATTGATAGAACCATTAGAATACAAAGAAGTAAATCGTCTGGAGGAGCTGGTGATCGCAATCGATACTTCCGCTTCCTGCTCCAGAGAAACAGTGCAGTATTTCCTAGGAGAAACTTATGCCATTCTCAGTGAAAAGGAGAATTTTTTTCATAAAATGAAGGTGTATATTCTTCAATGCGACTGTTTTTTACAAAAGGTGGATGTAATCCATTCTGAGGAAGAATGGAAGGAATACGCTGATCATGTGGTGATCCAGGGCAGAGGAGGCACGGATTTTCGCCCGGTATTTCAGTTTGTCAGGGAGAAACAGAGGAAAAAGGAATTGGAGAATCTCCGGGCACTGATTTATTTTACAGATGGTGATGGTATTTATCCCAGGCAGAAACCAGATTATGAAACTGCTTTTGTATTTCTGGAACGTTCAGAGAAAATGAAACTGGTTCCGGACTGGGCACTTTGTCTGATTACAGGGCAGAAGGAGAAAAAATGAACATACAGGAAGCAAAAAAAGAAATCTGTCATACTTTAAAAGCATATCTGATGAAGGATGAACATGGGACATATAGTTATCCTGTTTTGCGGCAGAGACCGATTCTTCTTATGGGACCGCCCGGTATTGGGAAAACTGCTGTTGTAGAACAGGCAGCCAGGGAATGTGGGCTGGGCTGCATATCTTATACAATTACCCATCATACCAGGCAGAGTGCTATTGGACTTCCGGAAATCAGTCACAGGGTTTATAATGACAGAAAAGTGACAGTGACGGATTATACTATGAGTGAGATTGTGGCATCGGTATATGATTACATGGAAGAAACCGGGAAGAAAGAGGGAATTCTTTTTATTGATGAGATTAACTGTGTGTCGGAAACATTGGCACCGGCTATGCTGGCACTATTGCAGAATAAGACCTTTGGTAGTCATAAGATTCCGGAAGGGTGGATTCTTGTTGCAGCCGGAAATCCTCCACAATATAATAAATCTGTCAGGGAATTTGATATCGTAACCCTGGACAGGGTGCGAAAAATTGAGATTGAACCGGATTGCGGAGCATGGCTTTCCTATGCCAGGGCAAACCAGGTGCATCGGGCAGTGACCTCTTATCTGGAAATGAAAAAGCAGAATTTTTATTTGGTGGAAAATTCAGCAGACGGAAAATTTTTTGTTACAGCCAGGGGCTGGGAGGATTTGTCCAGACTGCTGGACAGCTATGAAAAACTAGGGTTTGAAATCGGAAATGAAATCATCGGGGAATTTTTGCAGAAAGAGGAAATCGCGAGAGATTTTACCGCATATTATGGGCTGTACAGAAAATATGGACAGGATTATGATTTTTCGGGTATTTTGAATGGGACATGTACAGAAGAGGACCAGAGGAAAAAGGAGATAGCTGTTTCCCAGGGGAGCTTTGAAGAGAAATTTGCAGTGGTAAATCTTTTAAACGGGGCCCTGGACAGTGCAGCAGCGGAATATGAGAAACTGGAACAGTTTACTGAGGCATTGTATTCCCGGCTGCTTTATCTGAGATCATATCTTAAAAAGGAAAGTGGACAGGACTTCAGAAACAGACTGGATGATTTTATTCAGAAGCAGCGCCAGAGTCTGATGGTAAAAGTAGATATGGAGTTGATTTCAGTTGGGGAATACCAGCTCCAGGAGAAAACGCTGAAAACTCTGGAGACATATGTGAACCGTGTAAAAGGGGAACATATCCGGGAATCTCAAGATGGTTTTGATAAAATCAGGAAGTATTTCAGGGAAGAGGTGGAAATCCGAAATAAAGAGACAACAGAAATGGAAACGAAACTTCAGCGGGCCTTTGCGTTTATAAAAAATAGTTTTGGCGATGGCCAGGAGATGCTTTTATTTATTACAGAGATAACCGGAAATCCTGTACTTGTAGATTTTATTGCACAAAATGGCTGTCCGGCTTATTTTAAATACAGCAGGACATTGTTGGGGAAAAACAGAGAAAGAGAATTACAGAAGATGTGTCGGGAAGTATTACAATAAATGAAATATATTAAGTAATTTTGGAGGTGACTGCATGTCAGAGAAGAAACCGAAAAAAAAGAAAACAGCAGGAGATGTGATTCTCACCGTGATTCTGATCGCGGCAATTTGTGTTTTTTGCTATGCTGGCTATAATTTGTTTCATATTTATACAGAGTACAAGAAGGGAACAGATGAGTACAATCATATAGCACAGATGGCGGTGACGGAGCGTGACCCGGAGGAAACGGCGGAACCCACTGCAGAAGGGGGACTGGAGGCTCCTATGAACATTGACTTTAAATCCCTGAAAAGTGTTAATGATGATGTAGTGGGATGGATTTATGTGGAAGCTGTGCCGGATATTAATTATCCGGTTGTCCATGGCGAGGATAATGAGACTTACCTGCATCATACTTATGAAAAAAACTATAATTTTGCAGGTACCATATTCGTGGATTATGAGAATAAAGGGGATTTTAATGACTGTAATACCATTGTCTATGGACATAATATGAAAAACGGGTCCATGTTTGCTCAGCTGAAGAAATTTTCAAGTAACAGTGATACATATGAGAAGAGTAAATATTTCTGGATTTTTACACCGGAGAAAAATTACAGATATGAAATTATTTCTGCTTATACGACAGGTGCAAAAAGTGACACCTATACCTTGTTCAAAGGACCAGGAGAGGAATTTCAGGAATATCTGAAAAAGATCCGCGGTTATTCGGAAATACAGACAGATGCCGGTGATCTTACAGTAAAAGACAAGATTGTCACATTATCTACCTGTACTGGAAATCAGGCTACAAGATATGTTGTACAGGGCAAACGTGTGGATGCATTAGATGTAACACAGTAAAAAAGAAATACAGGAGGAACTGGAATATGTCAGGTGAGATTGAAAAATTGCAGGAGCTTGTTGATCAGTATGATAACATTGTATTTTTTGGAGGAGCAGGAGTTTCCACTGAGAGCGGAATTCCGGATTTCAGAAGTCAGGACGGACTGTATCACCAGAAGTATGACTATCCTCCGGAAACCATCTTAAGCCATACTTTTTTTATGAAGCGTCCGGAGGAGTTTTATAAATTTTACAGGGATAAGATGCTCTGCGATACAGCAAAACCAAATGCTGCCCATCAGAAGCTTGCAGAGCTGGAACAGGCAGGAAAGCTGAAGGCTGTGATCACACAGAATATTGACAATCTCCATCAGATGGCAGGCAGTAAGAAGGTCCTGGAGCTTCATGGAAGTGTGTATCGCAATTATTGTATGAAATGTGGCAGGTTTTATGATTTTGCTCATATGAAAGCTTCCACGGGAGTTCCCAGATGTGAATGTGGCGGGATCATCAAACCGGATGTAGTTCTCTATGAGGAAGGACTGGATAATCAGACGATCAATGAGGCAGTGAAGGCAATTTCAGAAGCACAGGTACTCATCATCGGCGGCACTTCACTGGCTGTTTATCCTGCTGCCGGGTTGATCGACTATTTCAGAGGAGAGCATTTGGTTGTGATCAATAAATCACCCACACCAAGAGACAGGTATGCGGATCTGTTGATTCAGGAACCCATCGGACAGGTATTTGCACAGATTCGATGCTGATAAGCCAGTGTACTAGAGAGTGTTTGAAAAAATAGAAAGCAGAGGAGTAAAAAAATGGGACTTTCTTATGAAGTGGGCGATATCGTTACATTGAAAAAAGTCCATCCCTGTGGAAGCAGGGACTGGGAAATTTTGCGGGTAGGTGCGGATTTTCGCCTGAAATGTACAGGTTGTGGGCACCAGATTATGGTTCCGCGCAAAATGGTGGAAAAAAACACGAAAAATCTTATGAAAAAAGAAAAATAAGACTTTACAGGCCGGGAAAATTATGTTAGAATCAACACTCGTGATATATTTTATATCCTTGCTCTTTGACAGGCAAAGGGCCAACAGACCATAAGGAGGTAAAGCAAGACATGAACAAGTACGAGTTAGCATTAGTTGTTAGTGCAAAAGTTGAAGACGAAGTACGTGATGCAGTTGTTGAGAAAGCAAAAGGATACATCACACGTTACAACGGCACTATCACAGAAGTAGAAGAATGGGGTAAGAAGAAATTAGCTTACGAAATTCAGAAAATGCATGAAGGCTTCTACTATTTCATTCAGTTTGAAGCAGACGCACAGTGTCCGGCAGAGATCGAGAGACACGTTCGTATCATGGACAATGTATTAAGATACTTAGTCGTAAGAAAAGACGCATAATCTTATACAGAAATGATTTTAGAAGGCACCATTAAGAAACCCGTTCAGGAACAGAAATGATGAGGTAATGATATGAACAAAGTAGTTTTAATGGGACGCTTGACCAGAGATCCTGAGGTGAGATATTCCGCAGGTGAGAATGCATTGGCAATTGCCAGATATACATTGGCTGTAGATCGCAGATTCCGCCGTGATGGTGAGGCTACTGCAGATTTTATCAACTGTGTTTCCTTTGGACGCACCGCTGAATTTGCAGAGAAGTATTTCCGTCAGGGATTGAGAATTGTGGTTTCCGGACGTATTCAGACCGGAAGCTACACCAACCGTGAAGGACAGAAGGTTTACACTACAGAAGTAGTTGTAGAGGAGCAGGAGTTTGCGGAGAGTAAGTCTGCAAGTGATAACTATGCAGCTTCCCATCCGAGAACAGAAGCACCGGCACCATCTATGCCGAACCCTGGCGCAGCAAGTACAGACGGATTTATGAATATTCCGGATGGAATTGATGTGGAATTGCCATTTAACTAAAGCAAACTGATAGAATAAGATAGGAGGAAGCAACCATGGCTTTTAATAGAGGCGAAAGACCAGACTCTCCAATGAAGAGAAGAGGCGGCCGCAGAAGAAAAAAAGTTTGTGTATTCTGTGGTAAAGAAAATAACGAAATCGACTACAAGGATGTAGCAAAATTAAGAAAATATGTTTCTGAAAGAGGAAAAATCCTCCCAAGAAGAATCACAGGAAACTGTGCAAAACATCAGAGAGCACTGACAGTTGCTATTAAGAGAGCACGTCATATGTCTATGATGCCATACATTCAGGACTAATCCAATGATGAATATTGAGGCTGCTTGCAAAAGCGTTTCCTGCGGGAAGACTTTTGCGGCAGTCTCATTCTTTTTTTACTCTGCTATGGTAAATTATGCGGAACTCTGTTATAATATCTGTTGTACTGGCAGGAAAAAAGATGTTTTGTCCGCTGCCGGAACGATAAGTAAAGCAGGAGCACAAAAACAAGACAGATTTACTGCAGAGAGAACCGCAGTGATCAGAAAGAAAAAGATATGAATAACAAATTAAAACTAAGAGGGCATATGAAGGCTTTTATGAGCTGGCCGTTGGTTCTTACCGGTCTGCTGGTTGTGACGAATATACTGGTTTATTTTACAAGTATAAAGGCCGGTATTATTTTGTCAGTAGCTTTGATTATTTATGTTGGAATGGCTTTGCTTGTATTGCGGTGCCACAGACCATTTATTATCAATGATCTGATAGCCTTTGCCAACAGGTACGATGTACTTGAGAAAAGAATTCTTGAGGAACTGGCCTTGCCCTATGCCATTATGGATACCAATGGCAGAATGATCTGGTCCAATAAGGTGTTTTCGGAGCTGACAGGAAAGGATCAGTTTTATAAAAAGAATATCAGTTCCATATTTCCGGATATTACGGCAGATAAGCTTCCGGTCCAGGATCAGAAGGAACCCAGTGAAATGAACACACAGGTTGGAGAGCGGATCTACCGCATTTCCATGCAGAGAGTATCGCTGGGAGAGGTGGTTTCTAGCAGTGAGATGTTTGAGACGGTGACCAGTGATACAGATCTGATTGCGGTGTATATGTATGATGACACTCAGCTGAAAGAGTACATTCAGAAAAATGAGGATAATAAACTGGTAGTTGCACTGGCATATCTGGACAATTATGAGGAAGCACTGGAGAGTGTGGAGGATGTACGCCGATCTCTGCTGATTGCGCTGATTGACCGAAAGATTACAAAATATTTTTCTAATTTTGATGGTCTGGTGAAAAAACTGGAGAAGGATAAATATTTTCTGATCATGCGCCAGAGTTCTCTGGAAGCATTAAAAGAACAGAGATTCCATATTCTGGATGAGGTTAAGACTGTTAATATTGGAAATGAAATGGCGATTACCCTCAGTATTGGTATCGGATTGAATGCAGCTAATTATATTCAGAATTATGAGTATTCCAGAATTGCCATTGAGATGGCTTTGGGACGTGGCGGAGATCAGGTAGTGATCAAAAATGGAAACAATATTACTTATTATGGCGGTAAGACCCAGCAGATGGAGAAAACCACCAGGGTAAAAGCACGGGTAAAAGCACAGGCACTGAAGGAATTTATGAGTACTAAGGATCGTGTGGTTGTTATGGGACATAAGATCACAGATGTGGATGCTCTGGGTGCAGCTATTGGTATTTATCGTGCAGGTAAGACTCTTGGAAAGACTGTAAATATTGTTGTAAATGATCCGACCACATCCATAAGGCCGCTTATGATGGGATATATGAATAATTCAGAATATGAGCCATCTATGTTTATAACCAGTGATCAGGCCAGGGATTTGGTAGATAATAATACAGTTGTAGTAGTGGTGGATACCAATAAACCAAGCTATACAGAATGTCAGGATCTGCTGTATATGACAAAAACAGTAGTTGTGCTGGATCATCACAGACGGGGCAGCGAGGTGATTGAAAATGCTGTGCTTTCTTATGTAGAGCCTTATGCATCCTCTGCCTGTGAGATGGTGGCTGAGATTCTGCAGTATTTTTCAGATGATCTTCGTATCCGCAGTATGGAGGCAGACTGTCTGTACGCGGGTATTATGATCGATACCAATAATTTTACCACTCGTGCAGGAGTCCGAACCTTTGAGGCTGCAGCCTTTTTGCGCAGAAGCGGTGCTGATGTAACCAGAGTGCGTAAAATGCTGAGAGATAATCTGGAATCCTATAAGGCCCGTGCAGAGGCGGTGCGTACAGCGCATATATACAGAAATTGTTTTGCGATTGCCAGATGCCCAAGTGAAGGTGTGGACAGCCCCACGGTTGTGGGGGCTCAGGCAGCCAATGAACTTCTGAATATTGCAGGGGTGAAGGCTTCTTTCGTGCTGACACAGTATAATAATGAAGTGTATATCAGCGCCCGTGCCATTGATGAAGTGAATGTACAGGTGATGATGGAGAAGATGGGCGGCGGCGGTCACATGAACATTGCCGGGGCTCAGGTAAAAGCATCTCCGGATGAAGTGGAGAAAATGCTCAAAGACATTATAGATAAGGAATATCAGGAGGAGAGCGTAAAATGAAAGTGATTTTACTTGAAGATGTAAAGGCTCTTGGAAAAAAGGGCCAGATTGTAAATGTAAGTGATGGATATGCCAGAAATATGATCCTTCCCAAAAAACTGGGACTGGAGGCAACTCCGAAGAATTTAAATGATTTAAAGCTTCAGAAAGCAAATGAAGAAAAGGTTGCCAAAGAGATCTATGAGGCAGCTCAGGCTTTTGCAAAGGATCTGGAGACAAAGGAAGTTATTCTGACACTTAAGACTGGAGAGGGTGGAAGGACCTTTGGTTCTGTTTCTTCAAAAGAGATTTCAGAAGCTGCAAAAAAACAGCTGAATCTGGATATTGATAAAAAGAAGCTTCAGCTTTCAGAACCGATCCGCTGCCTTGGTGTAACACAGGTACCGGTTCGTCTTCATCCGAAGGTAACAGGAACCCTTAAAGTCTGGGTAAAAGAAGCTTAAGCTTTCCGGAGGTAAAGGCGAATGGAAGAAGCGCTGATTAAGAGAATCCTTCCTCATAGTGTGGAGGCAGAACGTTCGGTGATCGCATCTATGCTTTTGGACAGAGACGCGATCCTGAAGGCCTCCGAGATGCTTACCAGCGATGATTTTTATCAGAAGCAGTACGGTATTATTTTTGATGCCATGGTGGAGCTTTGCAATGAGGGGAAAACAGTAGACCCTGTTATTCTTCAGAATCGTCTGAAAGAAAAAGAACTGCCGCCTGACATTACCAGTATGGAGTATATGAAGGACCTGTTCACCGAAGAGGTAACCTCAGTACTGGTAAAGGATTATGCAGAGATTGTAAGCCAGAAAGCGGTCCTTCGACGCCTGATCAAAGCGAACGAAGAGATTGCCAATACCTGTTATCTTGAGAAAGAGAGTACAGAGGTGATCCTGGAAGAGGCGGAAAAGAAACTGTTCCATATTCTGCAGCAGAGAAACAGTGAGGAATATGTGCCGATCCAGCAGGTTGTGCTTAATGCTATCAATAACATTGAGAAAGCTTCCAAGCTTAAGGGATCTGTCACCGGAATCCCTACAGGCTTTGTGGATCTGGACTACAAAACATCAGGTATGCATGCTTCGGATCTGGTACTTATTGCAGCTCGTCCTTCTATGGGAAAGACGGCTTTTGTTCTGAATATTGCTCAGTATATGGCCTTTCGTAAGGATGTGACAGTGGCAATCTTCAGTCTGGAAATGTCCAAGGAACAGCTGGTTAACCGACTTCTTGCCATGGAGTCCCATGTGGATTCCCAGAATATGCGTACCGGTAATCTGAAAGACGAAGACTGGACAAAGCTGGTGGAAGGTGCAGATATTATAGGAAAATCCAATCTGATCATTGATGATACACCGGGTATTTCCATTGCAGAGATGCGCTCCAAGTGTCGTAAATATAAGCTGGAACATAATCTGGGAATTATTATGATTGATTACCTTCAGCTGATGAGCGGCAGCGGCAAGAGTGATTCGAGACAGCAGGAAATTTCAGATATTTCCCGTTCTCTCAAGGCGCTGGCCAGGGAACTGGATGTGCCGGTGATCGCACTGTCTCAGTTAAGCCGTGCAGTGGAACAGCGTCCGGATCACAGACCAATGCTTTCTGATCTCCGAGAGTCCGGAGCCATTGAACAGGATGCTGATGTGGTAATGTTTATTTACCGAGATGACTATTATCACAAGGATACAGAAAAGAAGGATATTGCAGAGATTATTATTGCAAAACAGAGAAACGGTCCCATTGGAACTGTGGAGCTGGTATGGCTGCCAAGATATACTCAGTTTGTAAATATGAAAAAGTAGAAAGCCAGGTAAACAGTAATATTTTGAAAAATCCTGTCAATGAAATTTCCTTGCAATCTGTCCGGGATATTTTTATAATAAAATATGCATCGGACAGGAGGGATAGCATTGGAACAGAAATATACTGTGACTCAGGCGGCGGAAATCCTGGGAGTGAGAACTTCTGTTCTCAGATACTGGGAGGAGGAACTACAGCTGCGTATCAGCAGAAATGCACAGGGACATCGTTACTACACAGGATATGATATTACTCTTCTGGCTAATATAAAAGAACTAAAGAAAAGAGGGCTGGCACTTCGGGCAATCAAAGAACTGCTTCCGAAAATTGCCTGTATTGAGCCGGGAGACGGAAACAGTAAGGTAAAGCTTCTGGAAACTTCGCAGGAAACGGACAACAGGATTCTTGAATTTCAGAAAATCATGGAGAGGCTGATCGATCAGGAACTCCGGATGAAGAGAGAGGGAGAAATACAGTGCCGCAATCTGGATGAAGCCATACGAAACAGACAGCTTGCAAGAAAAGAAGCGGCAGCAGCCCGGGAGAAAAAGTCCAGAAAAAAACACAGAACAGCATAATAAAAAATTGCCGTCCTCAGTCAGATGACTGAAGAACGGCAATTTTTGTTTTGGTCAAATTACTGCAGTACAGTAATACTGATATTATTCTGCTGGATGAATAGCTTCTGTTGGGCAAGCGTCTGCGCATGTACCACAGTCTAAGCATGCATCAGCATCGATTACATAATGCTCATCTCCCTGAGAGATAGCTTCTGCTGGACATTCGCTTTCACATGTTCCGCAGCTTACACATTCGTCTGAAATTACATATGCCATAGTTATAATCCTCCTTAATTGTAAATATGTAACAGTGTTTTAGTACCCTTCTGGGTTCTAGTCCTATTTTAATATATAAGTTCATGGATTACAAGTATAAAATTTGATACATGGTTATAAATATATTTGTTGATTCCTGATAAAATTAGTATTATAATGTTACTGGGCATAAAATGAACAGTAAGATCGTAATACTACCGTGTGGAAATGCCCATATTTCTGATACAGACAAGGAGGAAACATATAATGGCTAAAGTTACTAAAAATATGCTGATCGGACAGCTTCTGCAGATAGATCCTAATATCGCAGCAATCCTTATGAGAGCAGGAATGCATTGCATCGGATGCCCGTCATCCCAGATGGAATCTCTGGAAGAGGCAGCTATGGTTCATGGTATGGATGTAGATGTTCTGGTTCAGCAGATCAATGATTTTCTTGGAGAATAATTTTCAGAAAACAATAGGAAAACAAATAAAAGAGGAGAACTCATATATTTCCAGTGAGTTCTCCTCTTTTGTGATTTCCATTTATAAGCGGGTTGGTAAGTCATATTATAATTGTGACAATTGCAGAAGCGCAGAGGAAGAAATAATCTCTCCGTGTTCTGCAAGGTAAGCTTCGCCTGATGAGGTGAAAGCCCGGCCGTTGCCGTATTCCGTAAGAATATTGCAGATTTTGTTGAATTCCTCAGGGGAGCAGGATGACTGATGGATGACCAGTTTGTAAATATCATCAGAAGGGTCCTTGTATAAGGTATTGCTTCCTGTGAAATAACCGTTCAGTCCACGCGCTGCAGCGATCACATCATCCAGATCATCGAATTCATAAAGGCGGATCAGATTAACAGCTGCATTCTCCGGGAGATCTTCTTTGCCTTTTACAGACTCTGTAGCATCAGCTGTGCTGGATTTTTTTGCAGAATTTCTGACTTTTGCTTCACAAAGCTTTTGAAATATATCGATAATATTGTCGGCACCGTCCAGCTGGACAGTATCAGCAGATTCCCGTCCCTTAAAAGGAGAAAATTTGGAAAAACGTGTATCCAGTTCCTCGGGATCCTCCACTTTGGTAATGATCAGGATAATACTTTCTGTACTTACTGGAATAGCCTCGATCATCAGAGGAATGTTATCTGCCTCAAATCCGAATTGAATCTGTGCCTGCTGCATCATGTCCCGAAAAAGCTTTTTGGCTTTGTCTGTTCCATAAGCAAGTTCGCTGATACGGATCTGATGACTTTCCAGATCCTCTCTGGTTAAGGTACAGCGTATCTGATTATCATTAATTTTTTCTATTTTCATGTCATATCACATCCTATTCTGTTTTTATATAGTATGATGGTTGCTGTTCACTCTGTTTACAGCAACATATAATGACTTACAATGCCCTGGTAAGCAGCTAAGATATAGCTGCCGTTCACTATCTGAATAGCTACTTATATACAGTATATTATATAACATGAAACTGTAAAATGTAAAGGCAAGTCATTTGCCTAATTATAAAAAATTTGGGAACAAAATCGAAAAAATTAAACAAATTGATGAAAAGCATTGCGTATAACTGCAAATGCTGTATAATGAAAAACAGGAGAAAACAATCTGTCTGTAATCCATAAATATGCAGCCTGAGAGTAACCTATATCAATATTATAATATTCATTAAGCTTCACTGCCCTTTTATCCTGCAGCGTTCTTGCTGTGGCAGTGCTCAGATGAATTCCCATGAAAATAAATTGGAGTTTGCAGAGTATTTTGTTTTTTCCGGAAACCAGTAGTGGTGCTTTCTATTATCTGACCTTATCAGACCAGAGAGGGTGTGGTGGGTCATGGCAGGCAGCAGCCCTTCGACTCTTAACTGCCTGACTAATACGAGAAAGGAGGACAGAATACGGAAAATATATCACGGGCCAGGAAACAAAACCTGCGTAAGCCGCTGGAACAGGAGTTAAAAAGATACCAGTCTCAGGGAATATCTTTATATCTTGATGGCTATCCAAGCACTCCTAAAAACATTGCAAAAGCCTGTCAGATTGCAGAAAACGGTGGTTACATGCGGGATTACATTTCAGATGAAAAGGGACAGATTGCTCGTGTCAACTTCGATTTTGTCGAAGAAAAATAACAGAAGATAAAACTGGTGAGCCATAAGCCTCTGCACCAGGTAAAAAAACAGGCTGCCCGAAATATACAGAATATTTCCTCGATGTTCATAATGCCTCCGGGCAGTCTGTTTATCTGAAATATCTATGATAGCATTGTATGAATGGAAAATTCAGGTAAATCTTAAAAAATTATGAAAAGTTGATTTTTGTAATGCATTTGTAATAAAATATGATATAATGCTATAGTAATCAGTAATTATACCGAAAGGAAAAAAGTCATGAATAAGAAAATAAAACCCGCAATTGCAGTGATTGTCCTGATTTTTCTGGTAGCAATGATCGGGCTTTTGAGTCATGTGATCATGAAACGTATCCCTACAAAAGAGAAAATGGATCTGAATGAATATTACGGAGAACTGGGGGATGGAGAAGCGGCATTGGTTCTGGGAACAGAGCTCCTGGATGAGAAGGCGCTGGTAGCAGGGGAGAGAGTTTATCTTCCTCTTGATGTAGTGAATACATATTTGAATCAGAGATATTACTGGGATGCTGCCAATAAGCAGATCCTGTATGCAACACCATCAGAAGTAATTACCGCAGCAGCTGCATCAGAAGCAGGTGACCAGGTATGGTTAAAGGACGATACGGTGTATCTGAATCTGTCGTATGTACAGCAGTATACAGATATTGATGCATATATATATAAAGATCCTTACCGGGTTGCGATCCAGTATCAGTTTGATAAGATCAAAACTGTGAAAGCAGAGAAAAATATAGCTGTTCGTTATCGGGGCGGAATTAAATCCAGTATTCTTACAGAAGTGAAAAAAGGAACAAAGCTCCGTCTGCTGGAGGAACTTGAGGATTGGGATCAGGTTGCTACAGATGACGGATATATTGGATACGTGGAGAAAAAGAAAGTAGGAAAAGTGGAAGAAACTACTTTTGAACGCAATTTCCAGGGTGAAGAATATACTTATATTACCATGGATGATCCTGTGAATATGGTATGGCATCAGGTTACTTCCACAGATGCCAATGCATATCTGGAAGATGCTATTGCAAATATGACAGGGGTGAATGTGATCTCCCCAACCTGGTTCTATCTGACGGATACAGCAGGTAATATTTCCAATATTGCAAGTGCAGATTATGTTGCCAAAGCACATGAAAAAGGTCTGAAGGTATGGGGACTGATCGATAATTTTACTCAGGATGTAAGTACTATGGAAACCCTGTCAAATACAGCATCCAGACAGAATCTCATTACTCAGCTGATACAGGCTGCAGTTAATGTGGGACTGGATGGCATTAATGTGGATTTTGAGTCACTCAGTGAGGATGTGGGAATTCATTTTCTGGAATTTCTGAGAGAACTGTCTGTTGAATGCCATAAAAATAATCTGGTACTTTCCGTGGATAATCCTGTTCCTGAGGATTTCACCAGCCATTATGACCGGGCTGAGCAGGGAAGAGTTGTGGATTATGTGATTATTATGGGGTATGATGAGCATTATTCAGGATCTGACGCAGGATCAGTTGCATCACTGCCATGGGTAGAACAGGGAATTCAGGATACATTGGAAGAAGTACCGGCAGACCGTGTGATCAACGCAGTTCCTTTCTATACAAGATTGTGGAAAACAACAGGTGGAGCTGTTACAAGTGAGGCAATTGGCATGGACCAGGCTCAGCAGGTGATCTCTGAGAAAAATGTGGAAACTTACTGGGATAAGAATACTTCTCAGAATTACGGAACCTATGAGGAGGATAATTCCACCTATCAGATATGGCTGGAAGATGCACAGTCTATTGCTGCCAAGGTAAAACTGGCATCCAAGTATAAGCTGGCCGGTGTGGCTGCATGGAAGCTGGGATTTGAGAATAGCGGCATCTGGCAGGTGATCACAGATAATTTGCAGTAAATAAATAATACAAAGGAAAAACAGGAATGTGTAAAATACTCTCTGGCATATATTAAGATGAATATGGCAGGGGGTATTTTATTTTTTGGAAAAGCGAGGGACAAAGCTTGTATTAATCTGTTTGTTTCTGGTCGGTGTTTATATACTGGCTCGGGAGGCTGCTCTGGTGTCCGGAAAAAACCATAACCGGGATCCCGGAAAAATGATACTGGTAGATGCGGGTCATGGTGGAACTGATCCCGGGATGATAGGGGTTGGGGGATTAAAAGAAAAGGAAATCAATCTGGAAATTGCTAATAAGCTGAAAAAGATTCTTGAGGAAAAGGGCTTTTATGTGATAATGACCAGGAAGGAAGATAAGGGGTTGTATGACAATGACTGTAAAAATCAGAAAGTCCAGGATCTGCAGAGGCGAATTGCACTGATTGGGAAATATAAGCCTCTTTTGTGTGTAAGTATTCACCAGAACAGCTATCAGGATCCTGATGTATACGGTCCCCAGGTGTTCTATTATGAGGATTCCATACAGGGAAAGGAGCTGGCAGGTTATATTCAGAATGCGTTGAATACTTGTCTGGATGTGACAAGACCCAGGGCTCCAAAGGGAAACCGTACCTATTACCTTCTGAAACGGAGTGAAAGTGTCTTGAATATTGTAGAGTGCGGCTTTTTGACCAATCCAGAGGAAGCAGAGCTGCTGCAGACATCTGAATATCAGCAGAAGGTTGCTTATGCAGTGGCACAAGGAATTGATAATTATCTTAAACGTACTTAAATTGTTTCTTTTATGTGAAGTTACTTTTAAAGTGTATTTGTTTTTGTTATACTGATAGAGTTATATAGCAAAGAGGGTAAGTGTTTCTATTTGAGGTTGGAAAAAGAAACAGGAAAGGATGACAGAAGGCATTATGCTTGGAATAATATACCTGATTTTGGCGATGCTGCTGGGTTATGAGGCATCAGCCTTTCTTATTGAAAAAGAAGAACAAAAGATATCAGTAAACAGGATCTGGCTTAAGCTTCCGGCAGCTTTTGGCACAGGAATTTTACTGCTGACATGGAGTGTTTATATTATATCCTGGTTTTTCAGTGTAGTGGGCGGTGTTCAAAATCCACTGCTATATGGAAATGTGATCGTGCTTGTCAGTGGGACAGTAATACTGGCAGTGATTCTGATGATCAAAAAGAAAAAAAATCATCCCTTTCTGGAAGGAAAATTATGGGAAGATAAGAGCCGTTTCAGAAAAGAATTGATTTTATATGGATTACTGCTGGCTTTTATTACATACATGATGTTTTATGTATTTTATATCAGGGACGGAGTACTGTACTCAGGGCTGACAGTTTATGGAGATTATGCACCACATACAGCAATGATGAGATCTTTTTCTCTGGGAAATAATTTTCCAACCCAGTATCCCCATTATGGAGGGGCAGATGTAAAATATCATTTTATGTTTCAGTTCCTGGCCGGAAATCTGGAGTATCTGGGGCTCAGACTGGATTTCGCCTATAATATTGTCAGTATTGGATCGCTCCTTGGTTTTCTTATGCTACTGAGTCAGCTGGCTGTCCGGATTACCGGACGGTTCTGCTGTGGAGCGGTAACTGTCATTCTGTTTTTTTTCAGAAGCGGAGCTGCTTTTTTCAGATATGTGTGGGAACATCTTCAGACAGGGGATCTGCTGGCAGCTTTGCAGGAGAATACATCATTTATCGGCTATACTGCAAACGAGAACTGGGGCTTATGGAATTTTAATGTGTATCTGAACCAGAGACACCTGGCATTTGGACTTTTGATCGTAACTCTGGTAATATATGTTTTTCTGGATTGGCTGGAAGCAGGAACCTCTCATAAGGAAAAAGGTTTTTCATGGTTTGTACAGCGCATTTTGTCTTTACAGGCCTGGAAGAGCAGAAATCTGGAGAAGGCTTTGATTATGGGATTACTGCTTGGGTTGAGTGCGTTCTGGAATGGAGCGGCGGTGATTGGCGGATTACTGATTTTGTTGGGATTTGCCATTTTCTCCGATGGAAAGTCTGATTATGCGGTTACTGCAGGTACTGCAGTATTCTTTTCTTTTCTCCAGACAAAGATATTTATCCGGGGAAGTGCTATGGATCCCAGACTTTATCTGGGGTTTTTGGCTGAGGAGAAAACCCTCTTGGGGGTGGTGAAGTATCTGTTCTGGATGGGAGGTATTTTTTTTCTGGGACTGATCCTGCTGGTATTCTTTATGAAAAGAAGAGAAAAAGCAATGCTTACAGGTTTTTTGTTTCCGGTAATCTTTGCTTTTGTTCTGTTGATGACACCGGATATCAATGTAAATCACAAATATATTGTGATCGCATATGGATTTCTGAGCATTTTCTGGGCATGGGCAATCTGTAGTCTCTGGGACAAAAAGTTGTGGAAAAAGCTTCTGGCAGTTCTTTTGGCTGTCTGCCTGACTGCTACAGGAATCTATGATTTTGTTATTATTCTCAGGAGAAACGGAACAGGACACAGGGTAACTGTGAATATGAACAGTGACCTGACCCGGTGGCTGGCAGATCATCTTGGAAAACAGGATCTTTTGCTTACTCCGGAATACAGTATGAATGAAGTGACTATGTCAGGAGTGATGCTTTACTGTGGCTGGCCTTATTATGCCTGGTCAGCGGGATACGATACCAATTACAGAGCTGACAGGGCAGTGGAAATTTATACAGCTACAGATGAGAGTGTGCTGAAATCTGTGGTGAAAGAGGAAAAAATCACGTATATTCTTTTTGAGGAAGGATCGGAATTCGAACAAAAAGAATGTCAGGAAGCTTTGATCTCCCAAACTTTCGAGAAGGTCTATGAGACAGAGGATAGAAGAATCCGGATATATAAAACAATTGATGACGAATAAGTGTGACACTAAGAATGAGGAGGAAGACACAGATGAAACAAGTGGTACCCAGAGTGTTTCTGGCAGCAGCTCTGGCTGGACTGTCAGCGTATTTACTGAAAGGGGATGTGTGGACTTTCTGGACCTGGTGGATGTTGGCTTTTCTCATGGGAATGCTGGCTATGCCTGTGACAGGAAGACTTTTTTGTGGATTTGAAGATAAGGGCTGGATTTTTTCAAAGGTTCTTGCTATTGCAGTTACCGGATTTCTTACCTGGTTTTTGGTAGCTGTGAAGCTGCTTCCGTTTACTGCCGTTTCCTGTATCGGCGTATCTGCAGTGTGCGGGATCTTGTGCATCCTTCTGTATTTTTATCAGATGAAAAAAGGAGTAGACTGTCTGCCGGCTGGCAGAGGAACCTTGATTTTCAGAGAGGAAATTCTGTTTTTTGTATTTTTTCTTTTGTGGACTTATGTAGCAGGATTCCGGCCGGAGGCTCACGGAACTGAGAAATTTATGGATTATGGCTTTATGGAGGCTATGATGCGCAGTTCTACTCTTCCGGCAAGAGATCTCTGGTATTCTGAGGGAACCATCAATTATTATTATGGAGGTCAGTATTTTGCTGTTTTTCTTACCAAGCTTACGGGAAGTAAGGTGGAACTGACTTATAATCTTATGCGGACCTTTGTGGCGGCTTTTGCATTTACCCTTCCATTTTCACTGGTGTATCAGATGACTGTTGATGGATTAAAGGACAGGCTTACAGGAAAAAAACGATGTCTCCCTACTTTGGCCGGAGTTCTGGCAGGATTATCTGTATCCATAGCCGGAAATATGCATTATGTGGTGTACTGTAAAATAATACCATGGATTCAGAAGCTTCAGGGAAAAACACCGGACAGCTACTGGTTTCCGGATGCTACCCGATATATCGGTTATAATCCGGTCAATGAACAGGACAAGACAATCCATGAATTTCCCTGCTATTCTTTTGTACTGGGAGATCTCCATGCTCATGTGGTGAATATTATGTTTGTGTTACTGCTGGTGGGAGTTTTGTATGCATGGATGAAACATGTCCGCAGCAGGAAAGCAGTTATAGAGAAAATCAGCCGAAAGCAATTTTGGATAAGGCAGCTTTTTAGCCCTCATATTTTGCTGGTATGTGTACTGATCGGAATGTTCCATTTTACAAATTATTGGGATTTTATCATTTATTTTGTAGTTGCAGGGGGAGTAATCCTGTTTACCAATATTATTCAGTTTGAAGGAAAGGTGAAAAAAGTCCTGGCTGTTACCATTGCACAGGCAATTGAGATGATTGTGGTTTCTTATGTGGTGATCCTTCCTTTTACTATGAAATTCCAGACCATGTTCCAGGGGGTAGGAATTGCAAGCCATCATTCCCTGCTTCATCAGCTGCTGATATTGTGGGGACTTCCTGTATTTCTTACAGTATTGCTGATCATATGTATTCTGTGGGAGAAGCTTCGTGGCGGCAGAAACAGGGGAGTATATCGACTGATGCGGGCAATCGCACTGCCGGATTTATTTGCAGTGATCATGGGTCTGTGCGCTATGGGATTGATTCTGATACCGGAACTGGTCTATGTAAGGGACATTTATGAAAATGGAAATGCCAGAGCCAATACTATGTTTAAACTTACTTACCAGGCTTACATTCTCTTTGCCATGACTATGGGATATGGGATTGTACGGATACTGGTTCTGGCACAGAAAAAAGTGTTTAAGATTTTTTCTGTGATTGGACTGGTGCTTTTGTGTTGGACCTTTGGATATTTCGGAAAAAGTGTAACCTCCTGGTTTGGGAATGTGTGGGAGGTTTCAGGGTATAAAGGGCTGAATGCGGTCTCGTTTTTGGAAAACGGAGTACCGGAGGATGCTTCTGCGATCAGATGGCTGAAAAACAATGTGAAGGGAACAGCTGTGGTTCTTGAGGCACCGGGGGACAGTTATAAAGACTATGATAACAGAGTTTCTGCAATGACAGGGCTTCCTACTGTACTGGGATGGTATGTTCATGAATGGCTGTGGCGGAATGATACAGATGATCTGAATACCAAGAGGGCAGAGATTGAGACAATCTATACCTCTTCAGATAAGGAACTGGTGAAAGAGCTTCTGGATAAATATGATATTTCCTATATTTTTGTTGGTTCCTGTGAAAGAGAAAAATATGGAACAAATCTGAATGAGGAGATATTGGCAGGATTGGGGAAAAAGGTATTCCAGTCCGAAAATTCTGACACATATATCCTGAAAGTGAACTAGAATATAATGTTAGAGTGTAACGTCAGAATATCTTTTCATAGACGAAACCATAAAAATCGTGTACAATATTCGTGATATAAATATCAAATCTAATGAAAAAAGAAGGCAGAAGGACAATGAAAGCAGAAGTCGTATCCATGACAGCAGAGCATCTTGATCTGGATGCAATATGTCGTGCCGGAGAAATATTGAAAAAAGGTGGTCTGGTTGCATTTCCCACAGAAACGGTCTACGGACTTGGAGGAGATGCATTGAATCCAGGCGCATCCATGAAGATATATGCTGCAAAAGGAAGACCTTCGGATAATCCGTTGATCGTACACATTGCAGAGCTTGATAAGCTGGCACCCATCGTAGGGGAGATACCGGAGAAAGCCAGGATACTGGCTGAGAAATACTGGCCGGGACCTCTGACCATGATACTCTCAAAGTCAGATCTGGTTCCAAAGGAAACTACTGGCGGTCTGGACAGTGTGGCTGTCCGTTTTCCCAGTGACAGGATCGCCCAGGAAATGATCAAAGCAGCAGGAGGTTATGTGGCTGCCCCCAGTGCAAATACCTCGGGCAGGCCAAGTCCTACCACTGCACAGCATGTGATAGAGGATCTGGGTGAGGAAATTGATATGATTATTGACGGAGGTCAGGTTGGAATCGGACTTGAGTCAACAATCGTTGATTTTACAGAAGATGTGCCGGTTGTTTTACGCCCGGGGTATATTTCCCTGGAGATGCTGCAGGAGACTCTTGGTGATGTCCGGATGGATAAAGGACTGATCGCATCTGACAGTAAGGTTCGTCCAAAGGCACCTGGAATGAAGTATCGCCATTATGCACCGAAGGCAGATCTGGCTATCGTAGAAGGCAGTCAGGAGGCAGTGGTGAAAAAAATCAATGAACTGACTGCAGAAGCCAAAGCTCATGGTGAGCTGGTGGGCATTATTGCAACGGATGAGACGAAGGACAGGTATCAGGAAGGTCTGGTAGTAAGCATCGGAAGCAGAAGGGAAGAGGAAACAATTGCGCACCATCTGTATGAAGTGCTTCGGGAATTTGATCAGAGTGCGGTCAGATCCATATATTCAGAGGCTTTTTATACACCAAGAATGGGACAGGCAATCATGAACCGTTTGCTGAAGGCTGCGGGACATAAGATTATCCAGGTGGATAAATGAGAAATAATATGAATTTCAGGAGGAAAAGAAATGATAGCTTTAGGTTGTGATCACGGAGGATATGAATTAAAACAGGAAATTAAAAAATATCTGGATGAGAAGGGAATCGAGTATAAAGACTATGGCTGTGACAGCCTGGCTTCCGTAGACTATCCGGTATATGCAAAGAAGGTTGCTCATGCCATTCTTGATGGAGAATGTGAGAAGGGAATACTGATCTGTGGAACAGGTATCGGAATTTCCATTACAGCAAATAAAATCAGGGGAATCAGGGCTGCTGTCTGTACAGACTGTTTTACTGCGGAAGCAACGAGACTTCACAACGATGCCAATATTCTTGCTCTTGGAGGAAGGGTTGTAGGTCCGGGACTGGCTGTAAAAATTGTTGAAACCTTCTTAAATACGCCATTCTCCAATGATGAAAGGCATATCAGAAGAATCAATCAGATAGAGACTGAATAAAGTGGATTGCGAATAGCTGCTTGACCAGGGAGGTTTGAGCAATGGATATAAATCATAAACGTACAGATTATTTATCATGGGACGAATACTTTATGGGAGTTGCCATGATGTCAGGAATGCGTTCTAAGGATCCAAATTCTCAGGTGGGAGCCTGTATTGTAAGTGAAGATAATAAAATTTTGTCCATGGGATATAACGGATTTCCCAAAGGGTGTTCGGATGATGAGTTTCCGTGGGCAAGAGAAGGGGATAGCCTTCATACAAAATATTTTTATGTGACCCACAGTGAGCTGAATGCAATCCTGAATTACAGGGGTGGAAGTCTGGAAGGGGCAAAGCTCTATGTGTCTCTTTTCCCCTGTAATGAATGTGCCAAGGCTATTATACAGGCGGGGATTAAGACAATTGTTTATGACTGTGATAAATATGCCCATACTCCGGCAGTGATCGCATCCAAGAGAATGCTGGATGCTGCGGGAGTGCGTTATTATAAATATAACCGTACAGGCAGAAAAATTACAATAGAAGTATAACGTTAGGATTTTCACTCTTGACACATCCTGAGATTTCGCATAAAATAAAACCAAATGCGAAATATTTACGGCGATGAAGAGAATAGTACATAAGGAGCAATCCCAGAGAGGAATCTGTATGGTGTGAAGATTCTGTGCGCAAATTATGGAACCGGCCTCGGAGCCCCGTGCAATTGAAGTACGGCGTTTTTCCTGCGTTATCGGAAGAAGAGCGAACAGTGTGCAGGCATTTGGGCACAGTGTTAATTAGGGTGGTACCGCCGAAGCCTTTCGGTCCCTTGTGAGGGATGTAAGGCTTCTTTTTTATCTGTGAATGGAAAAAAAGAAGTGGAGTACTTACATTCTGATGTCACAAAATGCAGTTATTACTGACTGTGAGTTGAAACAAACAATCACAAAAAAAGGAGAAACAATCATGGCAAACAACAAGAAACTGGTAGAAGCCATCACATCCATGGAAGAGGATTTCGCCCAGTGGTATACCGACGTTGTAAAGAAAGCTGAACTCTGCGGTTATACCAGCGTAAAAGGCTGCATGGCAATCAAACCTGCAGGATATGCAATCTGGGAAAATATCCAGCACGAACTGGACAGAAGATTTAAAGAGACAGGCGTACAGAACGTATACATGCCAATCTTTATTCCGGAATCTCTTCTTCAGAAAGAGAAAGATCATGTAGAAGGATTTGCACCTGAGGTTGCATGGGTAACTCACGGTGGTCTGGATCCGCTTCAGGAGCGTCTGTGTGTACGTCCTACATCAGAGACATTATTCTGTGATTTCTATGCAAAAGAAATCCAGTCCCACAGAGACCTGCCGAAGGTATACAATCAGTGGTGTTCTGTAGTGCGCTGGGAAAAGACAACACGTCCGTTCCTTCGTTCACGTGAGTTCTTATGGCAGGAAGGCCATACAGCTCATGCTACAGCCGAGGAAGCAGAAGAGCGTACTATCCAGATGCTGAATCTGTATGCAGATTTCTGCGAGGAAGTACTTGCAATCCCGGTTATCAAGGGACAGAAAACAGACAAGGAGAAATTCTCCGGTGCAGAAGCTACTTATACAATTGAATCCCTGATGCATGATGGAAAAGCTCTTCAGTCCGGTACAAGCCATAACTTTGGCGATGGATTTGCAAGAGCATTCGGCATCCAGTATACAGATAAAGAAAATAAACTTCAGTATGTACATCAGACATCCTGGGGAATGACAACACGTATGATCGGTGCCATCATCATGGTACACGGTGACAACAGTGGTCTGGTGCTGCCTCCGAGAATCGCTCCTACACAGGCAGTGATCATTCCGATCCAGCAGAGAAAAGAAGGTGTTCTGGAGAAGGCAGACGAGATGTTTGCAGCATTAAAGGCAGCAGGAGTCCGTGTAAAAGTAGATGACACAGACAAGAGCCCGGGATTCAAGTTCGCAGAGCAGGAAATGCGTGGTATCCCGATCCGTATTGAGTGCGGTCCGAAGGATATTGAGAATGGACAGGCTGTCATTTGCCGTCGTGATACAAGAGAAAAATATACAGTTACATTTGATGAGCTTGTGGAGAAGGTACAGGAAATTCTGGAAACCATCCAGAAGGATATGCTGGAACGTGCACGTGCCCACAGAGAGTCTCATACTTATGTTGCTACAGATTATGAGACATTTAAGGACACAATCGTTAACAAACCAGGCTTTGTAAAAGCTATGTGGTGCGGTGACCGTGCGTGTGAAGATAAGATCAAAGAGGATGTTCAGGCTACATCCAGATGTATGCCATTTGAGCAGGAACATTTAAGTGATGTCTGCGTATGCTGTGGAAAACCGGCTAAGAAGATGGTTTACTGGGGACGAGCATACTAATCAGTAAGGCAATAAAGAAAACCGGCAGCAGAAATGATATCTGGATGCCGGTTTTTGAACGCAGATCGCAAAGCGACTGCGTTCATGAGCAAGTAGCGAAGCGGATTGCGAATGTCCGCTTTACATTAATCATGAATAGAAAAAGATAAGGATGGTCATATGATTCTGGAAATACCAAAAAACGCGGAAACAATTTTGCATATACTGGAAGATGCAGGATATGAGGCTTATGTAGTAGGCGGATGTGTCCGCGATTCTATCCTGGGACGAAAACCGGATGACTGGGATATTACTACTTCTGCAAAGCCCGAACAGGTTAAAGAACTGTTTCACAGGACTGTGGATACAGGTCTGCAGCACGGAACTGTGACTGTCCTTATGGAGAAAGAAGGCTATGAAGTCACAACTTATCGGGTGGATGGTGAATATGAGGATGGCAGACATCCGAAAGAGGTAACCTTTACAGCAAGTCTTGAAGAGGACCTGAAGCGCCGTGATTTTACCATTAATGCCATGGCGTATAATCCTTCCGGCGGATTGGTTGACCTTTTTGGCGGGCTGGAAGATATTGACAGAAAGATCATCCGCTGTGTAGGAGATCCGCTGGAACGTTTTACAGAAGATGCACTTCGCATTATGCGTGCTGTGCGGTTCAGTGCCCAGCTTGGATTTTCCATCGAAGAGGAAACACGTAAGGCGCTGAAGGTGCTGGCACCCAATCTGAAACATGTAAGTGCAGAGCGAATCCAGGTGGAACTTGTGAAGCTCCTGATGTCTCCTCATCCGGATTATCTCAGAGTGGCTTATGAAGCAGGTATCACTGCAGAATTTCTTCCGGAATTTGATGCCTGCATGGAGACACCTCAGAATACTCCCCATCATTGTTATACAGTAGGGGAACATATTCTGCACAGCCTCTGCTATGTGCGGGCAGACAAGGTTCTTCGTATCACCATGCTTCTTCATGACATTGGGAAACCGGTAGTAAGAAAGACCGATGAGAATGGAAGAGATCATTTCAAAACCCATGGAAATGCAGGGGAAAAAATGGCAAGCCAGATTCTTCGCAGACTGAAGTTTGACAATGATACCATTCGTAAGGTAACCCGTCTGGTGAAATGGCATGATGACAGACCGGAGGGAACACTCAAATCTGTTCGTCGTGCTGTTAATAGGATCGGTGAGGATCTTTTTCCCTTGTATCTTGAAGTACAGCAGGCAGATATGCTTGCCCAGAGTCTGTATAGGAGAAGGGAAAAACAGGCACGTCTGGACAGTGTAAGGGATGCATACAGACAGATTATCGAGGAAAAACAGTGCGTATCATTGAAAACACTGGCAGTTACAGGCAGAGATTTAATAGAGAATGGTTACAGACCCGGCAAAGAGATTGGGGAAAAACTGGAAAAACTTTTAAATCTTGTTCTGGAAGATCCGGAGAAAAATCAGAAAGAAATTCTATTGGAAATTATAAGGAAAGATCAGGAAAAGAATCCGGCATAGCAGGATTCTTTTTTGCATATGTATAGAAAGTACAAAAAAAGAGGGGGATATGTCATTGTATGATTACGGACTAGGCACTCTTTCTCAGTATGGCCTGAATGCAGAACGTTCTGCAAGGACAAGGGGTGCCCTGCTTTGCTATACAGAACAGGGAATTTTGATACTGAGAGAGTTTCACGGTTCGGAAAAAAAACTGAAAAAACAGCAGGAGCTTTTGCTTCTCCTTCAGGAAAATGGCATAAATACAGATTATTTCCTGGAAAATACCCAGGGCAGTCTTATCAGTCAGAGTAAAGATGAGCAGATGTTCACACTTCAGCATTGGTATGAAGGGCAGGAATGCAGTACCAGATCAAGAGAGGACATTCTGAAAAGCGTAGGAACACTGGCAAAATTACATAATGTTATGAAAATGGAGCCTGCAGAAGAATACAGGGCAAGATCGCTGAGGGAGGAATATATACGGCATAACCGGGAAATCCGAAAGATACGCAAGTTTATCCGTCAGAAAGGGGCTTCCGGAGTTTTTGAAAAAAAATTTCTTTCCAGTGTAGAGGGATTTTTACAGAGGGGAGAGCTGGCATTGGAAATGCTGGAAGAAACGGATTATGACAGTCTCAGGGCAAAAGCCTGGAAGGAGGGAGCTGTCTGTCATGGGGCCTATAATCAGCATAATGTACTGATGTTGAGAAAAGGGGAGGCAGTGACAAATTTCGGAAACTGGAGTTTTGATATTCAGATGGCAGATCTGTATCATTTTATGAGAAAAATTCTGGAAAAATACAGCTGGGATCTGACATTGGGGAAGGAAATGCTGACAGAATATCACAGGATTCGACCTGTTTCTTACCAGGAATGGCAGAATTTGAAGGTGCGTTTTACTTATCCTGAAAAATACTGGAAACTGGCCAATTATTACTATTCACACAAAAAGGTATGGATTTCCGGGAAAAATGTGGAAAAGCTTGAAAACCTGATTAATCAGAAAGAAATATGGGAAAAATTCATACAGAATTGTTTTCAAAAATATTTTCTGAATGCTCATACAGAATTGGCTGAATGTGGTGAAAAACCTTGACAATATAAGGGAAATGGTATATAAACTAATGATAGAGCGCTGTCGCTTCTGGCGGGTGCTGACAAACAAGAAAGAGAGTATTAGAGGAGGAAACACCATGAATAAAACAGAATTAGTAGCAGCTATGGCGAAAGAGACAAATTTATCCAAGAAGGATGTAGAAGATGTACTGAAATCTTTCGTTGATGTGGTTTCTAAAGAACTGAAAAATGGCGGAAAGATCCAGTTAGTTGGATTTGGTACATTTGAAGTAAGCGAAAGAGCTGCTAGAGAGGGAAGAAATCCTCAGACTGGTGAGACAATGAAGATCGAAGCTTCTAAAGCACCTAAATTCAAAGCCGGAAAAGCTTTAAAGGATATGGTTAACGCGAAATAATTGATTGACGATAGCCAACAGGGGGGACGGAAGTTCCCTCTTTTTTACTACCTGTGAGGAGGAATTATGCGTTTAGATAAATATCTGAAGGTCTCACGACTGATCAAACGCCGTACTGTGGCAAATGAAGCCTGTGATGCAGGCAGAGTTCTGGTAAATGACAAACCTGCAAAGGCATCTGTACAGATCAAAACAGGAGATGTGATTGAAATCCAGTTTGGAAGCAAAAATGTAAGGGTGGAAGTTCTGGAGGTCAGGGAGACCGTGAAGAAAGAAGATGTGGAGAGTATGTACAAATATCTTTGAGCTGAAATTACTTCTATTTGAAGCTTTCTGCACATAAACTACTGATAAGTAAGGGAAAAAATCCGGAGGACAAAGTTGGAAGAAAGGGGAAATCTTTCTGACCACAGTCTGAAGCTGAGGGATCGCCGGATAGGTACGGTGACCGGTGTACAGGATATAAAATCCTTTGATGATAAAGAAATACTGCTTTTTACAAAAGCGGGAAAACTGTTGATAAAGGGAGAACAGCTTCATGTGAAGCGCCTGAATCTGGAAAAAGGAGAAATCGATCTGGAGGGAAGAGTTGATAATCTCTGTTATCTTTCTAAAAGTGCAGATAATAGAGAAAAACCGCTTCTCAGAAGGTTATTTCATTAACAGATGAGTATGTTTATTCATCATGAACTATTTCTTGTAATTCAGGCGTTGAGAACGGGGGCTGTTCTCCTTTTGTGCTATGATCTGCTGAGGGTATTTAGAAAGTATGCTGTTCCTTCCCGTAAAATTTCAAATGCACAGGACATTCTGTACTGGATGGGAAGTGCACTGTACCTCTTTGTCAGGACCTGTCAGAATAATGATGGAAATCTCCGCTTTTATATGATTCTGGGTTTGGTGGCAGGAGCTGGTCTGTGTCATTTGACTGTCAGTCCTTTCTTTGTGAAGTTTTGTGGAATACTCTTTGATATTTGTATAATTATTGGGAAAAAAATAATAAAATGGTTGCTATTTCCGGTCAGAAGAGGTAAAATTTTCTGGTATAAACATGTAGTAAAAGGAAGGCTGGCAAATTGGGTAATTCTAAGAAGAAACGAAAAACGAAAAGAAACAGAAAAATAGGATATAATTCTCTTGGAATGCTTGCTATTGCGCTGGTTGTTCTGGTACTTCTGGGAGGATTAATGCATGAGAGCCGTAATCTCAGGGAGCGTCTGGCAGTGTATGATGCCAAGGCTGCTACCATAGAGCAGGAGATAGAGAATGAACAGGCCCGTACAGAAGATATTGATAAACTGAAAGAATATATGCAGACAGATGAGTATGTGGAGGAAATAGCCCGGGAGAAGCTGGGACTTGCGAAGGATAATGAGACTGTTTTTAAAAAGGAACAGTAGCAGAGCTTACATGTCGAAAACTTTTCAGACTTGTTCGTCTGTATTTGACAGATATTTTAAAACCCAATCCTTATAATATTTCTTTGACGGAGAATGAAGGGGATACTGTGAGAACAGCACAGTAACAGATAAGGGGAGGGAGAATATGCAGGAATGGATGCTTGCCATGCTCGTGATCAGTATAACACTGATCATACGGGACATGGCAAAAACTATTTTGGCGGGAAATGTACCGGATACACAGGAAATGATCGCTTTGTGTGACAGTCATCCCCAGAAGGAAAGGGTGGAGCAGTATGCAGCCTCTTTTCGGAGACTGGCAGATACTTTTTATGGTATGCCATATCCTAGGGATTACTTAAGCAGCGGACAGATACGACAGATTACAGAAGATACTAATGAACAGGTGTGTTCCAGATGCTATCGGAGAGAAATCTGCTGGGAAAGCAGGGGCAAAGAGATGTGTCAGGGGACAGAGCTGCTGATCCGGGCACTGGAAAGTGGAAAGGAAGAAGAAATCCAACAGATCCGGGGTGACTGGATGAGCTTCTGTGGGCGTTCCGTGCAGTATTACCATACAGTTTTTCAAAATTTTCAGCTGGAGAAAATGAACCAGATATGGGACAACCGTATGATTGAGAATCGGTTGGCAGTGGCACAGCAGCTTGCGGAAGTTTCCAGGATTATGGAACATATGGCTGATGATCTGTATGATATGGAAAGATGTACTCCGGAATTTGAGGAGAAGCTTCGGAAAATACTCCGGAAGCGTCATGTGATCCTGCGTCAGGTATGGATGATGGACAGGCGCAAAAGCAGAAAACAGATATTTCTCACTATGAGAGCCAGAAGCGGACAATGTATTTCCATGACAGAAATTGCACAGCTTTTGTCTGAACTTTGTGAAAAACCTATGGCACCGGCCAGTGGAAGCCGATGTATTGTAAATGGAGAGTATCATACGGTACATTTTGTTGAGGACGTCAGTTATCAGATGTTATATGGTACAGCAACTCTGACAAGAGAGGAAGAGAAGGTTTCTGGCGATAATTATCTGTGCAGACAGGAGGAGGGAGGACGTTTTATTATGTGCCTCTCAGACGGAATGGGGTCAGGTATGGACGCGTGCAGGGAAAGCGAGACTGTGGTAGAACTTTTGGAGCAGTTTCTGGAATCAGGTTTTTCCCAGGAAACTGCTGCCAAAATGGTAAATTCCGCATTGGTGCTTAAAGGGCAGGAAGGAATGTTCTCTACAGTAGATATGTGTGCTGTAGATCTGTATACAGGAATCTGCAGCTTTCTGAAGGCCGGAGCAGCTTCTACTTTTATTAAAAGGGGACATGGGGTAGAAACGATCACTTCTGAAAGCCTGGCAGCCGGACTGGTTCAGCAGATTGATTTTGAAACTGCCTCCAGAAAGCTTTATCATGGAGATTACCTGATCATGATGACAGATGGGGTATTGGATGCTCTTCCTGTACAGAAGGAGGAGGAAACCATGAAGGAAATTATTCTGGATGTACATGAAGAGTCACCGAAGGAACTGGGGCGGGAAATCCTGGAACGTGTGCTGGGATACAGTGATTACCGTGCCAGAGATGATATGACTGTGCTGGTGGCCGGTATCTGGAAGAAATAGAGAAAACAGGAGTCACAGAAGAAATGTATAGAAGAATTGCTGGTTACATGAAAGAAAATCATATGACAGAAGCCGGGTATACAGTGCTGGCAGGTGTATCAGGAGGAAGTGATTCCATGCTGATGCTTACAATCCTGAGAGAACTGCAGAAGCCTCTGGATTTTAAGCTTGCGGCTGTGCATGTACATCATGGGATTCGTGGACAGGAGGCAGACCGGGACAGGGCTTTTGTAGAGCAGATCTGTGAGGAATGGGGAATTCCCTGTCATGTGTTTCATTATGATGTTCCTGCTTTGAGCAGCAAGTGGAAGCTTGGGGAGGAAGAGACTGGCAGGCTGGTACGCAGGGAGGCATTTGAGAAAGCTGCCCATAGTTATGCAGATCATAAGGTACGTATTGCATTGGCACATAATCAGGAAGATCTTGCAGAGACCATGCTTCACAATCTGTGCAGGGGAACCGGTTTGAGAGGATTGTGTACTATGCGTCCGACTTCGGAAAAAATCATACGCCCTATTTTGTGCCTGAATCGAAGGGAGATTGCTGATTTCCTGGAAAAATATCAGATCCCACATATACAGGACAGTACGAACCTGTGTGATGAATATACACGAAACAGGATACGACACCATATTTTGCCGGCTTTGGAGCAGGAGATCAACTCAAAAGCAACTGCCCATATGGCAGAAACAGCGTTTAGGCTTTCTCAGGCAGAGGATTACCTGACTGCCCAGGGGACAGAGCTGGCAGAGAAATTTTATAGAGAGGACAGGTACTGTTTTACAGAAGAATTTTTTTCAGCTCCGGAAATTCTGCAGATTTATGCACTTCAGCAGGCAATGGAGAGGCTGGCAGGAAAGAGAAAGGATATTACATCTGTTCACTATCAGAAGCTTCGCAATCTGTGGAATATGCAGACAGGAAGAAAAATAAATCTTCCTTATGGGATGGAGGCAGAAAGAAGATATACAGAAGTAGACTTGCACGTAACATATTCGGAAGATATCTGTGAGAAAAAAACTTCTGATCAGCCTGCAGAGCAGAGGATTTTGGTGCCCGGGGATACAATTGGTCCCTTGGGAAGGATCCATACAGAAGTATTTTTGTATGACGGACAGAAGATTGAAGAAAAAAAGTATACGAAATGGCTGGATTATGATAGAATAATAAAGTATCCGTGCATCCGAACCAGGAAAACCGGTGATTATATTGTTATCAACAGCAAAGGAGACAGAAAAAAGATCAATCGCTGTATGATTGATGAAAAGATCCCGGCAGACAGGAGAGATCAGGTCCCTCTTATTGCAGTGGAGGATGAAATACTTTGGATCATAGGAAGCAGGATAAGTGAGCGATATAAAATAACCCCCTGTACCAGGATGGTTTTAGCATTAACATACCAAGGAGGAAATAAAAATGAGTGAGAAAATCAGAGTTTTACTCAGTGAAGAGGAAGTAGATTCCCGTATCAGAGAAATCGCAGCAAAGATCAGCAGAGATTACGCAGGAAAGGAAATACATTTGATCTGCGTCCTTAAAGGCGGCGTATTTTTTACCTGTGAGCTTGCAAAAAGAATCACAGTTCCGGTAACTCTTGACTTTATGTCTGTTTCTAGTTATGGAGATGATACCAAGTCCAGCGGAGTTGTGAAGATTGTGAAGGATCTGGATCAGCCGTTAGAGGGTAAGAATGTACTTATTGTAGAGGATATTATCGATTCCGGAAGAACCCTGAGTTATCTGATCGATATTCTTGGAAAGAGAAATCCGGAAAGCATTCATTTATGCACTCTGCTTGATAAACCTGAGCGAAGAGTAAGGGATGTTAAGGTGGATTACAGCTGCTTTAATATTCCGGATGAGTTTGTGGTAGGCTATGGTCTGGACTATGCGCAGAAATACAGAAATCTTCCGTTTATCGGAGTAGTGGAACTGGGGGAAAACTGAAAGGAGACAGAATCAAGTGAATAAACAGCCAAGCAGAATTGGTCTGTATCTGGTGCTGCTTGTTGCTCTTGTGGCCGGTTATTTCTATTTAAATAATCAGGTGGTATCCCAGAGCAGCTATACGCAGAAACAGCTGGAACAGGCTCTTGAAGACAACAGAGTGGTTGATGCAACGATTCAGCAGAACAGAGAGGTTCCTACCGGTGCAGTGATCGTAGATACCACAGATTCCGGTCAGAAAAAAGTATATGTGACGGATGTGAACCAGGCAATTGAATTGCTGAATAAATATAATATTGATGTTACAACGCAGAATGTACCGGGAGATAACATCTTTTTGACAACTCTGCTCCCTGTACTTCTTACAGGAGCACTGGTGATTTTCCTGATCATGATGATGAACCGGCAGATGTCGGGAGGCGGTGGAAGTAATGCCAAGATGATGAATTTTGGTAAAAGCCGTGCCAGGATGTCCTCTCCGGATGATAAAAAGGTAACCTTTAATAATGTAGCAGGCCTGGAGGAAGAAAAAGAAGATCTGGTAGAAGTAGTAGACTTTCTGAAATCTCCTCAGAAATATACAAAAGTAGGTGCCAGAATTCCTAAAGGTGTGATCCTTGTGGGACCTCCCGGAACAGGTAAGACACTTTTGGCCAAGGCAGTGGCAGGAGAAGCAGGAGTTCCGTTTTTCTCTATCTCCGGCTCTGATTTTGTGGAGATGTTTGTAGGTGTAGGTGCTTCCCGTGTGCGTGACCTGTTTGAAGAAGGAAAGAAGCATGCCCCCTGCATTATCTTTATTGATGAGATTGATGCAGTTGCAAGACAGCGTGGTACAGGAATGGGAGGCGGCCATGATGAGAGAGAGCAGACGCTGAACCAGCTTCTGGTAGAGATGGATGGTTTTGGTGTTAATGAAGGAATCATTGTGATGGCAGCCACCAACCGCGTGGATATTCTGGATCCTGCAATTTTGCGTCCGGGTCGTTTTGACCGTAAAGTTGCAGTGGGACGTCCGGATGTAAAGGGCAGAGAGGAGATTTTACGTGTCCATGCCAAGGATAAACCTCTGGGTGAGGATGTGGATCTGAGACAGATTGCAAAGACAACGGCAGGATTTACAGGTGCAGATCTGGAAAACCTGTTGAATGAAGCTGCTATTGAGGCTGCCAGACAGGAAAGAGGCTTTATTCTTCAGGCTGATATTAAGAGTGCATTTATCAAAGTAGGTATTGGTGCGGAGAAAAAGAGTAAGGTAATCTCTGACAAAGAGAAGAAAATTACAGCGTACCATGAGTCCGGTCATGCTATTCTTTTCCATGTACTGCCGGATATGGATCCTGTGTATACCATTTCTATTATTCCTACAGGAATGGGGGCAGCAGGTTATACCATGCCTCTTCCGGATAATGATGAGATTTTTAACACCAAAGGACAGATGATGCAGGATATCATGACTTTGTTAGGAGGCCGTGTGGCAGAGGAGATTATTTTTGGTGATGTTACTACAGGAGCGTCCAATGATATCAAGCGTGCTACTGCTACTGCCAGAAGTATGGTGATGAAATATGGAATGTCTGATAAAATTGGCCTGATTTCCTACGGAGACGATGACGATGAGGTGTTTATCGGCAGAGATCTGGCACACACCAGGAGCTACAGTGAAGAAGTATCCAGGTCTATTGATGAAGAAATTCATCGTATTATCACAGAATGCCATGATCGTGCGAAAGAGATCATTATGGAACATGAGAATGTGCTCCACAGCTGTGCAAAGCTTCTTCTTGAGAAGGAAAAAGTGCATAGAGATGAGTTTGAAGCACTTTTTACAAGAGAAAATTCTGTGGAAGAAAATCCAAGTATATAAAATAACCAAAAAAGTGTGCCGAATTTTGTGAAGTTTGTGCACACTTTTCTCTTGCCCCATGGTACTATATAAACCGTAAAAACCCCCCAATACATTATATAGTTTTTGCTACACCCCATAAGAAGAAATACCTTCTCCAAAAAAGACAGCCTTATCCCGCTGTCTTTTTTTCGTTAGTGAAAAACTTGAAAATCAGAGGCTTTACTGATGATCCTGAGTTTGGTCAGAATAACTGAATAAAAGTCATTTTTATGGCAATCCGATCATTGTCATTGGGGAGATTTTCATATAGAATATAGTAAGTGTCCGTAGTGCGGACCTTTCTGCAGGACAAAAAGAATGCAGATGATTCTTATGATAATATGAAAAAGCATTATATGCGATGGGAAGGAAACTGTCGGATGTAATGGTAAAAGAGAGGAGCAGGCAGACATGGAACATGAAAAGAAAGATATCAGGAGAAAAATGCAGTATATCTTAAACATGCGCCCTGTTTTTAATAAAGAGGCACTTTTTTCAGATGGAACAGAATATTACAGAAGTCCATCAGAACCAAAAGCAGGAGACACCGTAACGATTAAATTCCGGACCCAGAGAAACAATGTGGATTCTGTTTATCTGGTAAGCGGTAATCTGCGTAAAGAGATGGAATATAGTGAGACTGAAAGTGGTTTTGATTATTATACAGTACAGATCACAGTAGGAGAGGATATTTTCCGCTATTATTTTGAGATCAGATATGGATCTGTAACCTGCTATTATAATAATCTGGGAGTCTCCATGGAACGTGAGGAGCGACTGGACTTTGAAATTTATCCTGGATTTGATACACCGAAATGGGCAAAAGGGGCGGTCATGTATCAGATTTATGTGGATCGTTTTCTCAATGGTGATCCAACGAATGATGTTGTGACCGGGGAATACGCCTATATTGGAGAGCTTAGCTCACAGGTAGAGAACTGGAGCAAGATTCCTGCTGTGATGGGAGTCAGGGAATTTTATGGCGGTGATCTTCAGGGAATTATGAATAAGCTGGATTACCTTCAGGATCTGGGAGTGGAAGTGATCTATCTGAATCCTATTTTTGTTTCGCCAAGTAATCATAAGTATGATTGTCAGGATTACGATTATGTGGATCCGCATTATGGACGGATTGTGGAAGACTGTGAGGAAGGGGTTCTCTGTGGCGATGACAGAGATAATTCACATGCATGGAAATATATTAAACGTGTGACAGATAAAAAGAACCTGGAAGCAAGTAACGAACTTTTTGCAAAATTAACAGCGGAGATACACAGAAGAGGAATGAAGATCATTCTGGATGGTGTATTTAATCATTGTGGATCCTTTAACAAGTGGATGGACAGAGAGCGGATTTATGAAAAACAGGAGGGATATCCCAAGGGAGCTTATGTCAGCGCAGACAGCCCTTATCGTAACTTCTTCTCCTTTAACGATCCTGATAAATGGCCGTATAATCCTACTTATGATGGATGGTGGGCACATGATACCCTGCCCAAATTAAATTATGAAGGGTCCAGGGAGCTTTATGACTATATTTTACATGTAGGACAGAAATGGGTTTCTGCACCTTATAATGTAGATGGATGGAGACTGGATGTAGCAGCAGATCTGGGACACAGCAATGAATTTAACCATCAGTTCTGGAAAGATTTCCGGAAAGCGGTAAAGGAAGCGAACCCCAATGCCATTATTCTGGCGGAACATTATGGAAATCCGGAGGGATGGCTTAAGGGAGATGAATGGGATACTGTTATGAACTATGATGCTTTTATGGAACCTCTGACCTGGTTCCTGACAGGCATGGAGAAGCATAGTGATGAGTACAGAGAGGATCTCTATGGAAATAGTGATGCGTTTATCGGTGCTATGAAAACACATATGCGCGCATTGCATATGTCGGCGCTTCAGATCGCAATGAATGAATTATCCAATCATGATCATTCCCGATTCCTGACCAGGACCAATCACAGAGTAGGAAGGATTTCTTACGCAGGAGCTGAGGCGGCTTCCGAAGGAGTAAATACTGCTGTGATGCGTGAAGCGGTTGCTATCCAAATGACCTGGCCGGGAGCTCCTACTGTTTATTATGGGGATGAAGCAGGACTTTGCGGATTTACAGATCCGGATAACAGACGTTCTTATCCATGGGGGCGTGAGGATTATCAGATGATTGATTTTCACAAAGCGATGATCCGGATCCACAGAAAGTATGAAATATTAAAGATAGGTTCTCTGGCATTTTTGTGGAATGATTATCAGGGGCTTGCCTATGCCAGATTTTCACGAGAGGAACAGATTATCGTGATCATCAATAACCGCCAGGAAGACAGAGAAGTGGAAATTCCATTGTGGCAGGCTGGAATCAGCCGGCTGGGGGATGTGAAGCTTCAGAGGATTATGGTTTCCGATAAAGACAATTTTACGGAACAGGAGGAGGAATTTGTGGCATCTGCAGGCATACTGCGGGTGTTGATGCCGGGCACAGGCGTTATGGTCCTCTGGCATAAAAATCAGAATTGTTAGAAAGAAAAAAGGTTCAGGCATTTGCCTGAACCTTTTATGGATGGAGAAGGATTCGAACCTTCGAAAGCGTTGCTAACAGATTTACAGTCTGCCCCCTTTGGCCACTCGGGAATCCATCCTTAAACCGCTTGTTATTATAGCGGATATTCTGGAAAATTGCAAGTGCTTTTTTGTATAAATTTGATAAGGGGTTGGTTGGGGATTTTGGTTGTCATTTTTTTGGCAAAACGCTAGACGAATTTGTTGAAATCTGGTAATATACAGTTATCTGGATGTGGAAAATATAATTTATTGAGATAAATCAGGATATTTTTCATATGTAAGAGATGATTATCGTAGCTGTAGCATCAGAAGGCAGTTACAGATTAGGAGGAATTTATCATGTTAGTAAATGCAACAGAAATGCTGAAAAAAGCAAAAGCTGGTCATTATGCAGTTGGACAGTTTAACATCAACAACCTTGAGTGGACAAAAGCAATCCTTTTAACAGCTCAGGAACTGAACTCTCCTGTAATCCTTGGTGTATCTGAGGGAGCAGGCAAATATATGACTGGTTATAAAACAGTTGTTGGTATGGTTAACGGAATGCTGGAAGAACTGAACATCACAGTTCCTGTAGCTCTTCACCTTGACCACGGCAGCTATGAAGGATGTTTAAAATGCGTGGAAGCAGGATTCTCATCCATCATGTTCGACGGATCTCATTATCCGATCGAAGAGAACGTTGCAAAAACTAAAGAACTGGTTAAGATCGTTGCTGAACACGGAATGTCTCTGGAAGCAGAAGTTGGATCCATCGGTGGTGAAGAAGACGGTGTTGTAGGAATGGGCGAGTGTGCAGATCCTGAGGAATGCAAGATGATCGCAGACCTTGGCATTGACTTCCTTGCAGCTGGTATCGGTAATATCCATGGAAAATATCCGGCTAACTGGAAAGGCTTAAGCTTTGAGACTCTGGATGCTATCCAGAAACTGACAGGAGATATGCCACTGGTACTTCACGGCGGCACAGGTATCCCAGCAGACATGATCAAGAAAGCAATCGACCTTGGTGTATCCAAGATCAATGTTAATACAGAATGCCAGCTTTCCTTCGCTGCAGCTACACGTAAATATATCGAAGAGGGCAAAGATCAGCAGGGCAAAGGATATGACCCACGTAAGCTTCTTGCTCCTGGTTTCGAGGCAATCAAAGCTACTGTCAAAGAAAAAATGGAATTATTCGGATCAGTAGACAAAGCCTGAGACATAAGCGCATAAAAGAGAGAACAGACTCTGACAGGATTGACCTGACGGGGTCTGTTTTTTTGTTCTTCTTTTTTTATGATATAAAAAAATGTATATATAAAAAAATCAATATCTGAAAAATTTATCATGTTTCTTGATTTTTTATCATGGCGAAATCCTGCTGAAAAATTTACAATATACTCAAGTTAAGAAACAGAAAACATCATAGGAAAAGGAGAGAAAAGGATTATGAAGATGAAGAAAGTAACAGCAATGGGAATGGCAGTACTTATGGCAGCAACTATGATCCCGGCAGTACCGGCAATGGCTGATGACGCAGGAAAGGTTTATTACTTAAACTTTAAACCAGAGCAGGATGAAGCTTGGCAGAACCTGGCAAAAGAATACACAGAGGAGACAGGCGTTGAAGTAACTGTTGTTACAGCAGCTTCCGGACAGTATGAGACAACACTTCAGTCAGAAATGGCAAAGAGTGATGCACCTACTTTATTCCAGGTAAACGGACCGGTTGGTCTGAAAAACTGGAAAGATTACTGCTATGATCTGAAAGATTCAGATATTTACTCACAGCTGACATCTGATTCCTACAGCTTAAAAGATGGAGATGTAGTAGACGGAATCGCATATGTAATCGAATCCTATGGCCTGATCGTAAATAAGACCTTACTTGAAAAAGCAGGATATACTCTGGACGATATTAAATCCTTTGATGATTTAAAGAAAGTTGCTGATGATATTCAGAGCAAAAAAGATGATCTGGGAATTAAGGGAGCATTTACTTCCGCAGGTATGGATGGATCCTCTGACTGGAGATTTAAAACACATCTTGCAAACCTTCCAATCTACTATGAGTACAAAGAAGACGGAATCGATGATACAGATGCGATCAAAGGTACATACCTTGATAACTACAAGAATGTATTTGATCTTTACATTACAGATTCTACCTGCGACGGCTCTGAGCTTTCTGCAAAGACAGCAGATGACTCCAGAAATGAATTTGTAAACAGTGAAGCAGTATTCTATCAGAATGGTTCCTGGGAATATGGTGAACTTTCCAAAACATTCAAAGATGACGAGCTGGCTATGATCCCGATCTACTTTGGTGTAGATGATGCAAACGAAGGTCTTGCAACCGGTACAGAGAACTACTGGTGTGTAAATAAGAATGCTTCTGAAGCAGATGTAAAAGCAACACTTGATTTCATGAACTGGTGTGTAACCTCTGAAGCAGGAACAAAATCTATGGCTGAAGACATGGGATTCACAATTCCTTTCAAAACAGCAGAGGCACCAACCAATGTATTTGTAAAACAGGATGCAGAGTACACAGAAGCTGGTCTGACACCTGTATCATGGAACTTTACAACAATGCCATCTGAAGAGTGGAAAAATACTCTTGGATCTGCTCTTACAGCATATGCAGCAGGATCTGGCTCCTGGGATGATGTTAAGAGCGCGTTTGTTGACAACTGGGCAACAGAGAAGGCACTTTCCGAATAATGAATTAAAAAATAAGGGAGGCAGAGATTCATGTCTCCCTTTTATAGATTCTAAGCAGAGAATGGGAAGAAGAGGAGAGATTTACCATGGTAGGAAAAACAATCAAAAAGTGGTGGCCGATTTTCGTTGTGCCTACACTGGCTGCATTTATAATCGGATTTTTGTGGCCGTTTATTTGGGGAATTTACCTTTCATTTTGTAAATTTACCACAGTGCAGGATGTTACTTTCGTAGGATTTTCAAACTATCAGAAAATATTGCTTGACAATACTTTCAGCCATGCGTTCTGGCTGACTGTGGCATTTGCCTTTATATCCAGTATTCTGATCAATGTTCTGGCATTTGCCATTGCACTGGCGCTGACAAAAGGATTCAAGGGAACCAATGCATTCAGAACAGTATTCTTTATGCCAAACCTGATCGGTGGTATTGTTCTTGGATACATCTGGCAGACCTTATTAAATGGTCTGTTGTCCAAATGGGGACAGCCGCTGCTGGCTTTGTCTGCAAAGAACGGATTTATCGGTATGCTGATCCTTCTGTGCTGGCAGCAGATTGGATATATGATGATCATTTATGTGGCAGGTCTGAATAATGTTTCACCTGACCTTATCGAAGCGGCACAGATTGACGGAGCTACATCCAGACAGATTCTGTTCAAGATTAAAGTACCGATGATCATGCCGTCTGTTACAATCTGTACCTTCCTTACACTGACAAATGGATTTAAAATGTTCGACCAGAACCTTTCTCTTACAGGTGGAGATCCTGCCAAGCAGTCTCAGCTCCTTGCCTTAAATATCTATGATACGTTCTATGCACGAAGCGGACCACAGTGGAAGGGAATCGGTCAGGCAAAAGCAGTTGTATTCTTTATTCTGGTTGTAGCCATTGCCCTGATTCAGCTTAAAGCAACATCATCTAAGGAGGTGCAGCAGTAATGGAAAACAATAAAAAGAAAAGTATTATTCCTACAATTATATTAACCATACTGTCCCTTCTCTGGATTTATCCTATTATACTGATTCTTTTGAACTCTTTAAAAAAAGAATCAGCTATTACAACTACAGGAGTATTTGAACTTCCTCTGGGTAAAATCTGGAATGGATTTACAAACTATGTAGCCAGTGTAACACAGATGGATTTCCTGAAATCTTTCTGGTACAGCCTTGTGATCTCAGTTATGTCAGTAGTACTGATCCTGCTGTGTTGCTCTATGTGTGCATGGTATATTGTCCGTGTAAATGGAGTGCTTTCCAAGATTTTATATTATCTGTTCATATTTAGTATGGTAGTTCCTTTCCAGATGGTTATGTTCACTCTGGCAAAGACAGCAGATACACTGAAACTGAACACTCCTTATAATATCTGTATTATTTATCTGGGATTTGGTGCAGGACTGGCAGTATTTATGTTCACCGGTTTTGTAAAGGGAATTCCGCTGGAAATTGAAGAGGCTGCCCTGATCGATGGATGTAATCCGTTACAGGTATTTTTCAAGATCCTGATCCCGATTCTGAAGCCTACCATTATCTCCACTGCAATCCTTCAGCTGATGTGGGTATGGAATGACTATCTTCTGCCGACCCTGGTACTGGATATTAAGAAATACCGTACCATTCCTATGGCAGTACAGTACTTCCGCGGAAGCTTCGGTCATGTACAGATGGGACCGATGATGGCAAGTATTATGATCGATATTATCCCGATCGTTATTGTTTACCTGGTATGCCAGAAATATATTATTGAAGGTGTTGTTGCAGGTGCGGTAAAAGGATGATAAAATAGTATCAGACGCAGGCTGATATGGATAATAAGTGACTGAAAATAAAGATAGTTCCATAATTGCAGGAACTATCTTTATTTGTATATATAAGGGGGTAGGAGGTTAGAAGCTATGTATCGTGTATTAGTGGTTGATGATGAAAAAATAGAGAGAGAGGGAATTAAATTTCTGCTTTCCAGGGAAGAGGGAGAATTTGAGATTTCTGAGGCTTCCAACGGGCGCCAGGCACTGGAAATCCTGAGAAATGAGGAGATAGATCTACTACTGACAGATATTAAAATGCCTCATATGGATGGACTGGAATTGGCAAAGAAGGCAAAAGAGGAAAAAGAGGAGCTGCAGATCGTAATCTTTAGTGGCTATAACGATTTTTCCTTTGCCCAGGAGGCAATCCGTTATGGGGTGAAAGAGTATGTTTTAAAACCGGTGGATCCTGATATTTTCAGTGAAACACTGGAAAAGGTCCGCAGCGAAATTGACAAAAATAAAAACCGCAAGATCAGAGATCAGAAGGAACAGGATTTTCTCCAGCAGTATTTTCTCCAGAATTATATTTACACAGGAAAAAAAGAAATTCTGGAAAAAGCCGGAGAAATGATCAACCTGGATACCTGGAATCAGTGGCACTGTGCCATTCTGGTGGAATCCTCCCAGAATTTTTTTGATACTGCAGATGAGAATCTGGCAGAGGATATGCGCAAGGAACTGCGGAGGATATTTTTTTATCTGAATCTGAATGCCAGACAGTCCCTGTTTTTGTTTAACGATGTATACTGCGATTATCTGCTGGTAGCCAATCAGCTGTATACTGTGATGAAGCGCCAGTATCCGGGAAGCTTTCATCTGGCGGTAAGCAGGAAGTTTGAGGGCTGTGAAGCACTGCCTGAGATTATGGCAGAGCTGGAACAGCAGATGGAGGAGAGATTCTATCATCCGGAGAATCATGTATTTTCCAATGAGGAGGAAGAGTACAGTCATGTGGATAAGGCTGCCCAGGATTCCCAGTTGATGCAGAGAATTTCTGAGGATATCAGCAGAAAGGACATTCAGCAGCTGAAAGTCCATTTTCAGTGCCTTACGGACAAATACAAAAGCAGTACCCAGTTTTCGGCTATGTATATTAAATTTGTATTTTCCAATGTGATACAGGCATTGTTTGAGGAAACACAGTTCTCAGAGGAACGCCGCCTGGACAAGGAGATTGACAGATTGTACAGCTGCAGTGATATTTCGCAGATCCTTCAGGTTACAGAGGAGAATATCCGGGAATATGAGAATTTTCTGGAACGTTCTATGAGTGAATCCAGAAATGAGGTATCTGCAGTGAAAAATTACATCTATCAGCACTACGGAGAGGATCTGAGCCTGGAGATGCTGGCAGAAAAGGTATATCTGTCCTCAGGATATCTGAGTTTTATTTTCAAAAAGGAAACAGGAATGAACCTGAACCGTTTCATCCGGGTATTCCGTATGGAGAAGGCAAAGGAGCTTCTGTGCAGCACCAATATGAAGGTGGCACAGGTAAGTGAAAAAGTAGGATTCTCCAATGTATCCTATTTTTGTCGAAGCTTCCGGGAATATTACGGAAGCAGCCCTGAGTCCTACAGGAAAGGAACAGGTGAAGATGAAGAGAATCCGAAAGAAATTTAGAGATATGAAATACCGTCATAAGCTTACAATCCTGCTGGTGATATCCAGTCTGGTGCCTATGACGATACTTGCTCTGTACAGCCATAACAGTATGAGCAAGCTGGTGCGCCATAATGAATTGGAGGATACCTCATCCATCCTGGAACAGACCAGAGAGAGTATTGAAAGCCAGATCGAGGTATATACAGGACTGATCAATTATCTCACCTATTCTCCGGATATTGAAGAGGTGATCAATGAGAAGAATATGGACAACTATGTGGCATATGCAAAATATACCCAGATTGTGGACCCTCTTCTCACAGTGCCTAAATCCTATCATGATGCTATCAATCAGATACAGATTTTTGCAGACAGTATTAAAGTGAGACATGAATATACCCTGGTACCTATGGATGAGATAAGACAGGAATGGTGGAGCAGCCAGTTGAATGATGAGGTGCAGGTACAGTGGCTGGTAAATACGGAAAAACCGGAGATTGCAGCAGTGAGAAATATTTACGAGGGAAAGAAGCGTACGGCAGTGCTGTGCATTACTCTGGACTACAATAAAATATTCAAACCGTTGAAAAATATTATCTCAGAAGAGTCTGGAACTATGGTGCTGGATCAGAAGCAGAATATTGTGTATCGTGATGAAAACATCCGGGACAATGATCTGGCAGATTTAAAAGAATCTGACAAAATTCTGGAGCAGATCAGCAAAGAATATGTAGCGGTAAACAGTACCAGTCAGAATACTGGCTGGAAGTTTTATTTGTATAAAACCAAAAGATCTGTAGAAAAATCAGTCTATCAGATGCTGCTTACTGAGATTCCGCTGATCGCAGGCTGTGTACTGGTCATTTTTATTCTGGGCATGTTTTTCTCCAGATTATTTACCCGCAAGATTGAACTGCTTACGGAAAATATGGATCAGGTAAACCACGGAAGCAGAGAGGTTACAGTTACCAGCGATGCAGAGGATGAGGTGGGAGTTCTGATCAGAAGCTTCCGAAGGATGATGGGAGAGATCGATCGTCTGATCAGTGAAGTTTACGAAAACAAAATAGCTCTGAAGGAATTTGAGTTGAAAGCGCTTACTGCACAGATCAATCCACATTTTCTGTATAATTCTCTTTCCATTATTAACTGGATGGCTATTAAGAGTGATCAGAAAGAAATCAGTAAGGTAACTTTGGATTTATCTACTTTTTATCGTACAGCTCTGAGCAAGGGAGAGGATATGGTAACTGTGGAGAATTGTATCCGCAATATTGAAGCTTATTTGTCTATTCAGTTGGTGATGCATGACAATGATTTTACAGTAGAGTGGAAGATTGATCCGCAGGTAAAAACAGAAAAAGTCCCCAAACTGATCCTGCAGCCAGTGGTGGAAAATGCATTAGAGCATGGACTGGATGTAAAAGAAGAAGGAGATAAAATCCTGCAGCTGTCCTTTCTGGATGCCGGGGATGCGGTACTTCTCCGGGTAGAAGATAATGGAATGGGAATGGAACAGTCAGTGGCAGAATCGTTGGTTACTTACCAGGCAGAAGGATATGGACTGAAAAATGTGAACGATCGAATCTGTCTGCTCTACGGAGAGGAATATAAAATTCGTATCACCAGCAGTGTAGGTAAGGGAACAGTAGTAGAAATGCGGATTCCAAAGGGAGAAACATTATGATGATACAGAGTGTGACAAAGGCAGGAAAAAAGCTTTTTGTAATCCTGATTCTGGGAACGACTTTGCTTCAAAGCGGATGTAATAAAGCAACAAAGGAGACGCAGCAGAAAGCAGAAAAAACGGATGGGGCTGAGGAACAGAAAAAAACTGAGTCCGGGGACTGGGAAGAAGCCCGGACAACTCCCTATGGAAAGTATCCTGAAACTGTGACCTATACTCTTGCCCAGATGAATGGTGCCAATAATTCCAATCTTCCCAAAGGGCAGACTTATGAAAATAATGAATATACCCGTTATCTGAAAAAGATGTTGAATATCCAGAATGAGAACACATACATGGAAAGTGAAGACAGATATGATGAATTTGTCAATGTGATTGTGAAAGATCGAATGCTTCCTGATGTCATGGTGATCTCAGACAAGGAAATGCTGGATGAAATGGTAGAAAACGATCTGGTGGAGGACCTGACAGAGGTGTATGAATCCTGCACTACAGACAGGATCAAAGCCATGTATGCCAGTTATGGAACTGAACTTCTGGATTCTGTGAAATATGACGGGAAGCTGATGGCAATGCCGGAGACAGTTATTGATCATGGTCCCTGCCTGCTCTGGCTTCGTAAGGATTGGATGGATAAGCTGGGATTAGAAGAACCTAAGACTCTGGAAGAAGCTTTTGATGTTATTGAAGCTTTTCAGAAAAACCGGATGGGTGCAGCGCCTGGAGAAGATCCTATTGGATTAGTATGTGATACTTCATTGGTGGGAACTACAAGCAGCAGTTATTCTGTTGACCCTGTTTTTCAGAAATTCGGAGCCAATCCCCAGAGATGGCAAAAGGGTGAGAACGGAGAAGTGGTATATGGTTCTCTTACAGAAGAGACGAAGAATGCACTGGAATATTTGAACCAGCTTTATGAAAGGGGAATTCTGGACGAGAATTTTGCACTGCGGGCCCAGAACAATCTGAGGGATCTGGTAGTCAGCGGAAAATGTGGGGCATTTTTCGGATTGTGGTGGACACCAAATAATCCTCTTATGGATGAGTATGAAGAAGATCCGGACTCTGACTGGGAGCCATATTATTTTCCGGCAGAAATACAGAAAACGGCAGAAACCTATTCTACATTCAGAGACAACAAATATGTAGTGGTGCGAAAAGGTTATGAGCATCCTGAAATTGTAATGAAGATTTTGAGTGTACTTTTCGATTATACCAGGTATGAAGCGAAGGATGCAGATGAGATGAACAGTTATTTTGCTCTGAATGTGGATCCTACAGCAAGGCCGTTGGTGATCAATGTGGATTATAATGAAGCTACTTACCGTGTGACAGAGCATATCCAGAAGGTAATTGCAGGAGAGATGGAGGAGGAAAAGCTCAGTGCCATTGAGAAATCCTATTATCAGGCATGCAGAAATTATATAGAGGGACAGAATGTGACAGTGGAGGACTGGGCAGCTTACAAATCCCGTATTTCTGCAGTAGGTCTTCTGGTGAAATCGGATTACAGGACTCCTGAAAAAATCTATCTGCAAACTTCAAATCTGGAAATCCCTCAGACGCTTGGAACTCTGGAGAAAAATACTTTTATTCAGATTATTATGGGGAAGCGTCCCATATCCTACTTTGATGAATTCGTAAGCAAATGGTATGAACAGGGAGGGGATCAGCTGGTAAAAGCAATCCAGGAGGATTCCAGGTAATGCGAATATTTTGGTATAAATAAAATTTACAAAATGGTATATTTTTCTGGTATAATTTTTCAGGCAGACTGTAAAACATTTTTGCAGCCTGCCTGAAAATTATTAAGCTTAAAAAAAGTACAAAAGAACAGGGGCGGGAAATGGATAATAAGGGAAAAAACAGAAAGAAAAAGATAAAAGTTATCCTGGGGATCTGTATTGCAGTATTTTTACTCCTGGGAGGAGGATTGCTGGTTTATATACATAAAGTGGATACGGATACATTGGGGAGAAAAATTACCATATATGGTCTGGATGTATCAGGTCAGAATGTGGAGAAGGCCGGACAGACCATCCGGAAAGCATTTCAGGATAAAAAGGTTGTTTTCCAGGAGGATGGCAGTCAGGTATATCAGACAACTGTAGGGGAATTGGGATATTCTCTGGATGAAGGAATACTTCAGTCTGCACTTACAGCCTTGAAACAGCAGCGTGACCAGACAAGGACGTTTCTGGCCTCCTGGAAAAATTACGAAATAGAATATCAGGTAAACAAAGATGAGGCAACAGAACAGACGGCCCTGACAGAAGATCATTTTGGAGAGAAAGAAAGAACGGAAGCCCAAAATGCTGAGATCAGATACAGCAAGAAGAAAAAGGAATTTGTTATAGTAAACCAGGTGGCAGGGACACAGATTGATGAAGAACGTCTTCGAAATTACGTGGACAAGACGCTGGAAGCAGAGTTTCAGGATAAGCTGCTCACCGGTGAAGTCAAAATAGATCTGAACCAGCAGGCATACAAGCAGCCTTCTGTAAAGGCTTCACAAGAATTGAAAAAGGAATTAAAAAGCCTGAACGGACAACTGAAAAAATACCGCAAGGCTACCATAACCTATACCTTTGGAAATACCACAGAGACTCTGGATTCCCAAACAGTAAATTCCTGGATCAGTATTCAGGGCACAAAGATCGTAATCGATCAGGAGCAGGCAGGCACCTTTATTTCACAGCTTGCCAATAAATACAATACCATTTATGTTCCCAGAACCTTTCATACTTCTATGGGTACGGATGTGACTGTGGAGGACAATGAATATGGTTACAGGATTGATCAGAGCGGCGAGTTAAGCCAGCTGCTTTCTGATCTGAAAAGCGGCAAGGATGTGGTCCGTGAACCGGTATACAGCAGTAAAGGGATGCAGAGAAACGGAACAGATGATCTGGCAGGCAGTTATATAGAGGTAAGTCTGGATGCACAGCACCTTTGGCTGTACAGAGATGGAGGGCTGGTGACGGAAACAGATATTGTCAGCGGAGCGCCTACAGAGGAAAGACATACCTATACGGGAGCCTGGCCCATTGCCTATAAAGCAAGTCCTTTTACGCTCACTAGCGATGTATACGGATATGATACCAAGGTAAAATACTGGATGCCTTTTGTCTACGGGCAGGGGCTACATGATGCTTCCTGGCAGTCAGCTTTTGGAGGGAATCGTTATAAGACAGGAAGCGGAAGCCATGGATGTATCAATCTGCCGGAAGAAGAGGCTGCAATTATTTATGAAAATATTGACGGTGGATATCCGATTATTATATATTAAAAACAGCTTAACCGAATCAAGTAAGTAGCGAAGCGGATGATTTTATCCGCTTGACCTCAAAATACAACAGGAGGAACTGGATGATGGAATTTCAGAAATTGATGGAAGTAAGAAGAAGTGTTCGAAAATATGCAGCAGACAAAAAGGTCACAAAAGAAGAACTGATGGAGATGATTGGCGCTGCACAGGAGGCTCCTTCCTGGAAAAATACGGAGACAGGGAGATATTATTGTGTATTGTCTGAAGAGATGACAGAGAGAGTACGCAGGGAATGTCTGCCTGAGGGAAATGCCCGTAAAGCTGAAAATGCGGCATTGGTCGTGACTACTTTTGTAAAAGATAAAGCTGGCTTCCAGAATGACAAAACTGCGGATAATGAATTGGGCAATGGCTGGGGATGTTATGACCTGGGATTGCAGAATGAGAATTTTATTCTGAAGGCAGCAGAACTGGGGTATGGAACTTTGATCATGGGGCTGAGGGATGGAGAGCAGCTTCGGAAGGTGCTGGATATTCCAGAAGAGGAAACGGTAGTGGCAGTGATTGCTGTGGGTGTGGCAGCAGAGGAGCCAAAGAGACCTAAGCGTAAGGAATTGGATGAGATTGTGAAGGTGTATTAATATAGTATTGACGAATGGAATCAGAGGTGAAGTTATTTTCCTCTGATTTCTTTGGATTACATTATTAATGATATGTTTTTATGGATGGAGGGCAATGTGAAGGCAGTTTTTTTGGATATAGATAATACTTTGCTTAGCTTTGATGGTTATGTAAAGCAGACAATGAAGGAAGGGTTTGAGCACTTTGGGTTAAAGCCTTATGAACCGTATATGTTTGATATTTTTATCAGGGAGAATACGAAGCTGTGGAGGCAGATTGAGCAGGGAACGCTGGTTTTTGAGGAGTTGGAGAAAATCCGATGGAATATTATTTTCAAGTATCTGGATATTGAGTTTGACGGAACTGTTTTTGAAAAATATTTCAGGGGCAGGCTTTTTGACAGTGCAATTCCGGAAGATGGAGCGTATGAGCTTCTGGAATATCTGAAAGGGAAATATATTCTCTGTGTGGCTAGTAATGGTCCTGGGGAGCAGCAGGTGCACAGGCTGGAGATTGCCGGGATGAAAAAGTATTTTGATTATATTTTTGTCTCTGAGAGGATTGGGGCATCTAAACCTTCAAGGGTGTTTTTTGAGAGGGCTTTTGCGGAGCTGAATGCAGGGAGAAAGGAGATAATATTGCCGGAGGAAACGGTGATGATCGGGGATTCCCTGACTTCAGATATTGCGGGAGGACAGGCCTTTGGGATGGAGGTTTGTCTGTTTCGGAGGAAAGAGG
>CAKRYE010000005.1 GCA_934426285.1 uncultured Blautia sp.
TTCATCAAGAACTTTGCTAAATACGAAGGAAACGCTGCTGGTAAAGCACTTGTTGCAGCTGGTCCTCAGTTATAATTTAAATTGTCCAGATGATTATGAAAGGGATGCGAATGATTCGCATCCCTTTTGTTTTTTACTTTTTCACGGATTTTCTTCTCTTCTTCTTTTCTTCATAAAGAGCCTTATCTGCATCCTTTAGCACATCGGACATTATCAGATTTCCGCCACAACGGATCACATGATATCCTGCTGACAGCTCCACATAATATGGTTTTTCCGATTCCGTGTTAAATGCCAGATTTTCCTTCTGGATCCGCTCTCTGAACTTCTGTCCATCCTGCGCATTTCCAGGAAACATTGCGCAGAATTCGTCTCCACCTATTCTTCCGATGATACTCTGTTTTCCTGCTGCTGATTTCAGCACCTCTGCACATCGCCTGATGGCAAAGTCCCCTTCTATATGTCCAAAGCAGTCATTAATTTCCTTCAGATGATCCAAATCTGCAAAAAGAATTACAACTTCTTTTCCCTCGTACTCCCGGTTCATCTGTACTGCTTTTTCCATAAAACCTCTTCTGTTCAGACATCCGGTCAGGGCATCTGATTCAGAAAGGAAATTCAAAACTTCATTCTTTTCCTCGATTTCTCTGACAAGGGTCTCCAGCTTCTGCTGCATCTTTTTCTGCTCCCTGGACATCTGATACATACGAAGCATATTTCCAATCTGCCTGCTGATCAGATAAAACAGCGCCAGATTTGCAGGATCAATTTCTGCCACCAGAATTCCATATTGCATTTCTCCTGAAAAGAGGCAAAGAACGGTTGCAACATAATTACTGTCATCCTTCTTGTTACATCCAATCTTTCCATCAGCGGAAAACCCACTGAAAACTTCCGGACGTTCTCCCTCTTTATAAGCTATGACCTCGCCGCCAATCTGACGCGCAGCTAGGTACATTTTCTCCGGACACTTCCATTCTTCATTTCTGTAGTGGGCTATCGGTTCCTCAAAAATATAGAGATACGACGCCTTGGCATTTAATGCATTTAATTTTACAAGTGCCCGCCTGCACATTTCCTGCTCATCATTCATATGCGACAGCATATCCTTGGAGATCAACGGTACAAACCAACTCTCCTGCTGAAAGGTACTAAAACGTTCTTTCTCTTTTTTGATATTATATGCCATAATTTTATCATTCAGCAGCCCTTTCCGCAGAATCAGATTTCTGATATTTTCTCTGTCCGGTTTTTCTTTGTTTAATTCTATTCGAATACATTCATCAACAAATTGATCAAGGATTTTCATCAGAGAATGCCTGCTGATCAGATTTCCGATTTCACTGAGAAATAAACTCTGTAAACCCTTCTTTAGATTATCCTCACTCTCTGCATTTCTGAAATCTATTTTTAAAATAGTTCTCAGATACTCCTGCGCTTTGTCTTTTAATACCTGATTGGAATTTTCCGATAAAATCTCCTTCATCATATCGTTTATGCAGTTCTCTGTAATATCTGACCATTGTACCGTTTCTTCAGAAATCGAAATTTTCTTATGAAACTTTTTTCGTGCAGAACATCCACAGGATTCACGGATCTTTACTCCTGCAGGAACCACTATCGAATGACGTTTCCCGCCTTTGCACAATTCTACGGCACCAGCCACTGCCATATTTCCCATATCAAAGGCATTCTGCAATACAGTTGTCAGTGGAGGGTTCATTGTTTTTGCAAGCTCCCAGTCATCAAAACCAGTAATGGCAATATCTTTTCCCACAACCAGACCTCTTTTATCACATTCTCTGTATGCAGTCTCTGCCATCACATCATTTGCACAGATCATTGCCTCCATATCCGGATAAGCATCCAAAAGCTGATTGACCTGCTTATGTACACAGGATGAATAATCCCCATAGACAATCCGCTCCGGTCCAAAAGGAATCCCATATTTTTTCATCACATCATAAACTGCCTGTCTGCGTTCCCTGGCATCTGTATTTCCATGAGGTCCTGCAAGATAAGTAAAATTCCTATAACCATGATCCCTTATCAGATGTTCTGCAATTGCGTACATTCCATTATAATTATCAGCAATAATAGAAGTGGCTTCTCCGGTCTGGTCTCTTTCTTCAAGAAGAACCCTTGGCTTATCTTTGTATTTTTCCAAAAATACACTGCTCTCATTTTCATCCAGAAAGATACAGAGTGATCCATAAGCAATGATCAGTGCATCTATATCTGCAAATGCCTGATAATCATACACAACATTAAACTGATAATCGTAGTCATCCTCTATATCTTCTCCAAAATAAGATTTATAATAATAGCTGCTGTGAATTCCAAGAAAAAATACAATGTTAACGTTCAGAGATTGTGCTGCATGAAAAATCCCCTGCATCAGATCCATCGTATGCGGTGAATTTGCATTTCCTATCATTACACCAATCGTATATCTCTCTTCCACAACTTGTGCTTCCTTTCTAAAAACTTAGCTTTCGTTTTATTTTACAATAATTTGGATGGCACTTCAATATCTTCTGTCTATTTTTAACATAATTTCGAATCAAATTGTTACTGTTCACTCCGTTCTCAGCAACACGCTTCGCGATGCAGGAAATATGAACCTCCTTGTGCAATGCCCAAGGAGTATCGTTTGCTTCACAAACTTAATTTATGCTACTCGCATAAATTCGCGCAGTATGTCTCGGGTTTTCTGTGACCTTCGCTCACAAAAAACACCTCGCGGGATATTACCAGTGAACAGTAACAGCAAACAGGATTGTTGTACGCATAACCTTATCTGCTTTCATACAACAATCCTGTTTTATTCAATTCAATATATGTATTCTATATTCTTTTTCAGATTTGATACCATTTGATCTCATTTGCCTCCAGATGTAACTGGAAGCTGCTTCCGTCTCCTCTGTAAACAGTAGTATCCTGTGGCTCATAAGTATTATTTACTACACAATATTTACCATTTTTTACGTAAGCATGTACTTCTACATTGTAGTTAGTGGAATACCAGCAGTGAAGTTCTTCCTCTGCAGATGCTGACCAGAGGACTGCTCTGTAGAATACACGGCTGTTTTTGAAGCTGTATGGAAGTCCGCTGATATAAACGCCTCTTCCTTTTCCAAATTTCTTTACAGCCATCTGTACTTCCTGTTCTTTCTGGATCAGGATTTCTGTCTCCGGCAATGCATAAATATTCTTCTTGCCTTCTCCAAAATCAACCTCTCCCTCTGCATCCTGCAGGATAAAATGGTCTCTGTGTTCTTCCCAGTTATATTTATCAGTGTTCAGATTGAACCCATGCTCCTCTTCCACACCAAGAATATCATCCAGCTGGAAGAATTTGCCCTGCCACTGATGTGCAGCCGGTTCTCCTACACCGATAAATCCTCCGCCGTTGTATACAAATTCCCTGACAGCAGTAATAACTGTTTCATCGATCCAGTTTTCTCCGCCTGTCTGTGCAGTATCTGCATCTCCCACATTAATGATAACATCAAAGTTTTTCAGCAGTTCTCTGTCTTCGCGGATATCATCAAAGCTGATAAATGACACGTCAAAGGGTGCACCGCTTAATGCTTCTATAATTCCGAAATAAGAATAATTCTGCTTATAATAAATAGCATGATGTACCATGTGGTTGCCCCAGGAACGCATTTTTCCCCAACAATTCAGAACTGCCACACGTTTCACGCAATAGGGAGTTGTTCCCTGAATATTATCATACAGAGTACGGAATTCCTCACATACTTCTTTGATATACTGTACAAAATCCGGGAATTCCAGGGCAAGTTTCAGATATCCGCCGTAACCTATTCTCTGGATCGGGCTTCTTAAGATTGCTCTTCTTGCTGTTACCCAGTTCACTTTTGCCTCTTTTACAGGATCTCCTCCCTCATGGAAGGTATCCGGGAAGAAATATGGAAGGAATCTTCCTTCTGTATATTTCACATTCTTAATGTCACTGAATAAACGTAAGGTTGCTCCGTTTCCAACACTTCCCACTACAGCGTCCAGTCCGATAGATGCAAATTCATCCATAAAAGGTTCCATACCGATCCAGTGGTCTCCCATGAACATCATAGCCTCTTTGCCATATTCATGAACAATGTCTACCATTTCTTTGGCAAGCTTCGCTACTTCTCTTCTCTGGAATGCCTGGAAATCTTTGAATTCCTTGGATGGGATCCTGTATGTATTGTTCATATATCCCTGATCAATGATATATTCCGCTCTGAAAGGATAACCCACTTCTTTCTCAAACTGCTCCAGAATATATGGGCTGACAGATGCAGAATAGCCAAACCAATCTACATATTTTTCTCTTGCAAGCTCATCAAATATAAGGGTAAACTGATGGAAAAATGTAGTGAAACGCACAACATCCACATACTCATGGGTATCCAGGAATCTGCGCAGACGTTCCAGAGAATGAACTTTTGTTTTTGGCTGGCGCACATCAAATGTGATCTGCGGCTCTACATCTTTCCAGTCATTTACTACTGCATTATACATGTGTACCGGATCCCACATAATATATGCCAGGAAGCTTACAGTGTATTCATGAAACAGCTTTGCAGATCTGATCACTACATTACCTGTTTCTTCATCATAGCTCCACAGCTCTGTTGATACAGGCTCTCCTGTGGTGCGGTCTATAACTTCCCACCATCTGTAGATATCATCTCTTGTATTCACTGCCAGCATATCCGGATATAAATGATCCATCAGGTGAATTTCCAGTTTGTCCTCTGTTGCTGTATGGAAGGATGTCATGATATACATCTGCTGGATTTCCTCAGGATGTGCCTTTGCCCATTCATTATCCTTACGGGTTGTATAATAGGTTGCATATATCTTGGAGCCAGTGTCTTTTAATTCCTTCGGGAATTCTGTTCCGTCACAGTCACGGATTGCATCTGCACCCCACTCATCCAGTATCTCCAGTGTCTGTGGCACTACATCCAGATTGGTTGGTATTGTTACACGGCCTTTTTTCATTGCTTGTCTCCTCTCTCTGTATAAACTTGTCTTATCGCTTTACTTATCTGACCTGATAGTCAATCGGATATTCGCAATCCGCTTCGCTACTTGCTCATAACCGAATAACTGCTCCGCAGTTTATTCGGTTTAATTATTCTCAAGCTCTAAAATCACATTATTCTTCAGTGTTATCTTACCATCGCTCATATTTCTTCGCAGTAAGGGCACTCCTTTTCGGATGTAAAACTGATTCTCTGACACATATGCATCCGGATTTCCGGAAGGACTTAAAATTCCGCCCAGATCATCATAACTTACATTCTTTCTGAATGTATTATGGATGGCTTCCTCCAGACAGAACATAACACATCCGCCCTCGTTCTGCCTGCTGTAATTATATTCATAAACTGTTCCGTCCCCTGAATCTGCATCATATGCCATACCGTCCTGGTTCAGTTTTGTATCCACTGCCTCGTTGAACCGAAACAGAGCATTTTTACATTTCCATGGCCAGATAGCTGCTGCTACTTTCCCCATTCTTTCTTCTGGATAACAGTAGATCCGGTCATTCATTTCTGTCGCACAGGAGTCTGAAATATTGTGTTCAACCAGAGGTCTTAATGCATACATTGGCGTAATCCCATCGCCTCCTGCATTTTTTACATAATTGTTTCTGAGAACAATATTTTCATGTCCATATTTCAAAAACCACTCTTCCTGAAGCTGGGCACCTGCAAATCTGGCATGCTGATAACTGTATCCCACTGCAATCCCCCATCTGCTTACGTTCCATACACAGCAGTCTTCAACAGTCACTCCATGGTATCTGGCAATACCTGTCTGCTCTTCATTATCCGGCTTAAGAGCTGTCATATAAATACCGCCATTGTTCATATGTTTGTTGTAAACGTTTCCATCTACATCATGGATCATAAGATTCTGCAGAACAATTTCATGAAGCGTACCACTGTTCTGTGCCACTACAGCCACGCCTGTTCTGTCCATTTTGTGAGGTGCAGAGTATCTCTCTGCCATCTCAGATCTTGCTTCACCGGAAGTTTTTCCTGTGACAGACTGTCTGTCAATATCATCTTTGTTTGTAATCTCCAGATCATGGATCCAGATATATTCCGCATCATAGAGAAGGACTGCAGAAGAAACATCTCCCCTGTATACATGTGCCGGTGAATCCAGCTGAATACCATAATCCTGATACCAGATGCCGGTTCCGTTTGCGCAGATATGTGGCAGAGCACCTTCCCCATAGGCTGCAATCTCTATTAGATTTTCTTTTTCCCCTTTACCTCTGATATGCAGATACTGGTCTTCAAAAACGGATCCCCGTTCCAGCAAAACACGGTCCCCTGGTCCAAGTTCTCTCCCCGTGATCTGCTGCAGGGTTCTGAAAGGAGTCTCCTGTGTCAGGCCGTCATTTTTATCATTTCCCCTAATTGAGCTGACATAATATGTTTTGGATTTCCTTATCATATTCTATCTCCCGTATCCTTTTTCTAATGATCACAGACACTTCTTCATAGGTAAAGCTGTCCCCATGATACCGTGTAAACAGATCTCTGTTTGCTTCATAAAATGCCTGCTTTTCTTCCTCAGAAATCCTCTGATAGGAATAATTCTTCTTTACCTTTTCGCTTTCAGAAACAAAATCCAGACGAAAACGTGTCTGTTCATATCTGACATAAGCTGGCAGTGAAAAGTGCTCCGGTCCGTAAATAATTTCTCCGTTCTGAAGCATCTCTTTTCTTCTCTGATTCTCTTTCTCACATCTGTTAACCACCCCATCCAGGGTATCATCTTCTGTCAGTCCCAGTTTTTTTGCAAAAATCAGTTCTGCTTTTAACTGTTTCTGCTCTTTCCTGTCCATTATAAATTCATGCATAAATCTGAAATCCTCTTTATTTCACAGCTCCTGTAAGTCCGTTTGAAAAGCTCTTCTGCAGACAGAAGAAAATGATCGCTGTCGGCAAAGTACAGATCAGAACTCCCAGCATCAGCATTCCATAGTCAACACTGTAACCACTCTTTAAGTTCGCAACCAGCATTGGCATTGTAATAGATGCATTGTCCTGCAGGATAACCTTTGGCCACAGATAATTGTTCCATGCATTCATAAAGGTTACAGTCATTGCCGCACCGTAAGTAGACTTCATGATCGGCACATACATACGGAAAAAGATTGCTATTTCGCTCATTCCCTCCAGCCTGCTGGCTTCAATAATATCTATAGGGAAAGATCTTGATGCCTGCCTAAACAGCATGATCATAAACGGCGTGGAAATTGACGGCAGCACCAGTGCAATCCAGCTGTTTACCAGTCCCATAGTAGAGAACATCTTGAACAAAGGAATCATCAGTGCTACAAACGGGAGCATCATAGACAGAAGCAGAATACTCATCAGCGTATCCTTACCTTTGTCATGATAAATCTCAAATCCATATCCTGCGATAGAACATACCAGCAGAGAAATAATTGTGATCAGGATTGCATTCCTGAAAGAATTAAACATAGCAAGTCCAAGATTCTGATTTGCTACCAGTGTCTTGAAATTCTCCACCAAATATCCGCCTGGGATCAGTCTTCCTCTTACAATATCAATACTCTTATTGGTTGCACCGGAAAGCATATAATACAGCGGAAATACTGACAGTAAGCTGGCAATAATTAAGATTGTGTAGGATATGAAATGTTTTATTTTTCTAGTCACGGCTGTCACCTACTTTCATCTGGATTGCAGACAGAATTGCCACTGATACAAGGATAAATACAGACAACGCTGCTGCATAATTAAACTTCGGAGTCTCCACAAAGGAAATGTTAAATATGTAATGTGCAAGAGTCATAGTTGACTTACCAGGACCTCCTGCTGTCAGGTTTACAGACTCATCAAATAACTGCAGAGTACCTGATGTGGACATGATCGCAGTGAGAAGAATCGTCGGTTTCAGTAATGGGATGGTAATCTTAAAGAACTGCTGGAATGCAGTTGCCCCGTCAATTCGACTGGCTTCATAGATGGACTGATCAATATTCTGAAGTCCTGCCAAATAAAATACCATGTTGTATCCGGTCCATCTCCACACAAGAGCAATAATGATCACAAAACGTGCTGCCCACGCATTCTGGAACCAGTCTACAGCACCAATCCCTGTCTTTGTAAGAATCATGTTTACAAATCCATCCGGTGCAAACAGTGATTTAAAGATCATAGAATAAGATACCAGAGATGTGGCACACGGAAGGAAAATCATAGTTCTGAATAATCCCTTAAACCGGAGAGTGGCATCATTCAGAAGCTGTGCCAGAATCAGTGCCAGGATCAACATAACCGGTACCTGAATAATAAAGTAGAATACTGTATTAAATAAACATTGTTTAAAGGTTCTGTCTTTTAAGATTCTGCTGTAATTGGCAATTCCTGCCCAGGTCTGCGCTGCTCCCATTCCTTTCTTAAAGGAAAGCAGGATTGCCTGGAACATTGGATAAAAGCAGAATACAAAGATCAGCAACGATGCCGGAATCAGAAATGCCCACCCTATCAAATTGTGCTTTTTCTGAAGGCTCATTTTCTTTTTTGCATTTGATGTACTTGCCATTAATATCCTCCTGAAAAACAGGGCTGCCGCAAAATCACTTCTGTATTTTGCGACAGCCCAGGTTACTTACTGTCAGTCAGGCAGACGATCTACAATCTGCCACACTGCCTGATTTGGTTATTTATCCTTCAATATTGAACTCTACAGTGTCCTGTGCTGTCTGAAGTTCATCTGCCACATCTGCACCGTTCTGTACAACATTTGTGATTACGTCTGTCAGTGCACTTCTGACATCAGAGTAATATGCGCCACAGTCAAATGCAGGAACTTTGCTTGCAAAGTCTACGATGTCTGCATAAACTTTCTGTCCGCCGTAGAAATCAGATGCTTCCTGATATACGTCAGATTCAGCTGCCGGAAGGTAACTTGCGATAGCACCAGCATTTACAAGAAGGTCATCATAAAGTTCTACACTTCCACCAAATGTGGATTTAATGAAATCATAAGCAAGTTCCGGATTCTTGCAGTTAGAAGATACTGCCCAGCTTGCTCCGCCACAGTTAGCATAGTTTGTAGCTCCGTCTACATCATCTAATGCAGGCATATTTACAACTGTCCATTTACCAGCCTGATCTTCTGCTGCCTGTACAGATGACATAATCCAACATCCGTTGATCACACCTGCTGCATCACCATTGTTCATAGAAGCAATGTACTGATCCCAGTCAGTGTACTCTGTCATATATCCTTCATTTACAAGCTGTGCATAAACTTCTACAGCCTGTTTCAGAACTTCATTGTCAGCAATCTTTACTTCGCCGTCTACGATTGGAGAAGCACCTGCAGACTGAAGCATTTCCAGTACAAGCTCGGAACCGCCGGAAGTTGTCAGCATCGGTGTACCTGTTTTATCTTTTACAGTTTTAGCAAGCTCCATAAATTTGGACCATGTAATATCTTTGAAATCATCTGTTGTTAATCCAGCTTCTTCTACGATGTCAGAACGGATTGCCATGATTGTTGCACCATTATCAAAAGGTACACCATAATTCTTTCCGTCTACTGTAGAGTCTGCAAGTTTACCTGCTGAGAACTGTGTGAAATCAATTCCTGACTCTGTCAGCTCTGTAAATACATCCGGGAAGCTTGTAACATCTTTATGATAGGAATAATCCTGCATTAAGAAGATATCAGGAAGTGTGCTGTAATCTCCGGATGTTGCAGCTGTGATCAGTTTTGTCTCAATATCGCTGTATACATTTTCCTGGATGTCCAGTTTGAAATCTGGATGATCTTCCTGGTAAATCTTCTCTGCCTGCTGCATTGCATAAATATTAAAGTTCGGGTCCCAACACCATACAGTTAATGTCTGATCCTCATCAGCAGCTGCTGCCGGAACTGCCCCAACCATAGATCCTAACATCGCAGTTGCCAGTAAAATACTTAAAAATCCTTTTTTCTTCATATTACTCTTTTCCTCCTTGAACTTTTGTTTAAAAATTCTCTTGCGTCCTTATCTGTTTATAGAATACGTCCTTTCCAAAACATTTTCAATTCTCTTTTTGCTTTGTTTTTTAGAAATCTTGCTGTACGTATCAAATTGTGATATTATATAAAAAATGTTATCAGAAATTTTGAAAGGAATTCTGCTTTTAATCATAATAGCCTATGATATTTTAATTTTTATGTTTTTTTTATGCATTTAGTCTAATCACAACAACTAAACGCAGAACAGATTTCCTCTATTATTTTTTGTTCACTTTTTTATATCAGACAAAATTACTAAATTATGGAGGAGGGACTTTTTATGAGTACACATTCTCTTCGCTTCAGCCCTGAAGATACTGCTCCACAGGAGGTCACACTTCTGAATGCATCTTCTTCTCGATATGAAGGTGACTGGCCAAGCATTCCCCACTCCCATGCATTCACTGAATTATTTTATGTGCGGGACGGACAGGGGGAATTTCTGCTTGAAGATGAAATCTATCCTATTTCAAAGGATGATCTGATCATTGTTAACCCTCACATTAATCACACTGAAATTTCCAGAGGAAACCCTCCTCTCAGCTATTTCACAGTGGGAGTAGACGGATTATCCTTCTCTTTTAATGATCAGAAAGAATATCGTATCTTTAACTGCCGAAAAAAGAAAACAGATCTACTCTTTTACTTTAATGCTCTGTTCCAGGAACTGGACAATCAGTCGGATGGGTACGAAAAAATCTGTATGCATATGCTTAATATCCTGATTCTTCAGCTTCAGCGGATCACAGATTCTCCTTTTGAGCTGATCACAACACAACATCCAAGCAAGGAATGTGCACATGTCAAGCGTTATCTTGATTCTAATTACGGAGAAAATATCTCTCTTGATCATCTGTCTGCCATCAGCCACCTGAACAAGTATTATCTCAGCCATGAATTTACCAAATATTATGGGATTTCTCCTATGAACTATCTAAGCCGAAAGCGGATTGAGGTATGTAAAGAGCTTCTGGAAAATACTGATTACGGAATTTCAGACATTGCCCATCTGACAGGATTTTCCTCTCAAAGCTATCTCTCCCAGAGCTTTCGCAAATCCTGTGGTATAACTGCAGGAACTTACCGCAAACTTAAGAAAAGAAGAAAGGATGCTATTTAATATTATGCAATACACATTTCCAAACTACTATAAAGAATTTTCCTGCATTGCAGGAGCCTGTCCGGATACCTGCTGCGCAGGATGGCAGATCGTGATTGACGATCAGACATTGAAGAAGTACCAGCACTTTAAAGGTCCGTTCCGCAATCGCCTGCACAATGATATTGACTGGAAAGAACATGTTTTCCACCAGTATAACAGGCGCTGTGCTTTTCTCAACGAAGAGAACCTGTGTGATATCTACACAGAAGCAGGACCGGAAATGTTCTGCAGAACCTGCAGAAATTATCCAAGACATATTGAAGAATTTGAAGGTTTGCGTGAAATTTCCCTGTCACTCTCCTGTCCGGAAGCAGCAAGGATTTTACTTTCTCAAAAAGGAAAAGTACACTTTATCACAAAAGAAAAAAAGACAAAAGAAGAAGTCTATGATGACTTTGATTATTTCCTGTTCACTGCACTTATGGACACCCGGGATATGCTTATAGATATTATCCAGAACAGAGCTGTACCCATGCAGAAACGTCTGTGGAAACTTCTGGCAGTTGCACATGATTTCCAGTTATGTGTAACTAAAAATGAACTTTTTAAATGGGAAGAAATACGAAAACGACATGAAGATTCGGGATATGGAGATGGATTTTGCAGCAAAGTTTATTCCCGCATAAATACAGATAACATAGAAAACAGTTCTGCTGCATCTGCCTGTACAAATACGCCAGAACAGTTATTTAAAAAAATGTGGAACGCTGTTGTCCCGGAAATGGAAGTTCTGCGCCCGGGATGGCTGGAATACTTAAAGAATTGTCTGACTCCACTGTATAATAGAAATACAGATCCGCAGCCTGACTCCGGAAATCTTTACTCCTGGCAGAAAAGTGAATTTGATTTCTCTTATCCGGACTGGCAGATTCAGGAGGAACAGCTTCTTGTTTACTGGATCTATACCTATTTCTGCGGTGCAGTTTATGATGATGAGATCTTCGCCAAAGTAAAAATGGCAGTTGTATGTACCCTGTTCATCCATGAATTAAATGTGGGAACCTATCTGAAAAACAACCGTCAGTTTGAGTTGAATGACCAGATTCGTATCTGTTATCAGTTTTCCAGAGAACTGGAACACTCAGATCTTAACCTGAACAGGTTCGAAGAATTAATGTCTGAAAAAGAAATCTTCTCTTTTGAAAACCTGCTGAAGATCTGCTGATCCATACTTTTCCTGTCTTACCTGTGTCATCTGACACCTCAGATAGTCAGATGAACATTTATGCTTTGTAAAAAACCTTACTGTACAGAAAATATCTTTATACGGATATTGTTCTGTACAGCAAGGTTTTTATCACCAGAGCATTTTTCAACCACACTCAAGCCAGTGCCAGCAATTCTTTTCCTTCTTTCAGTCTCTCATAAAATTGTATATAGAAATCCTGATCCTGGTCATATGGTTTGAGATAGAATCTGTTCACCACAAAGAGGTTCAGATTTCTGATCAGATCTGGATCCTCAGCATTGTACAGTACTTCCTGTACGTCCAGCAGAAAATAATGCCAGTCATTGACAAATTTCTCATAATTCTTCAGATCCGGTGTGTCAATCCATTTTTTTACCTTGATTTTACTTCTGTTTGTTTTGGGACATTCATGGATCTGAAGAATATATTTAAATCCCCCGTCTTCATAAAGTCTTCCCAGAGGAAACAGCCTGCAGAAGCCCGGTCTGACAGCATGAATACTGCAGCGGCCCTCTTTATTCAGAAATACGCATTGTTCCTTTTCACCTGTCATCCGGAGATGAGGCAGTATATTACCGTCTGATACTCCCAGTTCCAGGCATTCCTGCAGAAGCTGCTCCACAGGCTTCTTAAGTCCCACAGATAATCTGTGTACATCATATGGATCCAGGATCACAGAATCTCCCATTCCCTGACAACAGTCACAGCATCCTTCACAGTCATGACAGTCTGCCTTTACCATGTCATTGGAATCATATAACTTTCCATCTGAAATCTCTTCCAGTGTCTGTTCTCTTCGCATCAGAAGGCCTCCAGTCCTGTAACTCCCCAGTCTGAAGCAAGATCTTTCATACCTTCCAGAACCTCCTCCCTGGAATAATCATTATCATCCAGGAAATCTCCATCCATATCGTTCAGATACAAATAAAAAGTCAGTGCCAGCTCCAGATAATCTGCATCGTCTTCAACCATACCCATATATAATTCATTCTCTGCTTCATTGATCTTTCCTTCTTCTGCCAGCTTCATAACAGTTGAAAAAAGCTTATCTGCCTCTGTGTAATCTTCCTCATTCTCAGGAAGTCTGTAATCCGGCTGCTGCTCATGAAGCAAAAGCTTTGCGATCAGCCTTCCTACATCCTGAATATTTCTTATCATATGATCATCCTGTACTGCCATAATTTTTTCTTCCTTTCTAATTTTATCTCATCAGGAAAGTAACTTCCTTACCATCTCACCGTCAAATACCACACCTGTCAGATGATCAACCTCAATCTGATACAGTGCATTGGCTGCAATATGTTCTGCTGCCTGCTCCAGATCACGGATACCACTGGTGTTTTTGTGTTTTTCAACAACAGCTTCCAGTCCTTCCTCTGTCACCACACATTCTTCTGCCCTCAGACTCATACGTTTCAGTACCTTTGGCAGAACATATTTTGAAAAAATAATTTTCTTTTCTTCAGATGTGTAATCCGGAATATCAATGACCGCAAAACGGGACATTAACGGTGCACTGATCTGGTCTTTCTCATTGGCTGTGGCAATAGGATAAACGCCAACTGTAGGCACCATACATTCCATATAGTTATCTGTAAATCCAAGATTATCAAGAAGTGTCAGAAGCACATCTGCAGGATTTCCGTTTCCTTTTCCGGAAGCTGCTTTGTCCAGCTCGTTGATAATAAATACCAGGTTGGACTCTCCTGCTGCCGAAAATGCTTCCATAATAATTCCAGGCTTTGCATTTGCATAAATCCTGGAGCTTCCTGTAAGCTGTTCAGGGTCATTAATGGAACTCATATCCAGAGTTGTCCACGGAAGCTTCAGGATGCGGGCAACTGCATAGGCAATCTGAGACTTACCGGTACCTGCCGGTCCTACAAGAAGCAATCCATAAGCTGGCAGTGTATGGGTACGGTTGATCTGGATGATCGTCTCAATAATACGCTGTTTTACAGATTCCATTCCATAGAGTTCTTCATCAAGAATTCTGCGGGCTTCCTGAGGGTCAATTGCTTCAAAATAATTATTTTTCCATTGAATGTTCATCATAATGGACAATGCTCTCTGTGCATGTCTTCTCTCCTCAGGAGATACTTCATGAGAGCGGGCAACTGCAAGGTTCCTTCGTGCCCACAGACGAATATTATCCGGCAGGGTTCTGCCTGCGCAGGTCATAAAATCAGTAATGCTCTGAATACTTGTCAGCTTCATCTCATCACCGGTTTCCTCTTCCTCTTCTTCCTCTGTGGTTTCTATGGGTGCACTGCTTGCCAGAAGTCTCTCAATCATAAACTGGAGAAATCCATCTTCTGCAGAAAGCTTTGTTCCACCTCCAAATGCAGTCTCCCGAATCTTATAAACTGCATAACCATTCTCCTGATTTTCTCCTGAGAGGCGCACATTAATATGATTCTCTCCCAGCCATTTCAGAAGGCTTACAAATCTGGAATCAATGCTAAGGATATCTGCGCTGAAAACACCATCCTCTTCTTTAAATTCAAAAGAAGTGCGTTTGATAGGATTTGTAAAAATACCGCAGGAATGATGCTTCCACCTGCGACGGCTGTTATCCAGAACCATAATCGGCTGTTCTGGAGATGTTTCGTTTCTATCCGATTTAAAAGTAGTATAGGTACATTCAGACTGTACATTTGTTTTCTTGTCTGAAGCACCACTGAAATCAAATACTGGCATAATAAATACTCCTTTTATTTTATCTTTCACCTGTATAAAACAGTAACTATCCGTATTTTTTTATTCTAGCAGAATCTTTCCTTTTAATCAATTCCGGAAATGCAAATCCTTTCCCAAAAATATTGACGGTATCCGTCACAGGCTTTATAATAGTGATAACTTAGAATTTCCAGAACTCTCTGGAAAATCGAAATTCACTTTTAGGAGAACAAAATGAGCAAAATTATTTTAACCGGTGACCGTCCAACCGGCCGCCTTCATGTTGGACATTATGTTGGTTCATTATCCGAGCGTGTTCGTTTACAGAACTCCGGCTTATATGATGAAATTTATATTATGATCGCAGATGCACAGGCATTAACAGATAACGCTGAACACCCTGAGAAAGTTCGCCAGAATATCCTTCAGGTTGCCCTGGATTATCTTGCATGCGGCATTGATCCTGAGAAGTCCACTATCTTTATCCAGTCTATGGTTCCGGAGCTTACAGAGCTTACTTTTTATTATATGAACCTTGTTACTGTAGCACGTGTACAGCGTAATCCTACTGTTAAATCTGAAATCCAGATGCGTAATTTCGAAGCAAGTATCCCTGTTGGATTCTTCTGTTATCCTATCAGCCAGGCTGCAGATATTACTGCATTCCGGGCTACTACTGTTCCGGTTGGTGAGGATCAGCTTCCAATGCTTGAACAGTGCAAGGAGATCGTACACAAATTCAATACAGTATACGGCGAAACCCTGACAGAACCAGAGATCATCCTGCCATCCAATAAGGCATGCTTACGTCTGCCAGGTATTGATGGAAAAGCAAAAATGAGCAAATCTCTGGGAAACTGCATCTATCTTTCAGATGAAGAGACAGATGTGAAAAAGAAAGTTATGTCTATGTTCACAGACCCTAATCATCTTCGCGTGGAAGATCCTGGCCGTGTAGAAGGAAACCCGGTATTTATTTATCTGGATGCTTTCTGCAAACCGGAATACTTCCCGGAATTCCTGCCTGAATACCAGAACCTGGACGAACTGAAAGCTCACTATACACGTGGCGGCCTTGGTGACGTTAAGGTTAAGAAATTCCTGAACAAAGTGCTTCAGGCAGAGCTTTCCCCAATTCGTGAGAGACGTAAATACTGGGAACAGCATCTGGATGACGTATATGAAATCCTCAAAGAAGGAAGTAAGACAGCCGAAGCAAAGGCTGCACAGACACTTCATGATGTACGTTCTGCAATGCAGATCAATTATTTCGATGATAACAGCCTGATCAAATAATTAAGCAGTAATATTTTTCATTCAAAAATTCTTGAGACGATAAAGAGCCTGTAAAAAACATCACTTGTTTTTTACAGACTCTTTTTATCATTTATTTATATGATTTCTCTCTTCTGTCAGCAGATGGTAACTGCCAGGATTATGTACACCAGAATAGAAACCAGACAATACATAGAATTGGTTGTAGATACATAAGCGCTGCCTTCTTCGTCCTTCATAAAGGTCTGCATACTAAAGGTAGCCGGTGATGACATATAGGTAATAATGGCCAGGTTTACAATCTGAGAATCCCCAACCAGCGAATGTACTGCAAAAAGCACTCCAGCCATCATCACTCCCTGCAGAATCATCCTAAGCAGGATGGTGGTAACACAAGGTTTCAGCAAGCTGGCATTCAGTTCCATACTATAGCCCACTACAAGAAGAATGATAGCAGTTACAGATGTGGTGAGAATATTCTCCACACTCTGATATACACCGCCAAAAGGGCTGTCCAGAAGCATTATAATAATCTTCGACAGACCTGCTATAATTCCCAGAACGCTGGCAATAAACGCAGGTGTTCTTATTGCACTGCTAAAGAGTTTTTTTACATCTATTTTTCCACCATCTTCTACCTGTCCCAGCATTCCCATATAAATACTGAAGCCAAACAAAAGCCCCGCAATATCTAGCACTGCCACATGTGACAGATTCTCGCTGCCACACAGACTGGTATACAAAGGATATGCCATCAGACCGCCCTCATATACGCTTACCATAAAAGGCAGATATCTCTGATATTTTCCCTTGAGAAAAGGCTTCAGCACAAATCCAAGGCTGAAGGAAACAACTAGCATGATCAGCATGATCAGTATCAGAATTCCTGTTTCTCTATTATATTCCGCTGTTGCCAATGCATGAAAAATAGCAACCGGCAGCATAACATTCGTTACCAGGACCTTCATGTTGGCGACGCCCTCACCTGTGAGAATCTTCCATTTACGGCATAACATACCAAGAATGATCATTACCAGAACCGGCATGACAATTTGTAAAACATTCAATTTTTTCACTCCCTCTGATCAAATTTGAAAACTAACTGCTTTCTGCTTATATTAACTTATCCAGAATAGAGTGTCCAATTGTTCCTTCCGGCATTTTGACATGGAAATTGTCTGCAACAGTTGCACCGATAATCGCAAATGTATTCTCTTCCTCTAAACAGCCTCCCTCAGCCATTGCAGGTGACCAGGAAATAAAAGGAACATATTCTCTGGTATGGTCGGTACCTGTATATGTGGGATCATTGCCGTGGTCTGCAGTAATGATCAGCAGGTCATCGGATGTCAGCTCTTCCATCAGAACTCCCAGATTCTTATCAAATTTTTCGATTTCCTGTCCATAACCTTCCGGATTTCTGCGGTGTCCCCATAATGCATCAAAATCTACCAGATTCGTAAAACACAATCCATGAAAATCTCTCTTTCCAATTTCAATAGTCTGTTCCATTCCATGTACGGAGCTATTGGAATGCAGGGCCTCTGTCACTCCTTCCCCACAGAAAATATCATTGATCTTTCCTACACTGATCACATCATATCCTGCATCCTTCAGTGCATTCATAGCTGTCAGGCCAGTAGGTTTCAGTGCATAGTCATGTCTGTTGCTTGTACGCCTGAACTCACCTTTTTTCTTGCCCACATATGGACGCGCAATAATACGTCCCACACGCCACTCATCTTTCATGGTGATCTCACGGGCAATCTCACAGCAGCGATACAGATTCTGGAGATCAAAGGTCTCCTCATTTCCGCAGATCTGCAGCACTGAATCAGCAGATGTATATACGATCATAGCTCCTGTGTTGATTTCTTCCTCACCCAGTTCCTCAATAATCTCAGTACCACTGGCACTCTTATTGCCAATCACGCGTTTCCCGCAGCGCTTCTCAAGCTCTGCGATCAGCTCCTGTGGAAATCCTGTTTCTGTGAATGTTTTGAACGGCTTATCTGTCCTGATTCCCATCATTTCCCAGTGTCCGGTCATAGTATCCTTGCCGTTGCTTGCTTCACTGACACGCATAAATCGTCCCATTGGTTTCTCCACAGGAGTCATATTTCCGGCCTGGTGAAGATTGATCATTCCCAGCTTCTGCAGATTAGGAATATCCAGTGTCCCCATACGTTCCAGAATGTGCCCGAAGGTATCTACCTCTTTGTCACCAAATTTCTCAGAATCTGGCATTGCCCCAATTCCCAGTGAATCCAGTACGATCACAAATATTCTTTTATATTTTTCCATATATCGTTTCCCCCATTTTTGGTATCATCTTATTTTTGATCAGTTATTTATTTGTCCCTTTAATCCCGCCAGTGCCTGTGCAAATGCATTGTTCACCGGCTCTTTGGCTTCTTTCTGTTGCTGCCTCATATATTTCTGAACATCACGTTTATTCACTCCTGCTCCTTCTTTGGCTCTTCGTGCCTGAAAAGCAGAAAGTTTTTCTTTGTATCCGCAGGCGCAGATAAATGTCTCTTCTTTGCCTTTGACATACATTTCCATTCGTTTATGGCACTTAGGACAACGGGCATTTGTTGTTCTGGATACAGTTTCTCTGTAACCACATTCTCTGTCCTGGCATACCAGCATCTTTGCATTCTTTCCGTTCACTGCCAGAAGCTTCTTTCCACAGTTGGGACAGATTTTGTTTGTAAGATTATCATGACGGAAAGTTCCCTGTCCTGTTTTAATCTCTTCCACAATGTCACAGGTATAATTTCGGATTTCTTTAAGAAATACCTCCTGTTTTATCCTGCCTTTGGCGATATTTCCAAGTTTCATCTCCCAGTCTGCTGTCAGTTCCGGCTTACGCAGTTCCTCCGGTACCAGTTCCAGAAGCTGTTTTGCCTTTGAGGTCAGATAGATTTCATTTCCTTTCTTTTCCATCAGGAAGCTGTTAAAAAGCTTTTCTATGATATCTGCCCTTGTTGCAACTGTTCCCAGTCCGCCTGTCTCCCCAAGTGTCCTGGCCGCTTTCGCATCATGACTCTCCATATACCGCACCGGATTCTCCATTGCAGCAAGAAGCGTGGCTTCTGTAAATCTTGCAGGCGGTTTTGTCTTACCTGTATTCATAGATACATTTTCAATATATAGCTTCTCACCTTTTTTCATCTGAGGAAGCTTCTGGTCCTTCAAAAGCTTTCCTTCCTCTGCCGGATCAAGATCTTCCTCCTCTGCATCCGTATTTTCGTATACTTCTTTCCAGCCTGCACTTTTCACAACTTTTCCGCTGGCTGCAAACATTTCTCCTGCTGCTATTCCTTCCATGCTTACCTGCTCATAAACAAACGGAGGATACAGTACACTTAAAAATCTGCGAACTACCATATCATAGATTTTCCGTTCTTCATTTGTCATATGATCAAGCTGGACAAACTGCTCTGTAGGAATAATTGCATGATGGTCACTGACCTTTTTATCATCCACAAAGCTTCCATTTGCACGGATTGGCTGATTCATAAGAACACCTGCCAGTTTTCTGTAAGGTCCCACTGCACAGGCCTTCAGTCGTTCCTTAATCGTAGGAACAATATCTTTTCCGATATATCTGGAATCTGTTCTTGGATAAGTGAGAACTTTATGGTTCTCATAGAGACGCTGCATAATATTCAATGTCTGTTTTGCCGAATATCCATATCTCTGGTTCGCTTCTCTCTGCAACGTAGTAAGATCATATAACCCCGCTGCAAAAGCTTTCTTTTCTTTACTGGTTACTGAGTTCACTTCCAAAGACTGATTCCTGAGGACATTGGCCAGCTCCTCCGCACGCTCTTTATTAAAGGTTCTGAAGCTCTTACTCTTTGGCTCTTTCCAGGTCCAGGTTACATCTCCTGCCTTCAGGGTAAGTCCGTAATATTCCTTTGGCTTAAATGCACGAATCTCTTCTTCCCGTTTCGCGATCATTGCCAGAGTGGGAGTCTGCACACGCCCACAGGAAAGCTGGGCATTATATTTACAGGTAAGTGCTCTGGTACCATTCATACCTACCAGCCAGTCTGCTTCCGCTCTGGCTACAGCTGCCCTGTACAGGTTATCGTACTCATGTCCGTTTTTCAGATTTGCAAATCCTTCTTTAATGGCCTTATCAGTAACAGAAGATATCCATAGTCTGCGGATAGGTTTATGGCAATCCGCTTTATCCAGGATCCATCTTGCCACCAGTTCTCCCTCTCTGCCGGCATCTGTGGCAATAATAATGTCTTTGATATCTTTGCGATAAAGCTGTGTTTTGACTGCATTATATTGTTTACCGGTCTGACGGATTACCACCAGTTTCATTTTGTCCGGCAGCATGGGGAGAGCTGACATTTCCCACTTTGTATATTTTTTATCGTATTCCTCCGGATCTGCCAGGGTGACCAGATGTCCCAGTGCCCAGGTAACTACGTATTCCTTTCCTTCCAACGTTCCGTTACCTTTTTGTGTACAATGAAGCACTCTGGCTATATCTCTGGCCACAGAAGGTTTCTCTGCGATGACTAATGATTTCATTTTTTCACTCCTTATTCCGCCATTTTCAACTCAAAGTATAGCATAGAACCTGCTTACATTCTACCTTTTATTTTTATGATAAATAAAGTCAGGGACAAAGCAAATTTCATCCCTGACTTCATATATGTAAAGCGGACATTCGCAATCCGCTTCGCTACTTGCTCATGAACGCAGTCGCTTCGCGATCTGCGTTCAATATATTGCTATGCGTGAAGTGCGCAGTAATCAATTTTATATCCAACGCCGCGTACTGTCTCTATTAAATCCCCGGCAGTTCCCAGTTTTTGTCGAAGAGTCCGGATATGTACATCCACAGTCCTGCTTTCTCCGTCAAATTCATATCCCCAGACCTGATTCAGCAGCTGGGTTCTGGAAAGTACAGTCCCACTGTTTTTCAGGAGAAGACACAATACCTCATACTCCTTGAGAGTCAGGTTTACATTCTGTCTGTCCACAGTTACCACATGTCTGGAAGGAGATACATATAGATTTGCCGCCTGATACTCCTCAGCACCTGCATCCTCGCTTCTGCGGAGAAGTGCACGGATCCTGGAAATCAGCTCCATCATACGGAAAGGTTTGGGAATATAATCGTCTGCCCCGCTGTCCAGTCCGATCACTGTGTCATACTCACTGCCTCTGGCTGTCAGCATGATAACCGGAAGTCTCCGCGTATCCGGCCGTACACGTAATTTCTTCAGAATGGTAATTCCATCCTCTTCCGGCAGCATCACATCCAAAAGCAGCAAAGACGGCAGCTCTTTTTCCAGTTCTTTCCAGAATAAAGAAGGACGTTCAAAACCCTTTGCTTCATATCCCTGGCTTTTCAGAGTATAAATTACAAGTTCACGGATGCTTTCATCATCTTCTAACAGATATATCATAATAGTTCCTTTCTGAATTCATATTTCTTCGATTATTTTTTACTATTCTATCGAATATATTCAGTATAAAGAAGCTTCGTAAATTCTTACCTCTTCTTTGTGTTAAAATTTCGTAAAATCTACCATGTTTTTAAGATTTTCTTTATAAAAATTTTATGTATTGATCCTAAAAATTTATTTGTAAAAGTATTTCAGAAATGTTATGATTGTTGTGAAAAAAACTGTGATGTAAATTTAATCCCATTTGAAGAAGGTGAAATTTTGAAACAATTTTTATCCAAATACCGTCACGGCCTGGTAATCGGGATTTACAGTATTCTGTATATTCTGGCTTTTCATTATCTGGAATCCCGGCCCATTCACAGTTACCATATTGTACATACTGTTTTTGATGATCTGATCCCATTCTGTGAATTTTTTATTATACCTTATTTGCTCTGGTTTCCTTATATGGTTCTGGCAGTGGTATATTTTATCTTTTTCAACAAAAACAGGCATGAATATTATCAGCTGATATTTAACCTGATGATGGGAATGACAATTTTCCTTATTGTATCCTATGTCTATCCTAATGCACAGCATCTCCGCCCTGTTGAATTTCCCAGGGACAACATTTTTACAGATGTAGTCAGATGGCTGTACAGAACGGATACGCCTACCAATATTCTTCCCAGCATCCATGTATTTAATTCCCTGGCCATCCATATGTCGCTGACCAATTGTGAGGCACTTCGCGGAAAGAAGAAAATACGAATTGCTTCTTTTATCCTTACAATGCTTATTATTATGTCAACTATGTTCCTGAAACAGCATTCTGTGATTGATGTTTGTATGGGAGCTACCCTTGCTCTTTTTGGTCATCTTCTTTTCTATCCGGAAAGATCCCTGTCTTTTTCCAGGAACGCCTATTACAACGAGAGAAAACGTAAAAAAAGCGAAAATTAAAAAAGTTGTACGGAAATGCAAACACATTTCTGTACAACTTTTTTATTTCTATCCCATAACTGTCTTACAGTTTATCAATTAAATCCATAAAATTTCTGGCTGATTTTGTAAGCTGCCACAGACATCTTTCTGCCTCCGCGTCCCGGCAGATTCATTACCCTTCCAAAAAGGCTGTGTCGAAGTTTATTGTATACAGCCCTATTTTCACTCTTAATATATTCCAGAAGCTCTTTCTTTTTCTGCAGAGATTCCTCTGTATTTGCCCTGATAAGCATGATAGATGAGATTGTTGTAATAATATCCAGATAACTGAACATATATGCTTTCAGACGCCGGTTTATATTACCACATCCAATATATGCATCCACCATCAGCTTATTCACGCGGATCTGCTGGTCAATACGTTTGATCATTACCTTTTCATTGACTGACTGATCATCTCTGCCTATAAAATAGCGGTAAAAATTCACATCCAGATAATAAAGATTCTTTACATATGGCAGCGGTTCAAAAGCAAACAGATTATCCACATAGAAGGTATGCTTCGGCAGCTCCAGACCGCAGTCATGAAGCAGCTGTGTACGATAAATCATGGAATGCATAAGAAGATATTTTCCCTTTGGCATATGTCTTACTTCATCCCAGCCAAATATTTTGTCCTGAGGAAGACATCTGCGGTACTGCATGACCTTTTTGCGTGTTGCTCCCTGTTTCTCATATACAAAATTGCTGATAAGAAGATCCACTGTTTCAGGTCCGCGCAACAGCTCATACAAAGTTTTCAAAATGCTGATATAGGCTTCCTTATTTACCCAGTCATCACTGTCCACAACTTTAAAATACAAACCTGTAGCATTCCTGATTCCTGCATTTACAGCCTCTCCATGTCCACCATTTTCCTGATGAATTGCTTTCACAATAGTAGGATATTTTTCCGCATAGGCATCTGCGATCTCTGCAGTTCTGTCCGAGGATCCGTCATCCACCACAAGAATTTCTACCTCTTCTCCGCCTACGAGCAGTGATTCAATACACTTTTCCATATAATCCTGAGAATTATAACATGGAATGGCAATACTTAACAGTTTCATCTCTTTTCCTCCTTAATATATCTGGCATACGCCCCAAATGCAGATGGTATGGCGTATCTTTTTCCTGTCTGTTCTTTGTCTGCAAAAATAAGCTCTTTGTCTTTTGCTTTTTCCAGGGATGATACCCGGATTCTGTATGCCTCCATTCTCCATTCAATGTGGGAAAAAATATGTCTGGAAGAAGGCATTTCTTCTATATAAAGAGGATCCAGTCCCAGTTTTCTCACATATTCCAGAGCCCTCTCCCTGTCTATATGTCCAGGGACATTTGGCAACTCGTACAGTCCCGCCAGAAGCCCTTTGGACGGTCGCTTTCGAAGTGCTGTTGCTTCTCCGTCCTGAATGATAAAAACTGTTTTATCCTCTTGTCTTCGTTCCTTTTTCGCTGCTTTTATAGGGAAACGATCCACAGTACCATGGCAATATGCCTGACAGAGTGAAGCCACCGGACATTCCTCACATTTTGCCATTCCGTTTGGTATACACACTACAGCTCCCAATTCCATCAGGGCCTGATTGAAATCCCCCGGCTTATCTTCAGGCATAATTTCAGACAGCTCCTCTTCTATTTCTCTGCGGACTGACTGTCTGCTGATATCTCCATTATTCTCTGTAATTCTGGTAATCACCCTGAGTACATTTCCATCTACTGCGGGAACCGATTTGTGATAGGCAATAGATGCGATTGCACCGGCCGTATAGCTTCCTATACCTTTTAACGATAAAAGTGTCTGATAATCTTCAGGAATTATTCCCTGATGATCAGAAACCACCTGCTTAGCTGCTTCCTGCATATTCCGTACCCGGTTATAATATCCAAGCCCTTCCCAAAGCTTCAACAGCTGTTCCTGAGGGCACTGAGCCAGAGCATGTACATCCGGAAGCGCTGTGATAAATCTCTGAAAATACGGCTTTACCGCCTCCACCCTGGTCTGCTGCAGCATAATCTCAGACACCCAGGTATAATAAGCATTATTTCTGTCCCTCCAGGGCAGAACACGCTTATTTATATTGTACCATTGAAGTAATGGTATGACAATTTTTTTTAACATTTTCTTTATTTCCTTTATTCTCCCAAGATTTCAACAAAACCTTCCATACAGCAGATCAGTTCTGTCCGTTCTCTGCACATGCACTATTAAACGACGAGGGCGGTCAATAAAAACCGCCCTTTCTGCCTTACTGTATTACTTTTCAATTGTTTTTCTTTTCATGAGAGATACTGTCATTTTTTACATTTTACTCTCAGATAATATACCAGTGCAATTATAATGATCAGAACCGCTACAATATATCCGATTTCTGCTGCCAAGCTTGTAGTAAACATGTCTACTGCAGATACCACTCCGATTGCGATCAGAGCCCATCCACAGCCTTTCTCCATTTTCTTTTCGTCATAAAGCTTTTTACGGACATCTGCATTTCCACCCTTCATGAAAATCTCCCCGTGTCCTGTAAGAAGCATAATTCCCACAATAAATGCAGCAACTGTTAAAATAAGGCTCAATGAATCCATGTTCATAATTGTTTCTCCTTTGTAAATAATCAGGCTGCCTGACAGACAGCCCTTTTAATCATTCATTTTTTAATAGAAACATACGATAGGAACACCATACTGAATAATATCGTAAAGTTCTCCTGCTTTATCCGAGGGCATATTAATGCAACCATGGGAACCACCCTCAAGATATCTGTCGCCGCCAAAATATGGCTGCCATGGAGCATCATGGAATCCGATTCCTCCGTTAAACGGCATCCAGTATGTGACAGGCTGTTCATATTCATATTTTCCATTTGGAAGCTGCTTTCCCCTCAAAACATCCGGACTCTTTTTATAATAGAGTGTAAAAATTCCAGCTGGAGTCTGACGGTCTGCATAGCTCATGTTTCCGGACACAATATCTGATTCAAAGATATCTTCTCCGTTCTGGTAATAATACATATGCTGCTCCGAAAGATCTACCTCAATATAAGTATTTCCAAGATCATTCACACCATATGAATTGGCAGTCATAGAATAAACCGGATCTCTGACAGTCTGAGTACCGGACTGGATCTCCTGGGTAAGCTGGGCCACCTCAGATGCCTGGTCTATCTGCCAGCCGTAAGCAGAGCCATATACATAAACGGTTCTTCCACTGGTAGTATGGAATTCACGTTCAGTACCTACTGTATCATGTGATGCAGCAAGCTGTGCTACATAATCTGCAATATGCTGCTGGAAGGATGCATCATCTCTGATCAGCTGACCCTTCTCATCAAAATTCAGCCAGTCCTTGATCGTACTGCCATCCAAAGTCACTGTCTCATCTCCAAAGGTATAGGTGATGCTTGCTTTGGTAAAATTATTGCATGCATCCAGAGATGCCTGAAGATCTGCATTATCACTTGTCACTGCAGCCTTTGCATATACATCCGGATCACTGGTAAAATCCACCGCATCCTTATTGTCGGACACAGCTTCCGAAAGAGCATTATATGCTTCCTTCAATATCAGCTGGCTTCCCTCTGTCTCAGGAACAATTTCAAACTGAGATTCCCCATAAGCTACATACGCATCCTCAGGTGCAACCTGGTTCTCTTCTTGTGCACAATTCAGTGTTTTCACCTGTGCTTTCAGCTTTTCCTTGTCAAAAGTCGTATTTTCATCTGTACTGTAAATTCTGTTCTCAGAAAAACCGGTAATCCACTCATAGGGCTTCTGGGCCTTCAAAAGCTTAAGGACACTTCCGTCAGATACATATTTATAACCAATCTGGTCTCCTGATATGGTCTGGGGATCCAGGTTTCTTGAATCTACTTCAATAGAGTAATTCTCCACTTTCTTTGCAATCAGCTGCTCTACCTGATAGGCAGTCTTACCGGAACAGTCTATTCCATTGATCGTTGTTCCTTCAAAAAATTTATCTGAATAATAATATGATATTCCTGCATAAGCCGTACCTGCTGCAACAAGCAGCATTCCCAACGTAATACCGGTAATTTTTAATGCTTTGTGTTTATTCTTAACCGGAGGCTCATAAGGTGCAAGGTCCTCATCATTAATAGGCACATAGGCGATTTTGTCCGGTCTTGCAGATTTGCGTGCTTTCACTCTTGCACCGCCACTGCCGTCATCTGCCCTTTTCTTCTTCTCCTCTTGGTTACCCATTTATTATCTCCTCAAAATAAGTATTACAGTTAAATATACTGAAGTATTTTCAGTCTCTTTATTATAACATACTTCTTCTAATTTGCATCTGTTATTCAGATTTTTTTCAAAAAAATGCAAAACCATGCACTTTTTTACAAGTGCATGGCTGCATATATCATGATCATTCTCTATTTCAAATCTTATTTTTCAATCAGAAGGCTTTTTCCTGTCATCTCTGCTGGCTGTTCCATTCCCATAAGCTGGATCATTGTAGGAACAATATCTGCCAGGCATCCACCCTCGCGGAGAGTATATTTCGAATCTGCATTTACAAGAATAAATGGTACAGGGTTTGTAGTATGAGCAGTCCATGGTTCACCTGTCTCATAATCGATCAGCTGTTCTGCATTACCATGATCCGCACAGATAAACATCTGTCCGTCAACTTCCTTCAGTGCTTCTACAGCTTTACCTACGCATTCATCTACAGTCTCAACAGCTTTGATCGCAGCTGCCTCCACACCTGTATGTCCGACCATATCCGGATTTGCAAAATTGATCACGATCACATCATATTTATCAGCTTTGATGGCCTCAACCAGTTTTTCGCATACCTGAGGAGCACTCATCTCAGGCTGAAGATCATAGGTTGCAACCTTCGGAGATTTCACAAGGATTCTGTCCTCACCTTTGTTTGGCTCTTCTACACCACCGTTAAAGAAGAAGGTTACATGGGCATATTTCTCTGTCTCAGCGATACGAGCCTGAGTCATATCATGTGCTGCCAGATATTCTCCAAATGTGTTCTTCAGCTGAACCTTATGGAAAGCTACCAGCTTGTTCTGGATTGTATCATCATAATCTGTAAAGCATACAAAAGTTACATGAGGTCTTGTTTTTCTCTCAAAGCCTTTAAAATCATCATCACAGAATGCTCTTGTGATCTCACGGGCACGGTCAGGACGGAAATTAAAGAATACTACTGAATCTTTATCAGATACCACTGCAACCGGTTTTCCCTCTTTTTCTATCACTGTAGGAAGAACAAACTCATCTGTCTTATCATTGTCATAAGAAGCCTGAACTGCCTCTGGTGCAGCAGCTCCCTTAACACCTTCTCCAGAAGTAAGAGCATTATATGCAAGCTCTACACGATCCCAGCGATTGTCACGATCCATTGCATAATAACGTCCGGACACAGTGGCAATCTCGCCTACACCAATCTTCTTCATCTCAGCTTCCAGCTGTTCTACGAATTCCTTACCTGATGCAGGGGGTGTATCACGTCCATCCAGGAAGCAGTGTACATAAACTTTGCTGACTCCCTCTCTTTTTGCCATCTCCAGAAGTCCATACAGATGTGTATTGTGGCTGTGTACACCACCATCAGAAAGCAGTCCCATAAAATGAACTGCGGAATCATTTTCCCTTGCATTTTTCATTGCTGCCAGAAGAGCTTCATTTTTAAAGAAATCTCCATCCTGGATCTCTTTGGTGATTCTTGTAAGCTCCTGATATACAATACGGCCGGCACCCATATTCATGTGACCAACCTCAGAGTTACCCATCTGTCCGTCCGGAAGACCGACTGCCAGACCGGAAGCATTTCCTTTTACAAAAGGATACTCTGCCATCAGTTTGTCCATTACAGGTGTTTTCGCTTCATAAACAGCATTGCCTTCTTTCCTGTCATTTAATCCATAACCATCAAGGATCATTAATACAGTTGGTTTTTTACTCATAATATTCTCCTTTATATTGTGACTTTGTAACTGTATCCCGCATTTTGACTCTGTAGGGTATACAGTCTATATCTCTTTCATGTTTCCTACTATATAGTATCAAAAATAGAAAATTTTTCAATTCTTTTCTTTATAAAATCTTTCCCGGATTTTTTCACATTATTTACCATACACCCGGATAATCGTGGAAATTTTACGGACAGAATCTCTGTTCCGAATTTCTTCTATAGCAGTACGGAAATCGCCTTCTCTTACCTTTTCCGTAATCACAACAACCTCTGCGCATCCCTCAACTTTGGTATCTTTCTGGATGATCTGGGCTACACTGACCTGATATTTTGCAAAAATTGCTGTCATTTCCGCCAGCACACCGCAGCGATCCTCTACCTTCAGGCGAAGGAAATAGCGGTTATGGGTATCCTCCATCTTCTTCACCGGAATCTGCTTGTAGCAGGTACAGCCAATCCGGCCACTGCAGCCTGCCAGTATGTTACGCACAACATCAAAAACATCTCCCACAACAGCACTGGCTGTAGGAAGCTCTCCCGCTCCCCGTCCAAAGAACATGGCATCCTCTACTGCATCTCCGTGTACAAATACCGCATTATAGGAATCATTTACTGTAGCAAGAGGATGAGTGCTTGGAATCAGCATTGGGCAGACATATGCTTCAATACCATCTTCCGTATTTCTGGCAACTCCTAAAAGCTTAATAGCCCTGCCCATTTCTTTTGCATAATGGATATCCTTGGATGTGATCTTTGCAATTCCCTCTGTGTAAACATCATTAAACACTACTCTGGAATTAAACGCTACAGAAGCAAGAATAGCAACCTTACGTCCGGCATCCAGTCCCTCAATGTCAGCAGTGGGATCTGCCTCCGCATATCCCAGCTCTGTAGCCAGAGCAAGAGCATCCTTAAACTCCATCCCTTCCTGAGACATCTTGGTCAGGATAAAGTTTGTCGTGCCATTTACAATTCCCATAACCTCAGTCATATGGTTTCCTGCAAGACACTGTTTCAGCGGACGGATGATAGGAATTCCTCCGGCAACTGCCGCTTCAAACAGAAAATCAACTTTCTGCGCATGTGCAGCATCCAGAAGTTCATGTCCATGGACGGCAATCAGATCTTTATTGGCAGTTACCACATGCTTTCCTGCATTTAATGCCTGAAGAATATATTCTCTGGCAGGATTGATCCCGCCGATCAGTTCTATTACGATTTCAATTTCCGGATCCTCTAAAATACTTTCCCAGCTGTTGGTGAGTACGGAAGGATCCGACACCTTTGCAGCAGCTTTCTCTACATTTCTGACAAGAATTCTGGTGATTTCTACCTTACAGCCGACTTTGGCTGACATTTCCTCTTCCTGGCTTTTCAGTACCTTGTACACACCGGTTCCTACTGTTCCCAGTCCCAACAGTGCGGCTTTGATGACTCTATCACTCATTTTCCGGAGTTCCCCTTTCTGCCTGTATCTTCTTTCATTTTTTTAACGGATATTCTCAATCCGCTTTGATTAAGTAAAGCTGTTTTTTATAGTAGGGCAGAATCCGTCATTTGTCAAGTTCGTCTGTGTTTTTCAGCAATTTATCTGTGCCTCCAGTTCCCGGAGTTTTTTCTCCTGCCACCTGATATACAGTCCTCCCCCCACAAGCAGTCCTGTCAGGCATAACACACCCCCCACTGCCAGACCGATATATTGCATCCTCTCTTTCTTCTGAGCCGGTGCGCCAGCGATCAGACACCGAAGCATGCATCCGTCAAAAAGCGCCGTAATTCCTGCTGTCATTACATATTTCCATTTGTTCATGAATGCCTCTCCTTCCCATAGTGTCCTTATAAAGACACTATTCTATCTCTTATTTTACCGTGATAATAAGACTATATCAAGAACAAAACGGACGGTTTATACAAATGATAAGTTATGACAGATTTTGGGAGACGCTAAAAAAGCGGGGACTGACCCAGTATGACCTGTATACCACCTACGGTATACATCGTTCACTTCTGGACAGGCTCCGCCATAATCAGAATATCGAAATCCTTACCCTGGATCATCTGTGTGCCATTCTCGATTGTAATTTCAGTGACATCGTAGAGCACCTTCCAGATGATGATGAAAAAAATAAAACCTATTACACTCTCTGATGGATTTCTTTTTTATATTATTACTGTTGTATAGAAAATTTGTTATTCATAAGAACATTTTGTACTTTCCTCTGTTTTTGTTTTCTGAAATGCCATCCATCCGTTTTTTCCCTGCATTTCAAAAGTTCCGCAATAACTGAACCCACATTTTTTCAAAAGTCTCTGCATAGGATAATTATCCTTATAAGTATCTATCCTCACATTCGGAAACTGTTGGTATGCCCAGTTCAGGCAAAAGGCTGCTGCCCCCTTTACAATTCCTGTGGAGGCAATTCTGTGAACCACTGCATAAGGACTTTCATTCAGCCATTTTCCCTCAATGTTGCTATAGCATTCCTCGTTTTCAACTGCATAATAAAAAACGCAGGCCAGCTGGTCTCCTTCCATGCATAAATAGGTTTTATCCAGCGTTTTTTCTACCAGTTCCCGAGGTGGGTAGGATTCTCCCCACTGATCTTCATTATTATGGATTCTCATAAACTTTCTGGCATTATTGTAAACATCCAGCACTTTTTCCAGATCTGCCGAAGTTGCTTTTTGTATTCTCATCTTTTCTATCTAGTCCTTTCTGCAAATTGCTTTGTAAGAAGGCAAACGACTTCACAATGTTCTGTGAAGCTGAACATGTCTACTGGCTGTATTTTCCGAGTCACATATCCATGCTTTGTGAGAAATTCCAGATCCCTGGCCAAAGTATCCGGTCCACATGAAATATAAACGATCCTGGAAGGTCCCAGTTTTACCATAGAGGACAGGAATTTTTCTGTACTGCCGGTACGGGGTGGATCCATAAATACCACATCTGCCTTTTCCCCCTCTGACACCATTCCTTCCATAAATTCTCCTGCATCTCCCTGATAGAATCTGGCATTTGTAATTTTATTTTCCCTGGCATTTACGATTGCATCCCGAACAGCATTTTTATTCAGCTCTATGCCAATTACTTCCCTGGCTTTTCCTGCTGCCACCAGGCCAATGGTTCCAATCCCGCAATATGCATCGATGACCCGTTCTTTTCTGCCCAGACCAGCATATTCAATAGCTGTTTTATAAAGCAGTTCTGTCTGCACAGGATTTACCTGATAAAAGGATTGTGGTGAAATGCGGAAAGTACAACCGCAAAGCCTGTCTCTGATAAAGCCTTTTCCATAGAGCACGATATCACGTTCGCCCAGAACCATGCTGGTTTTTTTATCATTTACATTCAGAACTACTGTAGATATCTGTGGAAATTTCTTGCGCAGAGCCTTTACAAAATTATTCTTGGATGGAAAAATCGGAGAGGCCACAACCAGAACCACCATAATTTCATCTGTTGAAAACCCTCTCCTGACCAACACATGGCGAAGCAGCCCATATCCTGTGTCTTCATCGTAGGTTTTGATTCTGAAAGATTTCAGCATATCCCTGATCACCCGGATAATTTCCTGGCTGATTTTATCTTCAATCATGCACTCCTCAACAGGAACCACTCTGTGTGTTCCTGCCTCATAGGTTCCGCAGATTATATTTCCTTTTTTATCTCTGTCAAATACAGCATGTACTTTATTCCTGTAATAAAAGGGGTTCTCCATTCCAATAATCGGTTTCACATTGCCATATTTCTTCAAAAGCTTATTCATATTTTTCTGTTTGATTTTGATCTGCTCTGTATAAGAGACTCCCTGATACTGACAACCGCCACATTTTTTCCATACCTTGCATTTCTCAGGTAACTGTGGTTTTTCTCTCTTTTCTTCCATTTATAACAACCTTTCCTATTTGCAGTAAGGCGGATCCAAGCGGATATTCGCCTATAATCTCTGCACCATTATAGCAAGTCCTTCAAACATTGGCAATCCACATTCTCGCTATTTTCAAGGTGTTTTCCAGGCATCAAAGTCGAATATTGTATATTTTTGTCGAAATGTTTTTGGAAGAATTATGTTGTAATCCGTAGACCAATGTAGAAAGATATGTTATACTTTGTACATACCAAAGAGAAATATCAACAGTGCAAAGGATAAACAGCTCAAATTACAAATGACAGCAACTCACCAGTACAAAGGATAAAATTTTCAGAAATCTGAATATTGCAGAACTACAGATACAACTTTCAAAATACTAATGATAAAACTTAAGGCTTCCGGCATAATAACCGGAAGCCTTTTTCTGTCATTTTTTATCTCAAAAATGTATCAGTATATTATTTCTCGTTTGGACACATTAGCTAAATCTAGCTATTTATTTGTAATTTACGATCTTTCCGAAATCAGCTTTCAGAGAAGCGCCGCCTACAAGGCCACCATCAATATCGTTCTGTACAAATAAGTCAGGTGCTGTTGCAGGATTTACAGATCCGCCATACTGGATGCGGATTGCTTCTGCTGTTGCTTCATCATAGATTTCAGCGATGCATGCACGGATACCGGCGCATACTTCCTGAGCCTGCTCAGTTGTAGCTGTTTTGCCTGTTCCGATTGCCCAGATTGGCTCATATGCGATAACTGCTGTCTTAGCCTGATCTGCTGTAACACCCTGGAATCCAACTTTAACCTGCTGACGGATGAAATCCATTGTCACGCCCTGTTCTCTCTGAGTAAGAGTTTCGCCACAGCACATGATAGGTGTAATTCCATGTTCGAAAGCTTTGAGGACTTTCTTGTTAACATCTTCGTTTGTTTCTCCGAAGTATTCTCTTCTTTCGGAATGTCCGAGAACAACATATTTAACACCAGCGTCTACCAGCATGTTCGGAGAGATTTCTCCTGTATATGCACCTTTCTCTTCAAAGTACATATTCTCTGCACCAACCTGGATGTTTGTTCCTTTAGCAGCTTCTACAACCGGAATAATATCGATTGCAGGTACGCAAAATACTACATCAACTTCTTCATTAGCTACTAATGGTTTTAATGTTTCTACTAATTTGACTGCCTCGCTTGGTGTCATGTTCATTTTCCAGTTACCAGCGATAATTTTCTTTCTTGCCATGATAATTTATCTCCTTAATTAAACGTTCAATGTTTATTTATCATTTGCTGCTGCAACACCAGGAAGTTCTTTTCCTTCCAGGAATTCAAGAGATGCACCGCCACCTGTGGAGATGTGTGTCATCTTATCGCCATAGCCAAGGATATTAACAGCAGCTGCTGAATCACCACCACCGATGATAGTTGTAGCATCTGTATCAGCAAGTGCTTTGGCAACAGCTTCTGTACCATGAGCAAAATTCGGCATTTCGAAGCAGCCCATCGGTCCGTTCCAAACAACTGTCTTAGCATCTTTTACAGCGTCAGCAAAAATTTTCTCTGTTTCCGGTCCGATGTCCATTCCTTCCCATCCATCCGGAATCTCTCCACGTTTAACAACCTGGATATTACAGTCATTAGAGAAGTTATCACCGATTCTGTTATCTACAGGAAGAAGAAGTTTTACACCTTTTTCTTCTGCTTTCTTCATCATATCTAATGCATACTGAAGATAATCATCCTCACAAAGGGATGTTCCGATATGTCCGCCCATAGCTTTGGAGAATGTATAAGACATACCACCACCGATGATAAGTGTATCTACTTTATCAAGAAGGTTATTGATTACAGAAATCTTGCTGGAAACCTTAGCTCCGCCAAGGATGGCAACAAATGGTCTCTCAGGATTGTTCACTGCATTTCCAAGGAAATCGATTTCCTTCTGCATTAAGTAACCAACAACTGCTGTATCAACATATTTGGTTACACCAACATTAGAGCAGTGTGCTCTGTGAGCTGTACCAAATGCATCATTAACAAATACATCACAAAGAGAAGCAAGTTCTTTGCTGAATTCGTCTCCGTTCTTTGTTTCTTCTGCGCGATAACGTGTATTCTCAAGTAAGATAACGTCTCCGTCTTTCATCTCAGCTACTGCTGCTTTTGCGTTAGGTCCTACTACTTCAGGATCTGCTGCAAATTTAACTTCCTGTCCTAATAATTCAGAAAGGCGTACTGCAACCGGTGCAAGAGATAATTCTGGTTTCGGTTCTCCCTTCGGTTTTCCAAGATGAGAGCAGAGAATAACCTTTCCGCCATCAGCGATCAGTTTCTTGATTGTAGGAAGAGCTGCAACCAGACGGTTCTCATCTGTAATCTTTCCATCCTGAAGCGGAACGTTGAAGTCACATCTTACAAGAACTTTTTTACCTTTTACGTTGATATCATCAACAGATTTTTTATTCAGCATTTGTGGTGCCTCCTTAATAATATTCTTTAACTGTTATAACGCGAAAAAGGTCCGGTCCTAATCAGACCGGACCCTTCGTTGGAGTCTATTCCTTTACACTTACTGAAAATTAAGCGTTCAGTAATTTACCAAAATGTTTGATTGTACGAACCATCTGGCTTGTGTAAGAGTTCTCATTGTCATACCAGGAAACTACCTGTACTTCTGTTGTGCCATTCTCAAGTGGAAGAACCATTGTCTGAGTAGCATCGAACAGAGAACCAAATCTCATACCAACGATATCGCTGGAAACGATCTCATCTTCGTTGTATCCGAAGGACTCGTTAGAAGCTGCTTTCATAGCTGCGTTGATCTGCTCTTTTGTTACATTTCCTTCAACAACTGCTGTAAGGATTGTAGTAGAACCTGTTGGGGTTGGAACACGCTGTGCGGAACCGATAAGTTTTCCGTTCAGTTCTGGGATAACAAGACCGATTGCTTTAGCAGCACCTGTGCTGTTCGGAACGATGTTAACTGCAGCTGCACGAGATCTTCTCAGATCGCCTTTTCTCTGCGGTCCGTCAAGTGTCATCTGATCGCCTGTGTAAGCGTGGATTGTGCACATGATACCGGATTTGATTGCAGCAAGGTCATTAAGTGCTTTAGCCATTGGAGCTAAGCAGTTTGTTGTACAGGAAGCTGCGGAAATGATGTGATCCTCTTTTGTAAGAGTCTCATGGTTTACATTGTAAACGATTGTCTTAAGGTCGTTTCCAGCCGGAGCGGAAATGATAACGTGTTTAGCACCTGCATCGATATGAGCCTGAGCTTTGTCTTTGGATGTATAGAATCCTGTACACTCAAGAACTACGTCTACACCGATTTCTCCCCATGGAAGTTCAGCAGCGTTAGCTTTTGCGTAAATTTTGATTTCTTTTCCGTCAACTGTGATGGAATCTTCTCCTGCTGTTACTGTATCTGCAAGAGCATATTTTCCCTGTGTTGAATCATATTTTAATAAGTGAGCAAGCATTTTAGGAGATGTTAAATCGTTGATTGCTACGATTTCAAATCCTTCTGCTCCAAACATCTGACGGAATGCAAGACGTCCGATACGTCCAAAACCATTGATTGCAACTTTTACTGCCATGATAAAATTCCTCCTATGAATTAAGTGGTTAATCATAATAATTCTTTTGTTTGTTAAAGAATCATCAACCTGTATTGTATTGTACATAATTCCAAACAAAAATTCAAGGGGATTTTATAAAAAACAATTAAAAATAAGTAAAAATTCCCAGGACCTATGTTATACTGAATAATATTTTAATATACTATGGTAGATTTTCTCTACTGTTTAACAGGAGGTATAGCATGAAAAAAGGTATATTATGGGACTGTCATATGCATTCTTCTTTTTCTGCAGATTCTGACACTCCAATGGAAAACATGGTTCTGAAAGCCCTCTCTCTTGGGCTGAAAGGTGTCACTTTTACCGAACATCTGGATCCCGATTATCCTTCCACTCCGGAATCTCTTGATTTTTCTCTGGATCTATTTTCCTACAGGAAAGAGCTACTCCGGCTGCAGGAAATCTATAAGGATAAAATACAGCTTCGTTTCGGCATTGAGCTTGGGCTCCAGCCCCAGCTTGAAAAATATTTCCGCAATCTGACAAAGGATACGCCCTTTGACTTTGTGATCGGATCCTCCCATGTAGTCCATGGGTATGACCCTTATTATCCTGATTTTTTTGAAGGCCGCAAAGAATTCCGATGTTATATGGAATATTTTGAATCTATCCTGGAGAATCTGTCTGTTTACGATGGTTTTGATGTCTATGGACACCTTGACTATGTTGTCAGATACGGTCCTAATAAAAATCGCGAATATTCCTATGGACGGTACAAAGATATCCTGGATGAAATTCTGAAGAAGCTTATCTCCATGAATAAAGGAATTGAGCTGAATGCCGGTGGATACCACTATGGTCTGGGAGAGCCCAATCCCTGCATCGACGTCATTCGCCGATACAGAGAGCTGGGCGGTGAAATCATCACAGTTGGTGCAGATGCCCACACCCCGGATAAAATTGCCTGGGAATTTGCCAGAGCCGCAAACGTATTAAGTGACTGCGGATTTCGTTATTATACGATTTTTAAAAACCGTAATCCTGAATTTCTTCCTCTGTAATTTATTTTTGTACTCTGTCAAGGAATCTGGCAAAAAAGCCTTTTTCTGCATCTTCCTTATCCAGAGACTTCGCATAGATTTTTCTGATCCATTCAGTGAGCGCATCAATAACGATAGGAGAAAACGTCATCAACAGAAATACAAGAATGATCATTCCAAATTCCAGGGATCCAAGGGTCAGAAGATCCTGCAGGATGACTGCACTTCCGAAAAATATAAACTGCATTCCATATATGATCGTCTTTCTGTAGGTATTCAGCGGAGAATATACCGTACGCAGGGCAGACATATAATTCCATCCGGTTACCAGCACACATGCCGTATTAAGCATTAAAGTTGAATGATAAACATTCTGGCAGACCAACATAATGGTAAATACACATCCTGTAATCGTAAATGCTGCAGGAAATGCATTCATAAATACATGTCTCAGGAAGGTATGGTCAATCTTATTATAATTGTTCTCCTGCGTCAGCAAAAAGGTAGGAATTCCCACTGCACAGGCACTGATCAGCGACATCTGTATCGGTTCAAATGGATATGCACTTCCAAAAAAGATAGTGATCAGTGCAAGCATTACAGAGAACATTGTCTTGATCAGAAACATGGACGCTGCACTTCGGATATTATTTACTACCCTGCGTCCCTGATTTACAATATGAGGCATTGCCGCAAAATTGGAATCCAACAGCACCACATTGGCAATATTCTTGGCCGCATCACTTCCTGCTGCCATGGCAATACTGCAGTCTGCTTCCTTCAATGCCAGAACATCATTTACACCGTCACCGGTCATGGCAACTGTATGCTTCTGGGATTGCAGTGCCTGTACCATCTGTTTTTTCTGCTGAGGAGTAACACGTCCAAAGACACTGTACTCAGCCACAGCCTTCTGCATTTCCTCCGGAGTAGTGATCGTTGTTGCATCAATATAATGATCCCCATTCTTAAGGCCTGCTCTCTTTGCAATTGCAGCTACTGTAACCGGATCATCACCGGAAATCACTTTCAGATCCACACCCTGGCTGTCAAAAAAGGCAAGGGTATCCGGCGCTTCCTGTCTGATCACATCTGTAATAAGAATGAAAGCTATAGGCTGCAGCCCCTCCGGAAGCTTCATATCCTGCGTCTGTTGTTCGCTGTGAGCCAGCACAAGTACACGCATTCCAGACTGGGCATAGCCGGCACAGGCTGCTGTAAGCTGTTCATTTTCCTCCGGAAACAGGAACTGGACAGCACCCATCAGATAAGTTCCCTGTCCTTCAAAAACAGCACCACTGTATTTTCTGTCTGACGAAAACGGAATAGCATGCACCGGCTTCATATCCTTTCTGACAGGAAAACGCTGGCGCAGGGCATCTGCTGTGGCATTCTGGTCTGTTAATACATTCATCAGATTTCCCATAACATAATCCACATTTTTCAATGCTGCCTGATCTTCTTCGGAAATCTGTTCTGTGTTTTCTGTATTTTCTTCAACTTCTGTCTCTTCTGCAATTCTCTCAGAATCTGCTTCTGTTTTATATAATTTCACACTGTCTACACACATGGTACCTTCTGTGATGGTTCCTGTTTTGTCCAGACACAAAGTATCCACTCTGGCCAGAGTCTCAATACAATAAAGCTCCTGAACCAGCGTTTTTTTTGTTGCCAGCACCAGAGATCCCAAAGTCAGAGCCACACTGGTAAGAAGCACCAGTCCTTCTGGTATCATACCCAGAACTGCCGCTACCATATTGACCACCGAGTCCTTCAGGCTGTCCCCAACAATATAATATTGCTTATAAAACAGTAATGCACCCAGAGGAACAATAATAATACTGATTACCTTCAGAATCGCATTCAGTGAATTACGAAGTTCTGAATTATGGCGTTTAAACTCCTTGGCTTCACTGGTGATCTTCGATGCATAGTTGTCCTTTCCCACATGAATCACCTGGCAACAGGCCTCTCCTGATGTCACAAAGCTACCTGAATACAGCTCATCTCCTGTATTTTTCACCAGGTTATCTGACTCTCCGGTAAGAAGTGACTCATTTACCTCCAGAGTTCCCTCCAGCATTTTTGCGTCTGCCGGAATCTGATCTCCTGTTTTTAAAAATATCAGATCATCCTGCACCAGTTTTTCTGTAGAAATACTCCACTTTTTACCATCACGTAGCACTACCGTTTTGCTTTCAGTGAGAATTGCCAGCTTGTCAATGGTTTTCTTTGCACGTACCTCCTGAATAATACCGATCACAGTATTGATCAGAATAATTCCCACAAACATGGAATTCTTATACGATCTTACACACAATACCAGCACCAGAAGCACAAGGTTCAAAAAGTTAAAAAAAGTTAAGGTGTTTTCCCTTATAATCTGTTTATATGTCCTGGTATTTGGATTTTCGTTGACATTGACCAGCCCCTGCTCAATTCTCTCCTGTACCTGTTCACTTGTAAGTCCTGTCATTTTTACCTCCAGCATTATTCTTATATCTTTTATAATAACACAGGGCAGATGATAATAATCACCCGCCCCACTTTTTCACTCTATATAACGAACAAAATCCTTTTATGGATTCAGGCTGCCGGAAGTTTATCCGATCAATATTCTTCCTCTTCAGCTTCTTCGCCCTCATGAATATCAGATTTCGGTTTTTTCAGGCCCTCAATCTCAATGTGATGCTTCTGTGCATAGTCCCACAGCGCAGCATGAATTGCTTCCTCTGCAAGCAGAGAGCAATGAACTTTTACAGGTGGAAGTCCATCCAGAGCTTCCATAACTGCTTTGTTTGTAACCTGCATAGCTTCTTCGATTGTCTTACCCTTTACCATCTCTGTAGCCATACTGCTGGTTGCAACCGCTGCACCGCATCCAAAGGTCTTGAATTTACAGTCTTTGATAATATGTGTTTCATCATCAATATCAAGGAAAATTCTCATGATATCTCCACATTTTGCATTACCTACTGTACCTACACCACTTGCATCTTCTATTTCTCCAACATTACGGGGATGCTGGAAATGATCCATTACTTTCTCACTATAAGCCATTGTTCTTCCTCCTGACAAGTACTTTTATAATTATTTATGTTTTTTTATAAAATCTTCATATAATGGAGACATATTTCTCAGATGTTCTACAATTTCTTTCAGTCTGTCAATAACAAAATCCACATCTTCCATGGTTGTCTCTTCGCTGAGTGTCATACGCAGAGAACCATGTGCAATCTCATGAGGCAGACCGATTGCCAGCAGTACATGGGATGGATCCAGAGATCCTGATGTACATGCAGAGCCGCTAGATGCACAGATGCCATAATTATCAAGCATCAGAAGCAGGGATTCACCCTCTACAAACTGAAAGCTCACATTAACATTATTCGGAAGTCTCTTTACACGATCTCCGTTTACCTTTACATAAGGAATTTCCGTTTCAATCCTCTGGATCATATGATCTCTGATCTGGATTTCCTTAGCTGTACGTTCTTTCATGGATGCATTTGCTCTGGCAGCAGCCGCACCATAACCTACGATTCCCGGAACATTCTCTGTACCTGCACGACGCTTACGTTCCTGTGCTCCGCCATGTACAAAGGAACGGATTTTCACGCCCTTGCGGATATAGAGGAAACCGATTCCCTTTGGTCCGTTGATTTTATGTCCGCTGGAGCTTAACATATCAATGTTACACTCATCCACATTGATCGGAACCTGGCAGAATGCCTGAACTGCATCTGTATGGAAAAGAATTCCGTGTTCCTTGGCAATACGGCCAATCTCTTTGATCGGCTGGATAGATCCAATCTCGTTGTTTGCAAACATCACAGAAATCAGAATTGTCTCCGGTGTGATTGCTTTCTCAAGCTCATCAAGCTTTACAATACCATTTTCATCAACATCCAGGTATGTGATCTTTGCTCCACGTTCTTTTTCCAGATACTCACAGGTATGCAGGATAGCATGATGCTCGATCTTAGTTGTGATAATGTGATTTCCCTTGGATTTATATGCTTCAAAAGCAGCTTTCAGTGCCCAGTTATCAGACTCTGAACCTCCTGCTGTGAAATAGATTTCCTCTTTTTTTGCACCGAGAACCTCTGCAATCTGTTCTCTTCCTCTGGTAATAGCTTCTTTACTCTTTCCGGCAAAATCGTAGATGCTGGATGGGTTTCCGTAATATTCTGAAAAATACGGCATCATTGCCTGAACAACTTCAGGCGCTGTCTTTGTTGTCGCAGCATTATCCAGATAGATCATTTTTCCCATTTTCTTATCCTCCTGATTTATTCATAGTATATTCGCAACTGTAAAGTATCTTCACTGTTACGAATCCTTTACCCTTTTTTCTCATGTGCTATTCGGCTTTCTTCGATCAGTTCGCCAAGCATCAGAGTATCTACTGCATTTGTAATACTGTCATTAATTCTCTTCCAGACATTCTTTGCCACACATACATCACTTCCGTGGCAGGTTCCGTCATTCTCAATCCCCGGGCAGACCGCAGCCTCCAGACCGCCTTCCAGTACACGAAGAATATCACCTACTGAGATTTCCTCTGCCGGTCTGCCAAGGCGGTAACCTCCATATGCTCCTCTGCTGCTTGTCACAAGCCCCGCTTTTTTCAGCATGGCCATGAGCTGCTCCAGATAGCTTACAGAGATGTCCTGTCTTTCTGCAATACTCTGTAATGACACAGTTTCGTTCTCACTGTGCAGTCCCAGATCTATTAACGCTTTCAAGCCATATCTGGCTCTTGTTGACAGTTTCATTTTCTCACCTCATTTAATTCCCAGTGTTTCCCTCGGATTTCATGATTACTTTATCAAAAACAATTTGTTCTGTCAAGGCTGTTTTTCACATATATTGACAAAAAAAGGAATTGTTCCTGAATATGTCCAAAAAGCTCTTTATCAGAGGAACCCTGCTTCTTACCTTCAGTGGATTACTGAGCAGGCTGGCTGGCTTCTTTTACAGAATATTCCTTTCCCATACCATTGGTGCGCAGGGGCTGGGAATTTTTCAGCTTACAGTTCCCCTGCAGCTTCTGTTTATGTCCCTGTGTGCTTCTGGAATCCAGACAGGAATTTCCCGCCTTACCGCTTCTGCCAAAGCACAAAAGCACAACCATCAAAAAGGAGACTACTTTGTCTGCGGTGCAGTCTTTTCTGTTGTTCTGTCTGTTATTCTGTCCTGTCAGCTCTGTTTCTTCGGAGATTTCTGGGCGAAAGAAATATTAAAAGAACCTCAGACTATCGGCCTGCTCCGGCTGCTTGCTTTTTCCCTTCCTCCGGCCACTCTTCATGTCTGCATAAACAGCTATTATTTCGGTATTAAAAAAGCAGGTATTCCATCTGCCATTCAGCTCCTGGAACAGTTTTCCAGAATTGGCGGCTGTTATCTCATATACCGGATCCTTATCTCACAGAACCGTCCTGTAACCCCGCTGATTGCAGCCGGCGGAAACCTGATTGGGGAAGCTGTAGCCGCATTTCTCTCATTATTTCTTATCAGTATGCATTTTCATCTTGATAAATATACTTTTTTCTGCCAATCCCCAAAAGCAGGTCTGCTGTTGAGAAAATTTTTTAATACTTTAAAAAAACTTTTTCCCATATCCGTTCCTCTTACTCTAAACAAAGTTCTGCTCACAGTCCTTGCAGGCATAGAGGTTCTGTTAATTCCCAACAGGCTGCGTTTATCTGGTTTAAGCAGATCCGGTTCTCTTGAAATATACGGAATTTTTACAGGTATGGCACTGCCGCTGATTTTATTTCCATCTACCCTCACGAACTCCGTATCGGTCATGCTGCTGCCATCCATTGCCGAACTTCAAGCTCTTGGCTGTCAAAAACGGATCCGCTATGTAATCCGCCGTATCCTTGGATGCTGTACAGTACTGGGAACCGGATGTATGTTTCTGTTTTTTATTATGGGACAATTTTTAGGAACTTTTTTATTTCACAACACCACTGCCGGCATCTGCATTCAGGCTCTATCCTTTGTCTGTCCTTTTTTGTACCTGAACACAACACTCACCAGTATTCTGAACGGTCTTGGAAAATCCGGTCTCTGCCTGCTCTACAGCAGTATCAGCATTTGTATCCGCGTTGCCTTTGTTCTGCTTGTCATACCCATTCTTGGAATCCGGGGATATTTCTGCGGACTTCTTCTAAGCGAAATGCTTCTGACTATTTTACTTTTGGTATCGACATTCCGATTATAATGGTTTATACTTCTGAATATCGACAAAAGATTTAAAGGAGATACAAACCATGGGATTCGATTTCATAAAAAAACTACCGACACCTGAAGAAATCCGCAATCAATTTCCTATTGATGCAGAACTTCAGGCAATCAAAGATGCCCGCGACAAAGAACTTAAGGATGTTTTTACAGGCAAATCTGATAAATTTCTCGCTATCATTGGTCCATGTTCCGCAGATAATGAAGATGCAGTGCTAGACTATCTGACCAGACTTCGCAAAGTCCAGGAGAAAATTGCTGATAAAGTTATCATTGTGCCCCGCGTCTATACCAATAAGCCGCGTACCACAGGCGAAGGATACAAAGGTATGGTACATCAGCCAGATCCGGAAAAACAGCCAAATCTCCTTGCAGGCCTTATTGCAATCCGCAAAATGCATATCCACGCTATTCAGACCAGTGGAATGACCTGCGCAGACGAAATGTTATACCCTGAGAATTACCGTTATCTTTCAGACCTTCTTTCCTATGTTGCTGTAGGTGCACGTTCCGTAGAGGATCAGCAGCATCGCCTGACTGTCAGCGGCATGGAAGTTCCTGCAGGTATGAAAAATCCTACCAGCGGCGATCTGTCTGTTATGCTCAACTCTGTGGTAGCAGCACAGGGCGGACATCGTTTTATTTACAGAAGCTGGGAAGTGGAAACCACAGGTAATGAACTTGCTCATACCATTCTCCGGGGTGCAGTCAATAAACACGGAGAGGCTATTCCAAATTATCATTACGAAGATCTCCGACTCCTCCTGGAAAAATATCAGCAGAAAAATCTGAAAAACCCTGCAGTAATCGTAGATACCAATCATTCCAATTCCAACAAGCAGTATGAGCAGCAGGTACGAATTGCAAAAGAAGTTCTTCACAGCCGTCTCGTTGACCCGGAAATCCGTACTCTGGTAAAGGGACTTATGATCGAAAGCTATATTGAACCAGGCAACCAGAAGATCGGCTGTGATCACATATATGGCAAATCTATTACCGATCCTTGTCTGGGATGGGAAGAATCAGAAAAGCTTCTGTATACCATCGCAGAAATGTGCTGAGTAAAGCGGACATTCGCAATCCGCTTCGCTACTTGCTCATGAACGCAGTCGCTTCGCGATATCTGCGTTCAAAAAAGATCCACCAGTTAACCTGGCGGATCTTTTTTAATGGCGGGGATGAGATTTCATATATACATCCCGCATTTTATTTACACTCATTCCCAGATAAATCTGGGTCGTAGAAATATCCGAATGTCCCAGCATTTCCTGCACACTGCGGATATCAGCACCATTTTGAAGCATATGGACCGCAAAAGAATGTCTTAATGTATGGGGAGTAATATCCCCCTTGATTCCTGCAGCATCTGCATATCCCTTCAGCACCTTCCAGAACCCCTGTCTGCTCATTGCTTTACCTGAACAATTGGTAAACAGCGCAGTTTCTTCCCTGTTCTCAACGAAAGCAGGTCTGGACACTGCCATATATTTCTCCAGTGCCTTTTTGCAGGGAATTCCTATAGGTATAATTCTCTCTTTTTCATGGTCACGACAGATCACATAGCCCAACTGCAGGTTTACATCCGAAACCTGCAAATGAAGCATCTCACTCACTCTCATTCCTGTGGCATATAAAAGTTCCAGCATCGCACTGTCTCTGATGCCTTTTACATTTTCATGGTCAGGCTTCTGCAATAATCTGTCTACTTCTTCCACAGTAAGAATCTCCGGTGCTTTTTTTTCTACCTTTGGAGGTTTCAGATTCTCTGCCGGATCACTGGTGATCACGCCTTCTTTCCAGAGAAATTGAAAAAATGCCCTAATCGATGCCACGCTTCTGGATATAGAGGAAGCTGCAAATTTCTCCCTCTCCATATAGCTTATATATCCTTCCAGCTCCAGCTCTTTTACCTCTGTCACAGACATAATGCCTCGATTTTTCAGAAAATCCCACATTTTTTTTAGATCACGCTGATAAGACATTTCTGTATTTATTGATGTTTTCTTTATATCATGCAAATATGCAATAAATTCTCTAATTTCCAGTTCCATAGTATGCTACTTCCCGCTCCTGATTTTGTTTCTCAATATTGCATATGTATTATACTGTTAATTTGACATAAAATCAAACCTTTTTTATTCTGAAATCCAGTAAAATCAAGGCCTTTCGGGAAATTCTACCACATATCGGATATTTTATGACAACCTGCACAAAATGTTGTAAAAATTTTTTTATATCAATCGAATATTGCCTGATTCCTGTGATTATTTCAGATAATCCAGAATTTTTTCTGCGATCCAGGGATTCAGATAACATTCTGCCAGAATCCCTCCAGACAGAAGCAATGCAGATATACCTGTTTTTCCCCAATAACGTCTTTTATTCACAGGAAATAATTCTCTGCGTTTCCAGATATCTATGGACTGTTCCCATATCTGTTCCATCAAAAAAATCCATCCAGGAATATATAAAAGGTATTGCGGGAACAAAAGCCCTGTTCCGATCAGACCACCCAGTAATCCAAACTCCAGAATCGAGACAGCAATCACCATCCCCATCCGGCATCCCAGGATCAGAAGCCCTGCTACTGCCAATGGTGCCCCAAAAACAGAAAATCCACAGATCATACATAACCCCCAAAGGCTTCCCCTGAGCTTTATAATCTCTTTCAGATATTCTACCCCCGACACACTTCCTGATGCAGTGAATGATGTCAGATAATAGATTGCTTCCAGGGTTCCCCGATGCCACTCTGTTTTCCAAATCAGATTAGGTATAAAACTGCCCAGCAGAAAACCACACATACACAAAACCAGTCCCGGAAATCTCTTTTTTTCTTCCATAACTTCACCCTGTACCAGTCTACTCTCTGCTCAGGAAAATTATGCGTGGCATCTGTTATTTTCAAAACCGCCTTCATCAATCCATACGGCACAATAAAAGCCCTGCAGACTGTTTTTACACAATCTGCAGGGCTTATGTCTGCAAAGAACTATTTATTTAGCGTAGTCTATGGCTCTGCTTTCGCGGATCACATTGACTTTAATCTGACCAGGATATTCAAGCTCTGATTCAATCTGTTTCGCAATATCATGCGCCAAAAGAACCATATCTGCATCGTTTACATGTTCCGGTACAACCATTACACGTATCTCTCTGCCTGCCTGAATAGCAAAAGATTTATCAACGCCCTTGAACTGGTTTGTAATATCCTCCAGCTGCTGCAAACGGTTTGTATATGTCTCCAGCGTCTCACGTCTTGCACCAGGTCTGGCTGCTGAAATAGCATCCGCTGCCTGCACAATACATGCAATCAGTGATTCCGGTTCTACATCTCCATGATGGGATGCAACTGTATTGATGACAATCGGGGATTCCTTATATTTCTTACAAAGATCCACACCAATCTGAATATGTGAGCCTTCTACTTCATGGTCAATCGACTTACCGATATCATGAAGAAGACCTGCACGTTTTGCCATCCGAACATCCACTCCAACCTCTCCAGCCAGCATTCCTGACAGCTGTGCTACTTCAATCGAATGCTTCAGTGCATTCTGACCATAGCTTGATCGGAATTTCATTCGTCCCAGAAGCTTCAGCAATTCCGGATGAACACCATGAACTCCCACATCCATCGCTGCAGTTTCACCGTCTTCACGGATCTGGGCTTCTACTTCCTTCTGTGCCTTCTCAACCATTTCCTCGATTCTGGCCGGATGAATTCGGCCATCTACGATCAGCTTCTCTAAAGCTACTCTGGCCACTTCACGCCGAATCGGATCAAAGGCTGACAATACAACTGCCTCCGGTGTATCATCGATAATAAGATCCACACCTGTCAAAGTCTCCAGTGTACGGATGTTTCGACCTTCACGTCCGATGATTCTGCCCTTCATTTCATCACTTGGAAGCTGCACCACAGAAATAGTAGTCTCGGAGACATGATCCACTGCACACTTCTGAATGGCATTCACCACATACTCCTTGGCTTTCTTTCCAGCTTCTTCCTTTGCTCTGCCTTCCAATTCTCTGTAAAGCTTGGCTACATCTACTTTTACATCATCTTCAACAGATTTGAGCAGTTCCTCTTTTGCCTGTTCGGAGGTCAGACCTGAAACTCGTTCCAGTTCCTGTACTCCTTTTTGCTCAAGTTCTTCTACTCGTTTCTCTTTTTTCTGCACCTCAGCTGCTCTCGCTGTGCATTCCGCTTCACGCTTCTCCACTGCATCTGCTTTCTTGTCCACCGCAGATTCCTTGGCTAATACACGGTTTTCATACTTCTGCAGTTCGTTTCTTCGTTCCTTGGTTTCTTTCTCCAGTTCATTTTTAGTACGGAGAGATTCTTCCTTCACTTCCAATAAAGCTTCTCTTTTTTTAGTTTCTGCTGTTTTCAGAGCTTCATCTATGATGCTTCTTGCTTTGTCTTCTGCTATTCCAACTGTTTCAGCGTCCTTCTGAATTTTGTTGTTCACAGCAATTTTGCAAGTAACAGGAACCGCAATAAGTAGCGCGACTACCACAGCGACAATTGCAACAATAATTGTTGTTGTCACAGGAGCACCTCCTTATTTAGTTTTCATTGTACAAATACAACAATACAAGTTTATCTTTTTTTGATACTTATGTCAAGTTTTTCAGAAAATTTCTGCTAAATTTTATCTCCAGTTCCTCCAGAACATGCGATATATCAGAACCCTGAAAGCCCCGACGTATAAGATAACCATAAAGGCGGCGCATCTCCCTCTCATTCAGCTCTGAACCAGGGGCAATTTTTTTCTCTACTGTTTTTATTAAAAGCATATGCTCATCCGGTGTATTAAGAGTTGCTTCCGCTTCCCAGGCTGCCACAGCAATATCTCTGTCTACCCCTTTTCCTATCAATTCCTGCAGAATCTTCTGACGGCTCCTGGTATCCATCCGATATGCTATATAAGTTCTGGCATAGCGTTCATCATTAATATATCCATAGGATTTCACATATTCCATAGCAGCCTCAATCGCTGCCTGCGAAAATCCGTTCTGACGCAGCCTGTCCCGCAGTCCCTTTTCTGTACGGTCCATATGTTCCAGAAGCTGCATTGCTTTACGGGCTGCTTTTTTATGTTCCTCTTCCAAAAGCTCCATGCTTATTCCTCAGTTTCCCCAACCGGATCTGACTGGGCTTCCGCATTTTCCCCCGGAAGCAGATTATAATGGATCCTGACCTGCTTTTCAATTTCATCGCAGATATCTGTATGCTCCTTCAGGAATATCTTGGCATTCTCACGTCCCTGTCCGATCTTGTCACCATTGTATGCATACCATGCACCACTTTTATTTACAATTCCGCAGTCAGCTGCCAGATCCAGGATATCTCCCTCTTTGGAAATACCTGTTCCAAACATAATATCAAATTCTGCCTGCTTAAAAGGTGGCGCCACCTTATTCTTCACTACCTTGATCCTGGTATGGTTACCAACCATCTCACCGCCCTGCTTCAGTGTCTCAACTCTGCGGACATCCAGACGGATAGAAGAATAAAATTTCAGCGCGCGACCGCCGGTAGTAGTCTCCGGATTACCGAACATAACCCCAACCTTTTCACGAAGCTGATTGATAAAGATAACCACGCAGTTGGATTTACTGATAACCGCAGTAAGCTTACGGAGAGCCTGTGACATCAATCTGGCCTGTAAGCCTACGTGGCTGTCACCCATGTCTCCATCTATCTCTGCCTTTGGAACCAATGCAGCTACAGAATCCACAATTACAATATCCACTGCACCTGATCGTACCATAGTCTCTGTGATCTCCAATGCCTGTTCTCCGTTATCCGGCTGGGATATGTATAAATTGTCAATATCCACACCAATATTCTTGGCATATACCGGGTCCAGAGCATGCTCAGCATCAATAAATCCGGCAATTCCGCCTCTCTTCTGGACCTCTGCCACCATATGCAGGGCAACTGTAGTCTTACCACTGGACTCCGGTCCATAAATCTCTATGATACGTCCCTTAGGCACACCGCCTACTCCTAATGCAATATCAAGGCTTAAGGAGCCTGTGGGAACAGTTTCGACCTGCATATTTGCCCCAGATTCTCCCAGCTTCATCACTGATCCCTTACCATACTGCTTTTCAATATGTCCAAGCGCTGCCTCCAGCGCTTTCTGCTTTTCTTCATTAATCATCTATTTGATCTCCTTGAGCGTATTTCGAACCTATGTTCGTATTTCTGTTAATATAGTATTATACTTTTTCCAGTCTGTCAAGCATTTCCTTCTGACAATATCCGATAAAAGAAACAGGAAACATGTTTCTATCCACACATTTCCTGTTTTATCTTTCAGTATCGCTCTTTTTTATTTTTCTCCGATCAGCCAGTTATACATTTCTTCATACTGACGTGCAGAATTATTCCATGAGAAATCTGTTGCCATAGCACGGTCAACCATCTTATTCCATTCCCGCTTTTTGTCATAGAAAATGCGTTCTGCATTCCGGACTGTATTCAACATCTCATGGGCATTATAATTGCGGAAAGAAAATCCTGTTCCAGTTCCCTCATACTCATTGTATGGTTCCACCGTATCTTTCAGGCCGCCGGTCTCACGAACGATAGGAAGCGTACCATATCGAAGACTGATCAGCTGGCTTAAGCCACATGGTTCAAACAGTGACGGCATAAGAAACGCATCAGACGCTGCATAAATTCGATGTGAAAGTGCTTCATCATAATAAATCTGTGCAGATACCTTGCCATGATATTTCCAGTCAAAATGACGGAACATGTTTTCATATCTCTCATCACCGGTTCCCAGTGCCACAATCTGAACTGCATCCTGGCATAGCTCATCCATCACATAAGCAATCAGGTCAAAACCCTTCTGATCTGTAAGACGGGAAACGATTCCGATCATCATTGCTTTCGGATTCTCCTCCAGTCCCAGTTCTCTCTGGAGCTGAATCTTATTCTTCACTTTTTCCTTACGGAAGGTTGTGGCATTATAATTCTGTGCAATACAGGAATCTGTCTCCGGATTGAAAATATCATAATCAATTCCGTTTACAATACCCCTAAGACTGTTGGCACGGGCACACATCAGTCCGTCCAGACGTTCTCCGTAAAACGGTGTCTTGATTTCCTCCGCATAAGTGTTGCTGACTGTAGTCACCGCATCTGCAAATACAATACCACCCTTCAGGAAATTGGCATCTTTATAAGCTTCCAGCTTATCTGCTGCAAAGTAATAATCAGAAAGACCTGTGATATCTTGTACAGTCTTAACATCCCAAACACCCTGGAATTTCAGGTTATGTATGGTCATAACAGTTTTTATATTCCAGAAAAACTCATTCTGCTGGAAGCTGTCATGAAGATATACAGGAACCAGTCCTGTCTGCCAGTCGTGACAGTGGATCACATCCGGCCGGAATCCAATCACCGGAAGAACTGATAAAACTGCCTTGGAGAAAAAAGCAAATTTTTCCAAATCCCATGGCGCACTATCATAAGGTTTCGGACCACTGAAATAATATTCATTATCTATGAAATAAAACTGAATCCCCTGATATTCCATATGCATAATTCCTACATAGCAGTTCTTATACCCCAAATCCATGTAGAAATGTGTGATATAATCCATTTTATCTTTCCATTCCTGTTTCATACAGGCATATTTCGGTAAAATCACACGTACATCAAAATATTTTTTGTCAAAACATTTCGGCAGCGCACCTGCTACATCGGCAAGTCCTCCCGTTTTAATAAACGGCACTGCTTCAGATGTTGCAAATAAGATATTTTTCATGCGTATACCCCTCCTTGGTAGCCTTTGTTAAAATAATTATACCCCAATTTTTGACTATTGAAAAGAGCGATTTTTATATTCCAGTCTGATTTTATCTGCTATCAGTGCTATAAATTCTGAATTTGTAGGTTTTCCTTTTCCTGTGCTCACCGTATAGCCAAACAGTGCATCTATCGTATCCATTTTTCCTCTGCTCCAGGCAACTTCAATAGCATGGCGGATTGCCCGTTCTACCCGGCTGGAAGTAGTCTGATGTTTCTTTGCAATGGTCGGATACAGGATCTTTGTGATAGAATTCAGCATTTCCATATCATTTACCGACAAAATGATCGCATCCCGCAGATACTGATACCCCTTAATATGAGCCGGTACGCCAATCTCATGGATAATATTGGTCACATCTGTTTCCAGATTTCCCAAAGCCGCACTGCTTTCCTCCTGTTTTGCCGGCTGCCTGTTGATTTCTCTGTATTTCTTTTCTCCAATACTTCGTACATGCTTGATTCGGTTAAGCAGCATTCGGTTATCAAAAGGCTTCAACACATAATAATCCGCTCCCAGACTGAACGCGTCCTCTGTAATCCGCTCTTTTCCCACTGCCGAAACCACAATAAACGCCGGGATTTTCTTCAGATTACTGTTATGTACAAATTGCTCCATAACTGCCAGCCCATCCATCTTCGGCATAATAATATCCAATACTACAACATCTGGTTCTTTCTCCCGTATAATCTTGCAGATTTCTTCACCATTGTGAGCTTTTCCCACCAATTCCAGGTCTTTATCTTCCTCTATGATCTGACCAAGTACTTCCACCATTCTCTCATTATCATCCGCAACTGCCACATTTAATTTTTCCATGAGGCCTGTCTCCTCCCTGCTTAAAAATCCTGTCAATTAGTTTCTTTTTTTCGGCACATCAACTATTATAGTGGAATAAGAAGGGAGAAATCAAGCCGAAACAGGGCAGTACAGGCCATTTTCCATCGAGCTGTTTTGCCTTTTTCATACCGAAATCTTCAGGATTCGATATGATAAGTTTAGCTTCGACAGCAATTGTACAATCTATGTCATTTTATAGTTTTCATGTTCCATCATAGTCTCAGCAAAAATCCCATATCCGCTGGTAGAATCCTGTACAAACACATGAGTCACCGCTCCTGCCAGCTTTCCATTCTGTATGACCGGAGATCCGCTCACCTTTGTGTCAATATATTGATAACATTTTTTTCTATATTTTTTGGAATTTTTTTAAAAAAAGAACTATAAGATTGTGAGAAAGTATTGGCTTTTTTCGCCAACACTTTCTTCACTTTAGACTTTCAGAAAATGTTTCGTTTTGTTGGAATTACATTCCATATTCTTTATACATCTGTTTTCGTATTTCTGCATTTGTTACTACAGACTGGATCTCTGCACTTCTTCCATCCAGGATCAGGCGATTGATCAAAATGCTTAACCGTTCTTCGCCTTTAGCCTCACCTCTTATTTCGCCCCTTATTTCACCCTCTGCCCGAAGTCGTTCAGATTCCAGTTCAAGAACTTTTCCACCCATAATCTCACCAATTCCTTTCCTGACTACTTCACTTCCAGGAAATATTGTATTATTCATCTAATACCTCGTTTCTATTATAACATTTTCTTTGCTGATTCTCAAACTATTATTTTTCTATATTGACTCATTTTTATTGTTCCTATCCTGATTTAATTCATCTCGAAACTTCCATAAAATTTCGATTTCACCGTCGGGATACACTGTTATCTTTTCCACTAATGCCTGCAACATTTCCTTTGTTATCTCTTCCTGGTTATGAAACTGCAGTATCATTGAATCTTTTCTTTTTTTCTCTCTATCCTGTTCTTCTTTTATTTCCTGTTCTTCCAACTGTTTTTTTAAATCCTGTAACTGTTCTTCATATTTTCCTTTCAGCTCCTGGTTATCTGCTTTTTCAGCAAGATACTGTTCCTTTGTAGATTTTCCCTCTATATAGTTTTCATATAAAAGTACGCCTCTGTCTACAAGATTTTTCCTCTGCTTCTCCAGCTTTTCTATCTGTTTCTGAATAATCAGGCTTTCTTTTTTCCTCTTTTTCCATAATTGTTTCATTTCCTCTTCCTGTTTTTCCAGAAACAATAATTGCACATTTACAGCATTCTTTATGACATCAAGTACCGTCTGTTCCCTTACACGTATTTGTTCACAATCGCTGCCAGGTATATATCTCCTGTTAGCACACAAAAAGTCTTTATTCTTCTTTTTACCTTTCAGCAGATTAGTTCCACAAGAACCGCAGACAAGGATTCCTGTAAGAACACTACCGGATTCTTTTCCTCTTGTTCTTTCCCCAACAGGTTTTATCACATTTCTGGCCTTCCAGTATTCTTCCCGGCTTACGATTGCCTGATGAGTGTTAAGCACAACCTCCCGTTCATTCTCCGGAATCACATTTACTGCATTACATCCCACACGTTTTACATGCGATTTGTAACACTCTGTATCTCCAGTATAAATACGGTTCTTCAATATATTCTGTATGGAATTATAGGTCCAGCATTCATTACTTCTATAATTCGTCCTTTGCATATATATGGATGGGGTAATCACCTTTTTTTCATTCAAAACCCTGCAAATCTGCGTGATCGTATTTCCCTCACATGCCAGCTCAAAAATATATTTTACTATTTTGGCAGCTTCTTCATCTGGCACGATTGTATTATGTTGTTTCCCTTTCTTGTACCCAAATGCAACTGCTCCGTAACAGTATTCTCCGTTTTTCTTCTTTATACGTGTTGAACTTGTTACTTTTTTGGAAATATCCCTGCTGTAGCATTCATTCATAAGATTTCTAAGGGCCATTTCCAGACCACCGGTACTGCCAGACGCTTTCAGGGAATCAAAATTATCATTAACAGCAATTACCCTGACCCCATAATAGGGAAATACATATTCCAGATAATAACCTGCTTCCAGATAATTTCGTCCAAATCTGGATAAGTCTTTTACCAACAGGGTTCGTACTTTTCCCTCGCGAACCTCTGATAGAAGTCTCTGAAAACCAGGTCTTTCAAAATTTGTCCCGCTAAAACCATCATCTATATATTCTTCCAGTTTTGTTCCCTGCCCTTGTTTTTTCCAGAAATCCCAAATTCGTTTACGCTGAGAAGAAATACTTGTACTTTCATCCTTTCCATCACCGTCCGCAAGAGAAAGCCTTAAATATGCCACATCTTTCTGTACACTATCCAATGTTTCGCTCTTTCCTCTCTGCTTCTCTTGCTGCTCCTGTTAACTCTTCTATTTCGTTTTTAAACAAGAACACAATTTCCACGTTTTTATTGCCATACACATAAATTGTGTCAATCAAATGTTCTATCAACTTTCTGTCAATATTTTTCTGTGGCATAAACTGCTTCATCAGCTTCACCCATTCCTCTGTTGTCCGTAACTGCTTTTCCTGATTTTTTCTTTCTTTTTCTGCAAAAGCAAGAATTCTTCTTAACTTTTGTTCCTCATCATCATATTTCTGACGAATATACCTGTATTCTTCACTGCTAATCGTGTCATCATTATAGTCAATCAACAGCCGTTCTTTCTTCATTTCCATTTTTGCAAGTTCATCATTTATTTCTTTCCGTTTCTTATCATGTAGCGCCAGCAGTTCTTTTTTATCATCCTGAATACTTTTGATGACTCTGTCTGACTCCGCAATCAATTTGAACTGTACATTCAGGGCATTTTTTATCTTCTCCAACACATCTTTCTGACTTATATAGTGATTAAAGCATCGGGTCTTGCCAGAATACTTATAACCGTCACATTGATAAAATATCCGAGGTAATTCTTTGCTTGTAAGCCGCTGATTGCCTTTTCTTACTCCCATCAGTGCTCCACAATCTCCACAATAAATTTTTCCGGTCAGAAGCCGCCTTTCTTCCAAAGATAGTTCCTGATGTTTATTACACTGTGCCTGCTTTTCTCTCCCCTTTTCCTTTATCTGCTGTATTTTTTGGAAGTCTTCCTCACTGATAAGTGCCGGATGTACATTATAAATATACTCCCATTCCTCCTGCGGTCTTCTTTTCTTCTCCGCTCCCAGGCAGTCTCTCTTCACTTTTCCATGTATCCGATGTCCCAGATATACTTCATTGGACAGAAGTTTTCTAAGTGTCGATCCAACCCAGACTGCCTCTTTATACTTTTCCGCTTTCGTCATGCCACGTAAATACCTGATCTTTCCAGGTGATGGAATCTGTTTCCGGTTCAAAGTCCTGATAATCTCACAATCAGAAACTCCCTGCAGCTTCATTTTAAATATCTCCTGAACAATAGGGGCTGTTTCTTTATCAATTATATACGTGTTATTTTTTTCATCTCTTAAATATCCATAGGGAATACTTCCTGACGGCGGTAAAAATTCTCCGCATTTCATTAATGTTTTAATAGATGAACGTATTTTTCTTGAAACATCCTTTGCATACATGTCATTTACAATATTGGAAAATGGAATTACTATTTCCTGCTTTCCATCCAGCTTACGGATACTGTCGTATCCATTATTCACTGCTATGAAGCGGATACCTGCCTCCGGAAAGATTTTTTCCAGATATTCACTTGTTTCCAGATAATTTCGCCCCAGTCGGCTTAGATCCTTAACTACAACACAATTGATTCTGCCATTTGTCAAATCCTGAAGCATCTGCTTAAAGCCAGATCTGGAAAAGTTTGTCCCAGATGCCCCGTTATCTATATAAGAAGCTGTCACTTCAATTTCCGGCAATTTTTTTAAGTGTTCAAGACATATTTTTTTCTGATTTCCAATGGAATTGTCTTCTATGCTTCGTTCATCCTCATCCGAAAGCCTGAGATAAAGACATGCTTGATAGGGTTTCATCTCCTCATCTGCAGAAACCGCAGTTACAGCTATGTTTTTCCTTGATACTCGTGCCATATTTTCTCCTTATCCGGCCATATCCTCTTTTAACTTGTCTACACATTCTTTCAGCTGTTTAAATTCATCCTTAAACCTGAATGTGATCTCAATACTTTTATCTGCCGAAACTTCAATCCTGTCTATCAAAGTCACAACCAGTTCCCTTGTCAGCTCTGTTACATTTCTGTTTTCCTTAAAAGAATCCATCCATGCCAGATCTGTTTTCTTTTTTGAAAATGCCAGGTCTTTTTCTTCCTCTATGTGCCTGAGTATCTCCATGGTTTCTTCAATTTTAGCAGAATATTTTTCTCTCATATAAAAATATTCATCATCTGTTATCATTCCCTCTACACGGTTTTCATACAACTTCATGCGAAACTCCCGCTGCTGTTCCAGCTGAGCCAGCATTTCATCCTCCTGGACCTTCAGACGTTTTAATTTCATGTCAAAAAACACTTCATCTTTGACTGTATTTAAAAATTCCTCCATTTCCAGGATCAGATGGATCTGAAGCCGTATCGCATTTAATACTTTTTCATGGAGCCGGTTCATTTCCATGCTATGACCGGAACTGCAGATTTTCTTTCTGTAGCCAATGCACACATAATAATTAAACTCTTTTCCCCTCCTGACCACCTTTCTCTTATACATGGTAGAATGGCAGTCAGCGCAAAACAGGATACCACACAGAGGATAGGCAGTTTCTTTTGACGGTGCTGTATAAGCATCCATCTGCATGATTTTCTGTACCGTGTCAAACGTTTCCTCTGATACGATAGGATCATGTGCACCTTTCACAATGATCCAGTCCTCTTTCTTTTTTTCCTGCATCTTCTTTATTTTATAATTAGGTGTGCCTCTCTTTCCCTGTTCCAGATCTCCTACATAGACCCGGTTTGTTAAAATCCTCCTGACCTGCTTATCTCCCCATTTACTGACTGTATTCTGTTTAAACCCACACTTATAGTTATGTCCTTTGCTGACTTTATAATCACTTGGGGACAGAAATCCCATCGTATTAAGATAACCTGCTATATTTTTGCAGGAATATCCTTCAATCCTTTTTGCATAGATCAGGCGTACTACCTGGGCTGCCTCCTCATCAATGATCAGCTTATGCTTGTCATCCGGTGCTTTCATATATCCAAAGCAGGCAAAATTTCCTATGAATTCTCCGTTTTTTCTTTGTGTTTTGTACTGAATACGCAGTTTATTGGATAATTCCCTGCAGTATGAATCATTGATAAGATTCTTAAAGGGAATCACAATTTCATCTGAAACGTCTCTGTTTAAAGAGTCCACATTATCATTTAATGCGATAAAGCGCACTCCCATAGAAGGAAATACTTTTTCTATATATTTCCCTGTTTCAATATAATCTCTTCCTAAACGGGATAAATCTTTGACAATGACACAATCAGCCTTTCCCTTCTCCAGCATCTCCATAAGGTTCTGAAACCCCGGTCTGTTGAAATTGGTTCCGGTAAATCCATCATCCTGGAATTCACCGACTAATTTAATGTCCTTTGATTTTGATACATATTCCTGAATCAGTTTTTTCTGATTTGTGATACTGTTGCTCTCTCCTTTATCACCGTCTTCCCTTGACAGACGAAGATATGCAACCGCATAATAGATTTTAGATTTTGGGCGTGCCATATTCTACCTCCTGTTTATTTTCGCAGGAAATTCAATATGACGTTCGTTCTTTACTCTTTTTATTGACCATTTTCACTATATCAGTTATCTGAAAATACGTCAACTGTTTTCCTGTTTCCAATTTTTCCCATCATATGATTGTTTTTTCGGAAGCGTATGATATAAGCTGATCTGTTAATGTTTTTTCTGTATCAGAAAAACGGATCCTTACCCGGGTGTCTCCATCCTGATATTCATAGGGATTTTCCATCTGCTCAAGATAGCTTAAAATCCGCTCTTCCTTTCCCAGTGAGGCATCTATTTTTAAATCCTTAATATCTTTTACATATCCCATGTCCATTCACTCCTTTGTACCTTTTAAGATTTCCAGCATTTCCAGTTTTATGCATTTTCCTGAAAAACAATTATGTTTCCCTTCACTCTATCTCCCAATTCAGACAGGCAAAATGTTCGGGTCTTGTCAAACTTTCTTGGTTCAATGATAACATCCCATAAACCTCCAAAAAATCGTTGACTTTTCTGTGATTTTTTCGTCTAATAGATTGACTGTGCAATGCAAATCACATATAATATAAGTGCAATAGCAAGGAAAGGAGTTGACA